>NZ_LFZV01000001.1:383286-713286 GCF_001183965.1 Bacillus sp. FJAT-27916
ATAATGCATCAAAACAGCTCCCACTAACCGAAACGCAGATTGGGTGTTTGGAAAAATCCGTATGACCTTTTCTCTTCTGCGGACTTCCTGATTTAGTCGTTCCAGTGAGTTTGTACTGCGGATATGAGGATGCATCTTCGCGGGATGACTCATGTATTGGATGGTATCTTCATATCCATCATCAAGTATTTCCAGGGCCTTTTCATACTTAGGTTCGTCACTAAATTGCTTCATTAATTCCTCCTTGAAACGCCGGCTATCCTCTATTTTTACAGCTCCGAATACTCGCTTGATCATGCTCCGTATTTCTTCCGAATTCTTTTTGGGAAGCTTCTCGATTATGTTGCGCTTAAAATGGACATTACATCTTTGCCAGCTAGTCCCAATGAACTCACGCTGGATGGCTTTCTGTAAGCCCTGATGTGCATCGGAAATCACGAGTTTTGGGGATTGGAGACCACGAGATTTAAGCTGTTGGAAAAATCTCGACCAACTTTCGAAGCTTTCCACATGATCTATGCTCAAGCCGAGGATTTCCCTTTTGTTTTTCTCCGTTATAGCTGTCGCTATATAGACAGCTTTTGATACAACCCGATGGTTTTCCCGCACTTTAATGTACATGGCATCCACGAAAAGATAAGGATAATAATCCATATTTAATGGTCTATTTGCCCACTCGTTCACAACGGGATCCAACTTTTGAGTAAGAGAAGAAACAAATGATTTAGAGACACTTTCACCGCAAAGCTGTTCGATGATATGTGTCACCTTACGGGTAGAGACTCCATTGATCACCATTTCCAGCATGGATAAGATGAAGGCTTGGTCACAACGAGCATATTTCTCGAAGACCGTAGGGGAGAAGTCACCACTTCGAGTTCTGGGAACCCTCAACTCAAGCTTGCCGATACTCATCGTCAACTCACGATCATAGTAGCCGTTTCGAAAATCACGTCGCTGGTTGGTGCGCTCATAAGCCGAGGCTTGGATGAACTCATCTCTCTCTTTCTCCATGTACTCGTTTAAGACCAATACAACCGCCGATTTAATGACAGTATCTAGATTAGAATTAATAACGGATTCTTTTAAAATGTCCATATCAAGGTTAAACTGTAACTGAGTCATTTATATTCCTCTTTTCCACTAATTTTTCGTAGCTGAAAACAGTGTTGCCAAGAGTGAATAAAATGACTCTCTTTTTTTACACAATTATATGGACTTAATCAGCTGATGGTATTTTTGAAGGGAAATGAAGATTTTTTAAGTGGATTTTTGTTACAATTTCTTTCATTACGCTGTTTTGATATTAAGGCCTCCTCTGGGGAGCATCAGATTTTCTAACCTAGGCTATTCTTGGTTGGCAGTATCGCTCTTAACCTAGAGTTTTCGCCCATACCGCAGCCGTTCCGCCCATACTCCAACAATTTCGCCCTTAAACAAGCAAAAATGGCCCTTAAACTAAGGAATCCTGAAAATATTTATTTAAAAAAGAAGACCGGGCAGCTCGAGAAGAGTAAAAAGAAAAAGTTAACGGTTTTTCTAAGGGATTGCCTGCAAAAACCTCTCGAATTACGCCATTTTGATTTTACCTATTGCCTGCTGAGATGATATAGAAAGCCATTCTAGCAGAAAAACACCCGGTGCCATCATCAGCACCGGGTGTTTTTTCATTAATTTTTCTTTACGACAATCTTACCAACGGAGTGGTCTTTGCTTTGGTTGACGACCTCGATCTTGAGACCGTATGTCGGGACGTTTCGTCCAGCATCAGGAAGATGCGGATTAAGGTAGTTTTTGCTGTCGTCGAAGATAGGGTAGGCTTTTGTGTCATTGTCTGTCATGGTTAAGCCAGTAAGGCTTGTGTAATCGATGAACATTTTGTCTGGCTTGGTTAAGCGGAACGCAGCATCGTGAATTTGGTAGCGTGTTGCTGCGATTGAGTTATCACTCCATTTGATGGCGCCTTGGTCAGCGTCCACGACTCCTAGATAGCCTTCTCCTGGATGTTTACCTGTCCAGTTGTCAGAATAGCTGTCATCGACATACCATACGACCATGCCGCCGTCATATTTCATAAGGGATTTGCCGCGTTTAATGTTAGCAAGTCCAGTGTCGACACCTTTATGGTTTCTCCATTCTACTAGGTAGTAGTGATCGCTTGCGAATTTACCTTCATCTTTCTTGAATCCTGCAAGGGTAAAGGCAGAATTCGCTCCATCTGCATTATCAGCTAAAATTTGTGTGCCATCAGCTGTGATTACGATATCGTCTACGTAGTAGCCGACGTCAATGGCTGCGACATCTGTCCAGTAGTTGAAACGAAGGTCAATTTTCTTACCGGCATAGGCAGAGAGGTCGAAAATTCCGTCAACCCATCCATTTGATGTGCCAGTAATCCCGTTTCCTGGGTTTTGGTTATTCGGATTTGCTGTAGTGGTGATGTTGCCAGGAATGGTCTCCCAAGTGCTGCTGCCGCTTTCTTTTACTTGAATGGAGCCGTAATCCCAGTCCTGTTCAATTTGATACCAGATTTTAAAGGATAATTGAGCGGATGATTTACCTGTCAAATCAAGGGCTGTTGACATGGAATTATCCAGGTTATTGCCTTTGCCGCTATAGTACTCGTATTGTCCGCTGTATGGCGTATTTACCTTTGTCAGTTTATCCGGCAAGTTGATTTTCAAGGCATCCAAATTCGTGCCCTTTGAATTGGCTTGGTCAAGCAAATATTGTGTGCCCTTTTTGTTTAGGTCCGCAATGTCTATTTCTTCATATTTTAGCCAGTTGCTGTTTTGTTTGCTTTGCAGGTATTCTTTAGCATATGGGCTGAATCCGGTTGGCTCTGTACCTGGAATCTTACCTGCCCAAGAACCGCTTGCCATGATGGACCAGTAAGCAACAGCCTCGCCTTGTCCGCTGTATTGCGTGTCATATTCATCCGGCAGGCCAAGATCATGTCCATATTCATGGGCGAATACGCCGGCTGCTCCGTCGATTGGCATGATGGTGTAATCATAAGCGGCCATTTTGCCATTCCAGTATTCTACGTCTGTTTCCGTGTTTTCAATTGGGAATACTTTTCCTAGGTTCCAGCGGTGAGACCAAATAGCATCTCCGCCAAGTGTTCCGCCGCCAGCTTCTTCACCGACACCAGAGTGGATGATCATTAAGTGGTCAACCATGCCGTCCGGCTCGCGTGTGTTTCCGTCGCCATCAAGGTCATAGCGGTCCTCTTGGTCATATTCGGATAAATCAATGTTCGGGTCCAGCGCCGCTGCTTCAAGTGCTTCTTTGACAAGGTCACGCGGATTTTGGTCACTGCCGTCAGGAGTTGGAACGTTGCCTCCGTAGTAGGCAGCAGGATACTTGGCTTGATACCAGCCGGCAACTTCGCCGTCAACGGTATAGCTTCCGCCGGATTGCTGTTCATAGTATTGTTTCATAGAGATAAGTTTTTCGCCGTTTGGTCCCTTATAGCCTTTTTCGCCGAAAACCATATCCTCGTAATGTTCGTTTGGATAATCTTTATAATACATATCAGAGTCCTCTGGACGTACATTATTACGGGCATAATCAGGGAACTCAATGGCTAGGACTAGTACTTTATCTTCTTGTACATCCCCGCGGTATTTTTCCTCTTTTACAGACTGGATTGGTTTGTTGTCAGGGTCTTTCCCTTTTCCTTTGGAGCCTTTGCCTTTTTTCTTATCCAGTTTCTTTTGAAGGGCTTTTCTTTCTTTATCGAATTCTTTGGAGTTATCCTTTTTCAGGCTTTTCTCCTTGTTTTTCAAGTACTTATCCAGCTGGGCTTGCTCCTCTTTCTTAGAGGCGTTTTTCTTGATATACCCTTCCTTTTTAAGCATCTTAATTAAGCGTTCCTCATTGGCGATGCTACGGTCGAATGGTCCGGATACATGCTCGTGCGTTTTTTCACTGGAGGCAGCTGTGTCAGCAAATGCTTGCTTTGTCATTGCTCCAGGTGCCCAGGTAGTGAGTGTCAAGGCGGCAGCAAAGGCGACAGTTAATAATGGTTTTGCACGCAAATCAATTCCCCCTAATTTTTGTGTTGAATTCAGAATGTTAATATTCGAAGTTAATTGTCATAATTCCTCTAATTTTCCGAAAAATAGTGAAATAGTTCTTGGTAAGAGTATAGATATCGTGATTAAATACCTAATTAAAATAAAAAAGGAGCCATCCAATCTGGGGATGGCTCCTTTCATAAAGATTTATCGAGTTGGTTTCTTTTTCATTAGGAACGGATATAAGACAAGCCCTAATCCGAAAAGTCCAATGCCTAGGAAGAAGGTCTTTAAGTCAGCTGTGCCTGTTTTAATAACCCAAAGAGAGTAAATCAAGGCTAGTACCGTGATGATGGTGTCGATTCTGCGTGAACGCTGCCGATTCTCATACGTTTCACCTGTGATGACCAGTTTCAACTGATAGATGACAGAGACCAAATAGGGAATCAAGTATGCTAGTGTCGCGACCACCATCGCAAATTGGTAGGCTTCCATGATTGTGCCTGAGATGGTTGCGAACAAGAAAAATTGCGTTAATAGATTGGTCACCGTTAAAGAGAATACTGGACTGCCTTTTTTATTTGTTTTGGCAAATGCAGCTGGGAACAGATTAGCCCTTGCTGCCTGATAAGGCACCTCTGAACTGACCACGATCCAACCGACAGTTGAACCGAAAAGGGAAACGAGGGCAAGTCCTGCCAGGATATAGGCTCCCTTCGTGCCGATGGCAACCTGAAGGGCATCAACAAGCGGCTTTTGTGATTGCTGAAGCTCCTCTTGAGAAAGGGCACCCATTGTCAATAAGGTGATGCCGACATAGATGGCAATAGCGATAATCAAGCCTGTGATAGTGGCTTTTTTAACATCTGATTGTGATTTAGCCCTGTTGGAGAGCATAACGGCTGCTTCAACGCCAATGAAGGCCCACAGGGTCGCTATCGCAGCTCCGTTTAATTGTCCGAGCAGGTTGCTGCTTGTTCCATCAGCCGTGATGAAATCTTTGCCGTTCAGCAGATTGGCTGAGTCAAAGATAAAGATAGTTGCGACAATGAATAAGGTGAAACCAATCACCTTAGTGATGGTGGCGAGTAAATTCAATCTGCCGGCACTATTGAAGCTTTGGACAAGAATGTATTGAATACCCCAAAGCATGATTGAGCAGACCGCGAATGTTAAGAGCTTCCCTAACTCAAGCGTAAATGCACCTGCTGACCAGATGATTTTTTCACTGACCATGATTGGAAAGAAGGTAGACATATAGCCGGCAAATGATATGATGACAGACGCAGTCGCTGCCCAGTTAGCTGCCCAATATCCCCAAGCAACCGCATAGCCTGCAATTTTGCCTGCCTTCGGTGATTTGAAGAATGCCTGTGCATAGCTTTGCGGACCTGTCTTCAATTCCGGTTTGCGGATGGCGAGATTTCCGAATACGAGCGCAATCATCAGCACTCCGAACCCTGTCAACAGCCAGGCTAGTGTGGCTCCTGTTGGACTTGCTACTTTTGCTAGATTGGCCGGGAGCATGAAGATGCCGCCTCCGACCATATTTCCAACGACGAACATTGTTAAGATCCAAAAACCCCAATTTTTTTGATTCATGCTGTATTTCTCCTCTGTGTATAAAAGTAAACGTAAAAACCCATGCAGACATCTTTCCGCACGGGTAATCATCCAATGCGGGCGCGGGTAAATGACCCGTGCCCATGATTTATATGAGCATAAGGGTCAGCTGTTATGATGATGTCGATGTCGGCATATTTGCTTGAACATAATCAGCACTCCTTAAAAGGTAGATTGTAAGTATGGTTTATACTAACATGTATCTTTATTTTGGTAAAGTGATAAACTATTAGAGAAGTAAACTGAGGAGCGGAGGCATTAAAAAAAGCAGGCAGGAAATCCGGTTAGATTTCCTGTCTGCTTCTTAGAATCAAAATTGATTAGTCGTTTTTCTTGGCAGCGTCTGTTACGTTGCGAGTGATGATGCGGTCTACAAGACCATATTCAAGGGCGCGGTCAGCTGTCATGAAGTTGTCACGCTCTGTATCACGCTGAATCGTTTCAAGTGATTGACCTGTACGTTCAGCTAGAATTTGGTTTAAGCGCTCACGCATGAAGAGAATGCGTTTAGCGGCGATTTCGATTTCAGTCGCTTGGCCTTGCGCTCCTCCAAGCGGTTGGTGAATCATGACTTCACTATTAGGAAGGGCAAAACGTTTGCCTTTCTCACCAGCAGCAAGAAGGAAAGCACCCATGGATGCTGCCATACCGATACAGATAGTGGAGACTTGCGGTTTGATGTACTGCATTGTATCATAGATCGCCATACCAGCTGTAATGCTTCCGCCAGGGCTGTTAATGTATAGGTAAATGTCTTTTTCCGGGTTTTCTGTTTCCAGGAATAGAAGCTGTGCAACGATGGAGTTAGCCACATTGTCATCGATGGCGCTTCCAAGCATGATAATACGGTCTTTAAGCAAGCGGGAATAAATATCGTAAGCACGTTCCCCGCGGTTTGTTTGTTCAATGACTGTAGGGATTAAATTCATTAGTTTCTCCTCCTTTATGTATTA
This sequence comes from Bacillus sp. FJAT-27916, assembly GCF_001183965.1. Lineage (GTDB taxonomy): Bacteria > Bacillota > Bacilli > Bacillales > Pradoshiaceae > Pradoshia. The sequence goes on from NZ_LFZV01000001.1 coordinate 389,885, forward strand.
AAACATATTCACTTCGTGTTTTTATCATACACCTTTTGGTCAATAAAGGTCAAACAAAAGACGCATGATGAAGATATTTTCGGAAAAATTCATGGCAGGGTTAGGTCTTTCCTCGGGTTATGTATGGGAAAGTTTCAAATAGAGAAGAGACTACACGCCAACATTTCATGAAAGTTTCCTGCTAACCATCTTACCCAAGTTTTAGTATTGTAAACCTTCACATGATTGTTCTTGCCAAATCGATTGATGTTCATTATAATATATTTTTGTAGGCTAACATTTTGCCCTTGTAGTTTAACGGATAAAACACAAGATTCCGGTTCTTGAGCTGGGGGTTCGATTCCCTCCAAGGGCGTACCGGTTATGCAAGAGAGGCTCTTCAAGCAATTGCTTGAAGAGCTTTTTTGTTTTCTCTCTCATATTGATAGTAGGACAGGTACAAATATATGGGGTGATCCGGGCGCGTCGACGATAATGGAACCGAGGTGTTCTGCGCTTATAACTTCTCAGGTAGATGCCAGAGTATGCAGTGCAGTCTAATTTTCGGGACTGGTCTTAAATGGAGGCTGCCATAATTTTTATTGACACAACCGGTGGAGAGGTAATTTCTTTTGTAACTTATTATCCCAAAATCCCCAATCTTTCCCTTGCTCAAATAGATACCATTCACTACTATTAAAGTAAGTACTATGAGGCAGGAGGCGAGGTTGTTGAAGATGGAGATGGGATTGTTTCAACAGCAGAGCTTGAAGCTGGCGATGACGCCGGAGTTGAGCCAGGCAATTATGCTTCTGCAGTATCCAGCCATTGAACTAACCGCTTTTATGGAGAGCAAGGCACTCGATAATCCATTGATTGAAGTGGAGAGCGGATATGAGCCGCCCAGCGGCCGCAAGCATGGGGATATGTCATGGATCAATCAAATCAGTGATGACCGTCCTGGCTTACATGCCTATTTAAAGGGGCAGATTCCTTTTAAGGTAATGGATGCCAAAGAGCAAAAAGTACTGAATTATATGATTGATAATATTGATGATAATGGATATTTAAGGCTTACCTACGAGGAGGTCAATGCGGTTTTCCCTGTTCAGAAGGCTGAATGGGAAGTAGCCAAGACCATTCTTCAGACGTTAGATCCTGCAGGAGTAGGAGCAGAGAGCCTTAGTGAATGCCTGCTTATCCAAGCACGAAGGAATAAAAATGAAAGCGCTTTATTAAAGGTTTTGCTGACAGATTATTTCACATCATTTGTAGAGAAGAGATGGAAGGAGCTATCAAGAACACTTGATGTGCCAGTCGTGGAGATTCAGCGTATCTTTGATCAAATACAGGCTTATAATCCGCGTCCTGGAGCAGCATTTGGCTCTGAGCGCTCCCAGTATACGCTGCCGGATGTAAGGGTCTTTCCATCAAAGGGCAAGCTCATAGCAGAGATTGTCGAGTCTTGTCGAGTGAGGATAAGGGAATTTGCCATTGGGATTGAGGGGCAGCAGGATGAGGCGGCCATGCGTTATATCCATCAGAAACGGATGGAGTATAAGTGGCTGCAAAAGGCGATTCAACAAAGAAATGAAACACTTCTTCATGTGACAAATGCCATAATTGAAAAGCAGATTGAGTATTTTGTCACAGGCAAAACGGATTTCATAAAACCACTTGTGATGAAGGATATTGCTGAGCTTATTGGGATGCATGAGTCAACCGTGAGCAGAGCCGTTCGTGATAAGATGATGGAAACGCCATTTGGGATCATCCCGATGAGGATGTTTTTCTCAGCTGGGCTGCAAACAGAACAGAGTGCTGATGCATCCGCTTTAAAGGTAAAGAAGGAAATCGAGAATTTAATCGCTTTAGAGGAGAAGGAGGCACCGTTGTCTGATCAGGCTATTGCCGACGAGCTGAAACAAAACCGGGGCATTGTCATTTCAAGAAGAACGGTTGCTAAATATAGGGAACAAATGAGAATTCCTTCCTCTTCGAAAAGAAGACGTTATTAATAGGAATATTCGGGGTATATAGAAAACTACATTTATTAAGAGACAGGTGGTTAGTATTGTGAGAGTTCCTATCGTTCATTTTTATACGAAGAAGGATTGTCCTCTTTGTGAGGAGGCAAAAGACTTATTGAAATTACTGCAGCGCGAGAAGACGTTTACCCTGCTGGAAGTGGACATTTATGCGAATGATCGGTTGCTCGAGCAATATGGTTTGATGATTCCAGTCGTAGAAGTTGACGGGGAAATCATACAATATGGAAAAATCGATATCGATGATGTTCGCCATGTATTGGCATGATTTCATAAGTTCACAATTTAATCTATTGTATTTCAAGAAAACTCCTGATAATATATAGGTACATCAGGAGTTATTTTTTTTACATAAACAGGGACACAAAATGTCTCACCTGGACATAAAATGACCAAGGATTATATTAAAGGAGTTTGAATTTATATGGATGGATCTCTCCATTTACAAAAAAAGTTAATTCCCGATATATTCGAGGTCATGCAAAAACGATACAATATTCTGCGGTCGATTCGCACAATGCAGCCAGTCGGCAGAAGAAGCCTTTCCTTAACACTGAACATTACGGAAAGAACTTTGCGGAGTGAAGTGGAGTTCTTGAAGGAGCAGAAATTGATTGATATCGCAAGCTCCGGAATGACAGTAACGAATGAAGGGCAGGAAGTATTGGATAACCTTGGTGGTGTAATACGGCAACTTTCGGGTATAGACGAAATGGAGCACCTTCTACAGGAAAAATTGGATATCGACAAAGTCATCATTGTCAATGGAGACAGCGATACTTCTCCATGGGTTATTGATGAATTGGGACGTGCAGGAGCTGCGCGTATGAAAAGTCTGCTTACGGGTAAAAATATCATTGCCGTAACAGGTGGAACAACGATGGCCGCTATCGGTAAGATGCTGCCGAATGTTTCGGAACTCCCAAATGTCGAGGATATACTCTTTGTTCCTGCAAGAGGAGGACTCGGTAAGGGGGCCAGCTATCAGGCTAATACAGTCTGTGAACAAATGGCTGAGAAGATGAATGCCCGTTATCGTGTTTTGTATGTTCCAGATAATCTAAGCGAAGCAGCCTACAACACATTAACGAGTGAACCTGCAATTGGGGAAGTGCTGGATTTGTTGAAATCCTCTAATATTGTCCTCCATGGGATTGGCGAAGCGAAAACCATGGCTGAACGAAGGAAAGTATCCGCTGGTGAGCTCAATGAGCTTGAAAAAAATCAGGCAATTGGCGAAGCGTTTGGATATTATTACGATGAAGATGGAAACATAATTCAGAAAGTCCGTACCATTGGACTGCAATTAGATGATCTGCCGAATATCGAGCATGTCATCGCGGTTGCCGGGGGAGCTTCAAAGGCAAAGGCCATCAAAGCCTACATCAAAATGGCACCGAAGAAACCGATTTTAATTACGGATGAAGGTGCAGCAATTCAGTTACTTAAGGGCTAACACCCTTTTGAATAAAAATTATTTACTAAGATTCCAAAAGGAGGAACCTTCTAATGGCAGTAAAATTAGGTATTAATGGTTTTGGTAGAATTGGACGTAACGTATTCCGTGCAGCGTTGAAAAACCCTGAGGTTGAAATCGTAGCAGTAAACGATTTAACTGATGCAAAAATGCTTGCACACCTTTTACAATATGATTCCGTACACGGAACTTTAGAAGAAAAAGTAACAGTTGACGGCGACTACCTAGTAGTTGGCGGACACCGCGTTAAAGTTCTTGCTGAAAGAGATCCAGCTCAACTTGGTTGGGGAGATCTTGGCGTAGATATCGTTGTTGAATCTACTGGCCGTTTCACAAAACGTGCTGACGCTGCGAAACACATCGAAGCTGGCGCTAAAAAAGTTATCATCTCTGCACCTGCATCTGACGAAGATATCACAATCGTTATGGGTGTTAACGAAGATAAATACGATGCGGCTAACCACGATGTAATCTCTAACGCATCTTGCACAACTAACTGCTTGGCTCCATTCGCTAAAGTATTGAATGACAAATTCGGTATCAAACGCGGTATGATGACAACAGTTCACTCTTACACAAATGACCAACAAATCCTTGACTTGCCGCACAAAGACTACCGTCGTGCGCGTGCTGCTGCTGAAAGCATGATCCCAACAACTACTGGTGCTGCTAAAGCTGTTGCGCTTGTATTGCCTGAACTTAAAGGTAAATTGAACGGTATGGCTATGCGTGTACCAACTCCAAACGTTTCTGTAGTTGACCTTGTTGCAGAACTTGAAAAAGAAGTTACAGCTGAAGAAGTAAACGCTGCTTTGAAAGCTGCTGCTGAAGGCGAATTGAAAGGTATTCTTGAGTACAGCGAGCTTCCATTAGTATCTCGTGACTACAACGGAACTACTCAATCTTCTACTATCGATGCACTTTCTACTATGGTTATGGATGGCAACATGGTTAAAGTACTTTCTTGGTACGATAACGAAACTGGCTACTCTAACCGTGTAGTAGACCTTGCAGCTTACATCGCTAAAAAAGGTCTTTAATTCGAATCCTTTTGGATGTCTGAGCAATTAATATAATTGTCAACTTGAGGGGGAAGGGGAAGATTCCCCTTTCCCTTGTTTTTTTGTTTTCATTCAGGATTAAGCTTTGGGCAGAGGTTTAAGGTGAATGAAGCTTGGACAGTTCAGGGCAGAAACTGTTTCTAAGCACATTGTTTTGATTTTAAGGAGGTTCCTACAGTGAACAAAAAATCAATTAAAGACATTGATGTAAAAGGCAAAAAAGTATTTTGCCGTGTAGATTTTAACGTTCCGATGCAAAACGGTACAATCACGGATGATACGCGTATCCGTGCAGCACTTCCAACAATCCAATACCTAATGGAACAAGGTGCGAAAGTTATCCTTGCAAGCCACATGGGCCGTCCAAAGGGTGAAGTGAAGGAAGAGCTTCGCTTAACTCCTGTAGCGATTAAATTGAGCGAGCTTCTTGGCAAAGAAGTAGGAAAAGCAGACGAAGCTTATGGCGACGCTGTAAAAGCTCAAATCGAAAAAATGAACGATGGCGATGTTCTATTGCTTGAAAACGTTCGTTTCTACCCAGGTGAAGAGAAAAACGATCCTGAACTAGCAAAAGAATTTGCTTCCTTAGCAGATATCTTCGTTAACGATGCATTCGGTGCCGCTCACCGTGCACACGCTTCTACTGAAGGAATCGCAAAACACATTCCTGCTGTTTCCGGTTTCCTTATGCAAAAAGAATTGGATGTACTTGGCAAAGCAATGTCTAACCCAGAACGTCCATTCACAGCTATCATCGGCGGAGCGAAAGTTAAAGATAAAATCGGCGTAATCGAAAACCTTCTTGATAAAGTGGATAACTTGATCATCGGCGGTGGTTTAGCTTACACATTCATCAAAGCTAAAGGCTACGAAATCGGTACTTCCCTCTTAGAAGAAGACAAAATCGACTTAGCTAAATCCTTCATGCAAAAAGCTGAAGAAAAAGGTGTTAAATTCTACATGCCAATCGATGCGGTTATCGCTCCTGAATTCGGCGAAAACGTAGAATCTAAAATCGTTGATATCGATGCAATCCCAGCTGACTGGATGTCCCTTGATATTGGACCGAAAACAGTTGAATTGTATGCAGATGTCATCAAAAACTCTAAATTAGTCATCTGGAACGGACCTATGGGCGTATTTGAATTTGATAAATTCGCTAACGGTACAAAAGGTGTAGCAGAAGCGCTAGCTAATTCCGATGCGTTCAGCGTAGTTGGCGGAGGAGACTCTGCAGCGGCTGCTGAGAAATTCCACCTTGCTGATAAGATGTCCCACATCTCTACAGGCGGCGGAGCTTCCCTTGAGTTCATCGAAGGCAAAGAGCTTCCTGGCGTAGTTGCTTTAAACGATAAATAAGAATACTCTCAGGAAATTTCCTATACAGGGTGTATTTTGCCAAGGGCCCTGGTAAAATACAGACGAATAGGCATTTCTGAAAAAGAGGAAGGATGTTTTAAATTGCGTAAACCAATTATCGCTGGTAACTGGAAAATGAATAAAACTCTTTCTGAAGCGATCAGCTTCGTGGAAGAAGTTAAAAATGTTGTTCCTTCAAATGATGCAGTTGATACTGTTGTCTGCAGCCCGGCTCCATTCCTTGGTCAGCTTGTTGAAGCGACTAAAGGGACAAACGTTGCTGTAGGTGCACAAAACATGCACTTTGAAGAGAACGGTGCTTTCACAGGCGAAGTAAGCCCTGTTGCACTTGCAGACTTAGGCGTACAATACGTAATCCTAGGTCACTCTGAGCGCAGAGAAATGTTCAATGAAACAGACGAATCTGTTAACAAGAAAACATTGGCTGCGTTCAAACATAACCTAACGCCAATCGTTTGCTGCGGTGAAACGCTTGAAGAGCGTGAAGCAGGCAAAACAAAAGACTTGGTTGCAGACCAAATCAAAAAGGCGTTCGCTGGTCTTACAGACGAGCAAGCTAAACAAGCTGTTATCGCTTATGAGCCAATCTGGGCTATCGGCACAGGCAAATCTTCTACAGCACAAGATGCAGATGAAGTTTGCGGCCATATCCGTCAAACAGTTGCAGAAAGCTTCAACGCTGACGTTGCGGCTGCGGTTCGCATCCAATACGGCGGAAGCGTAAAACCTGAGAACATCAAAGAATATCTTGCAGAAGAGAACATTGATGGTGCATTAGTTGGCGGCGCAAGCCTTCAACCAGCTTCTTTCTTAGGTTTATTGGAGGCTGTTTCTAAATGAGCAAAAAACCAGTTGCGTTAATCATCCTAGATGGTTTCGGAGCACGTGACACAGAACAAGGTAATGCTGTTGCACAAGCAAAGAAACCGAACTTTGACCGCTTTTGGGCAGAATTCCCACACAATTATTTAACGGCAAGCGGAGAAGCCGTTGGTCTTCCTGAAGGCCAAATGGGTAACTCTGAGGTTGGCCACTTAAACATTGGCGCCGGCCGTATTGTGTACCAAAGCTTAACACGTGTGAACTTAGCAATCCGTGAAGGCGAATTTGAAAAGAACGATACCTTCCTTGGTGCAATTAACCACGCGAAAGAGCATAACACAGCCCTTCACCTTATGGGCTTACTATCCGATGGCGGCGTACATAGCCACATCGACCATCTTTTCGCATTGCTTCGTCTTTGTGCAAAAGAAAACTTCAAAAACGTTTATGTACACGGCATTTTAGACGGCCGCGATGTCGGTCCTAAGACTGCTGAAAAATACATTAGACAAACAGAAGAAGTATTCAAGGAAACAGGCGTTGGTCAGTTTGCGACAATCTCTGGACGCTACTATTCCATGGACCGCGACAAACGCTGGGATCGTGTAGAGAAATCTTACCGTTCCATGACTTACGGAGATGGACCTGCTTACTCTTCTGCAATGGAAGTCGTAGAAGACTCCTATAACAATGGAATCTTTGACGAGTTCGTTCTTCCTTCTGTTATTACAAAGGAAGATGGACAGCCTGTGGCGAAAATTCAAGATAATGATTCCGTTATCTTCTTCAATTTCCGTCCAGACCGAGCTATCCAAATCTCAAACGTATTTACAAACGAGGACTTCCGTTCATTTGACCGTGGACCAGGATTCCCGAAAAACTTGTACTTCGTTTGCTTGACGCACTTCAGTGAAACGGTTCAAGGATATGTGGCATTCAAGCCGACAAACCTTGATAACACACTTGGTGAAGTGTTGTCTCAAAACAACTTGAAGCAATTGCGTATTGCTGAAACAGAGAAATACCCTCACGTAACGTTCTTTATGAGCGGCGGGCGTGAAGCGGAATTCCCTGGCGAAAAACGCATCTTGATCAATTCTCCAAAGGTTGCTACTTATGACCTTAAACCGGAAATGAGCGCGTATGAAGTAACAGACGCACTTATGAAGGAATTGGAAGAAGACAATCATCATGCCATCATCCTGAACTTTGCTAATCCAGACATGGTAGGTCACTCTGGTATGCTTGAGCCGACAATCAAAGCAGTTGAAACCGTTGATGAGTGCCTAGGCAAAATCGTGGATAAAATCTTGTCTATGGGCGGAAAAGCCATCATTACAGCTGACCACGGTAATGCGGATGAAGTCATCACTCCTGATGGCCACCCAATGACTGCTCATACAACAAACCCAGTTCCTGTTATCGTAACAGACAAAGACGTTGAACTTCGTGAGGGCGGTATTCTTGGAGACTTAGCTCCAACTATGCTTGATCTTCTTCACGTACAACAACCGAAAGAAATGACTGGAAAATCATTAATTAAGAAATAATCATTTGTGCAAACTAATGATGAATAAAACATTCTTTGATTTAAAAGGAGAGAATTATACAATGCCAATCATTATTGACGTATATGCACGCGAAGTCCTTGACTCCCGCGGTAACCCAACAGTTGAAGTAGAAATCGAAACAGAATCTGGCGCATTCGGACGCGCGTTAGTACCATCTGGTGCTTCTACTGGTGAATACGAAGCAGTTGAGCTTCGCGATGGCGACAAGAGCCGCTACCTTGGAAAAGGTGTTCAAAAAGCAGTTGACAATGTAAACAACATCATCGCTGAAGAAATCATCGGCATGCACGTTCTTGACCAAGCTGGCATCGATAAAGCAATGATCGAGCTTGACGGAACTGAAAACAAAGGTAAATTAGGTGCAAACGCAATCCTAGGCGTTTCCATGGCTGCTGCAATCGCTGCTGCTGACTTCCTAAACATTCCTTTATACCGTTACCTTGGCGGATTCAACACGAAACAGCTTCCAACTCCAATGATGAACATCATCAACGGTGGTTCTCACGCTGATAACAACGTTGACTTCCAAGAATTCATGATCATGCCTGTTGGAGCTCCTACTTTCAAAGAAGCTATCCGCATGGGTGCTGAAGTATTCCACAGCTTGAAAAACGTTCTTCACGGTAAAGGCTTGAACACTGCTGTAGGTGACGAAGGCGGATTTGCTCCAAACCTTGGTTCTAACCGTGAAGCTCTTGAAGTAATCATCGAAGCAATCACTAAAGCTGGCTACGAAGCTGGTAAAGACGTATACCTTGCAATGGACGTTGCATCTTCTGAGTTCTTCAACAAAGAAACGAAGAAATACGATCTAGCAGGCGAAGGCCGCACTGGTCTTTCTTCTGAAGACATGGTTAACTTCTATGAAGAATTAATCAACGAATTCCCAATCATCTCTATCGAAGATGGTTTAGACGAAAACGACTGGGAAGGTCACAAATTGCTAACTGAGCGCATCGGCGATCGCGTACAATTAGTAGGTGACGACTTGTTCGTAACTAACACTAAAAAGCTTGCTGAAGGTATCGAGAAAGGCATTGCTAACTCTATCCTTATCAAAGTTAACCAAATCGGTACATTGACTGAAACATTCGATGCAATCGAAATGGCTAAACGCGCTGGCTACACAGCTGTTGTATCTCACCGTTCTGGTGAAACAGAAGATTCCACAATCGCGGACATCGCTGTTGCAACAAACGCTGGCCAAATCAAAACTGGTTCTATGAGCCGTACAGACCGTATCGCGAAATACAACCAACTTCTTCGCATCGAAGACGAGCTTGGCGATTTAGCTGAATACAAAGGTCTTGCATCTTTCTACAACCTTAAAAAATAATTTAATAATGGGACGCCATTACTAAGTTATTGTATGTATTTAGTCATACAGAAAGGTGTATAGCTTGATTTAATCAGTTAAAAACTTGATAAACTATGTCGTACACTTTCGGAACGCTTTCTTCCTTTGAATAAAAGGAAGGAGGCGTTCTTTTTTGCGTTATGACGAATTTTTGCTTATGGATCTTCTGGAAGAGTTCATTTATGATATGCGAACCCAGAACTACTCTAAACGAACTGAAGAGACATATTTCTATAACACAAGACTCTTAATTGAGTTTTTGAAAGATGAAAAAAAGGTTCAATCTTTTGATGGTCTTAAAGTAATTCACTTGAAAGAGTTCATTCATCACTTACAAGAAAAAGGCTTCAAAGCAAGTTATATAAACGCAATCATCAAGTCGAACAGAGCCTATTTCAATTATCTTGTCAAAGAGGAATATATCTCTTCAAGCCCAATGAAAAAGATTAAGCTCCTGAGAGAGGAAAAAGTAGTTATCCACACTTTCACAGATGAAGAGGTAAGCCGACTCTTGAATGTATTCACATTTAAAACCTATCTTGAAGCCAGAAATAAGCTCATTATTGCTTTCTTCATTGATACAGGGATAAGACTTAGCGAGTTGATTAACCTCGAAACGAATCAAATTGAGGATAGTGTAATCAAAATATTGGGGAAAGGTCGTAAGTGGAGGTTTGTCCCTATCAGCCCGCAATTAAAGAAGTTGATATTCCGTTATCAGCGAATACGGAATAAATATTTCCAAAGAATCGAGACCCAGTATAATAACTTTTTTCTAAGTAGGAGTGGGAAACCTCTCACAACTGTCATGGTGGAATATGTGGTAAGAGAAGCCGGAAAGAAGGCGAGAGTCAGAGAACAAATTAGGTGTAGTCCTCATACGTTCCGACACTATGCAATCCAATCTTTTCTGAGACAAGGTATGGATGTGTACAGTGTTTCAAAAATAGCGGGTCATGAAAATATATCTATCACAAATAGGTATCTTCAGGGACTCCAAACGGATCACATAATTGAGACGGCTTCAACAAAGAGTCCAATTGGTTTTGTAAAGAGGCGTAGATAAAAGAAAAAGTCCCCAGCTGCAACTGGAGACTAAAAACATTATTGAAGTAAAACTGAATAAGAAATCCTCATCAGCTTCTTGTCTATTTTACCATTTTTGAAAAATAGGCTCAAGAGGTCTAGTTTCCTATTGTCTTTTTTAGGTCGGGTGAGGGAAGGTTGCCCATTAACTTCTCAAACTGGTCAGGGTTCAGTGTACCCAATGCAGAAAACAACACTCCTACGCCCTGAGATTCAATTCTCAGCCTTTCCCTTACTCAAGGCGGGCGTTTGTAGGTGATTGCGACCGTAACAGTGTAGGAGGTATTCTGAGCCTTTTCGGAGGCTGGAGCGAATAACGACAAAGACATTTAGGGCAGAATATAAATGAGTTATTCGTTGCTGGAAAGCAATAACTGAGTAAGGATGATACAAGAAACTTCAACCATGAACGACCGTTCAGTACCTTAGTTATTCCCTGTTTTCTCGAAAAGCATTTTTTTGTTTTTCCTGAAATCAGGGACTAACTATGTCCAATTGCTTAAGTCCATTTCACTCCCATTCAGTGAATGGAAGACCTTGAAAGTCAAGAAAATTGTATAAAGATATATGATTGTTGAAGGTACTGGGTAACAAAATCAATGAAGAGATAATGGATCAGACTGTGAAGCCTCATAAATGGATTTTAATTTATCTATTTCTAAAAACTCAATTAAGGTATTAGGTACTAATTTTTCATCAAAAGTATCTAGTTTGCTTATTGCCTCCCAGATACCATTGCTATCCTTATCATTTTTTGTATAACCAATTAAGGCTTCTAATTTAGGTATATTAAAATGAATTTGGTCGTTATTAGCCTCATTTATTAATTTCCAATTAGTTGTAACCATAGCTTTTTTTGTTCGGTCACTTAATGCTTCGCCTTTTAAGTTAAAGGCTTCAATATGGGCAATTTCATTTCTGTAAAAATCGCTACCTTTTAAATCATCTATATTCGCAAAATACAGTTTCCCTGTGAAATCCTTACTAAAATCGAAATCATTAATTAGATAAAAATCTAGACCTAAGTGTTTACATAATTTAACAAGAACTAATGCAGTGATTTTTCCATGATGCGGAAGTATAGCGATATTATTGAAATTGAGGTAGGCGTCAGCGAAGCTAGAATTCTTTGTTTTGTCCAATACTTTTTTTCTAATAATTTCTTTATAAACCATCATGTCATTTGGACCTTCAACAAGTAATACCTTTCTACTGAAAATTATTTTATTTAAATTCGGTTCGATTATCTTGATGTAATTATTGTAGTCTCTAAATTTGTTTAATAATTCTCCCTCTTCCTCGGTCGCCATTATCTTTGATAGGAACTCATCAGAAGATTTATTATATTTAATTTCCGTTTGCTTTTTACTTTCATCAAATTCTAATCTGATAAGACCTTGTGTATCAAAAATATCGACCATTTTATCGGAGTGGGTGGTATAAATAACCTGATGTCCCTTCTCTGCCAATCCACATAATACAACTTTATAGAAGTATTCTTGATGATTTTCATGCAAAAAACTCTCCGGTTCTTCAAATAAAAAAAGGCATCTATCTTCATCGTTAGTTTCAGCAATTGCTTGAATTACAGCCATTACAAACATTGATATATAACCATCACCAAATTGCTCTATTGGTACCAAATTAGAAGCATCACCATTCAATCCAATCTTGAACATCATTTCTAAGAAAATATCTTCATATTCTGGTAACCCAAACTCAATATTGCAATTATTATCTCTAAGATTCTTTGAATAATTTAATTGTATTTTTTTTATAAAATCATTTAGTTGTGAATCTTGTAGTATTTCCTCTGTGGATCCCTTTATTGAATCATTAAATGTATTTTTCTTCTTATGCATTTCTTTATCTGAGTCGACTAGACTTTTTATATGTTTAGCAAGAAATGAGGTAAGATTGCCCCAACTTGTTTTTTTAGTAGAGATTTCTTTTTTTATTTCGTGAAAGTTAATATAAAAAATCTTAAAGTATTTTGAGGCTCCATATGCATCATAATTTCTTACTCTTTGGTTAGCGTCTTTATAGGGACTCATTGTAGCACTTTCTATTTCAGTACCATCTAAAGTAATATTTAAAAAATTAAACCCAGTTAAATTTGCATACTTACCCTTTTCAACCTTTTTTTCTACACTAGTTTCCATTTCTGCAACGATGCTTGGAATATTATTAAAATCTCTATTGTGAAAATCGTCTCTGGTGAAAGTATCTTTTGCGACATATTTTTCAGTTATTCCATATAGTATAGCGTTAAGTACATTGGTCTTTCCGGCGTTATTGTACCCTACAATGGCAACAGGCTTTTTGTAGTCTTCTGATGGGAATGAAATAAACTTCCTTTCACCAAAGGATCGATAGTTTTCAATTTCAATCCATTTAATTCTAATACTACTCATACATAAAACCTCCAAGTATAGTTTTATACCATATGGCGTTCGTGCAATTACATTTTTTTCCTTTTTATAATGCAATTGTATCATACTAAAATTCCTGTATCTAGGATAAAATGGTCGTTTTTTCCAATTATTCTCTAGCTTACTATCAATCTGTGGGAAACAGACTCAGCTATATTACTCTATTAAAGTCCATTATAGCCTGCTGATAAGCTTTATTTGAACTGCTGTAAAGGTTTCAGCCCCTATTAACCAACATGCTGTTATAGTATAGAAAAACAGGCTCAGGTCTCATAAGTAGTTGACACTGTTTGTGTAGCCGCATAGAATAAGGGTTATAACAGGCTCATTTAATCAGCTCATTTAATGTAAGAGCTTTAAGAAGAAGATTAAAGAACCAATCACATAGAAGAATAACCAGAGACCAATAAAGACAGCTTAACAGACCTTCTCACTCGGTCGACAATGAGGGGAGGGGGTGCTTTAAATTTGGCTTCTGGCATGACGTATAGGCAAGAAATACATATTTCTAAAATAGTACCCGAGAAAATAACCACAGCAGGAGGAGACAATCATGGAAGTAGGATACATAAGAGTAAGTACAGTAGGTCAGGATTTAGCCACTCAAGAGAGCTATATGGAGTATAAGGGAGTTAAAAAGGTATTTGGAGAGAAACGTTCAGGATCAGAAATGGAGGAGAGAAAGGCTCTTCAAGAGTGTATTGACTTTGTAAGGGAAGGAGACATTCTTCACGTTTCCAAAATGGACAGACTAGCAAGAAACACTAAGGACGCTCTGACAGTCTTAGAGCAACTTGTGGATAAGAATATTACTGTGGTTTTTGGCGATATAGGAACTGTGGATAACACTCCCGCTGGTAAATTAGTCTTCACTATGTTCTCCGCTTTCGCCGAATTTGAGAGAAATAGAATATTAGAACGTACCAACGAAGGAAGAGAGAAAGCTAAGAAGAAGGGTGTTCAGTTTGGACAGCCGAAAAAGACGAAGCTCTCTCCAGTAGTACGCCATTGGATAGAAGAAGTAGAGAAAGGGACTATCTCACAGCCCCGAGCAGCTGAGATGGCTGGAGTGAGTTTAGCAACCTTTAAACGCCATCTGAAGAAATATCGAGAGGGAGAGATGAAATGAGAGAGGTCTCCGCCCGTAATCCTAGCTCCATATTATAGGTATCGTTTTTGATACTTATGGTATGGAGCTTTTTGTGTGTCCAAAAGGTTAAGGCGAGGGGGTATCACCAATTTTGGTGACACCTTAAAATTGAGGAGGGTTAGGACGGGCAGGTATTAAATTTGATACTTATACTCTGGAGTCCCTATAGCCGAAAAGGGGGCTGAGAGAGCTGGCGATAAGCCTCAATCTTAATAGGTATCAAAAATGATACTTATATAGGTATCAAATTTGATACTTTATAGGTATCAAAAATGATACTCTATCCAACATATAGCCAACAGAGTTAACCAACATATATTGATTGATATCTTCCGTTCGCTAAAGCTCACGGATATCCGTTAATAAGAATATCTATATATTTAAAATAAATAGCCGTTAAGAGGATAGATATATAAAGGCTAGATTTCGGCTATTTACTCTATAAGTATATAAATTACCTCTATCCCCTTATCAATCCTCGGGTATTCCTTTATTAGAAAAGATAAAGGAGAGATACGCCCCGCCTCGCTCAGCTCCTCCCTCGCTCTCTCCTGCTGTCCTGAAAGTTATTTAAAAAAGTTCCTCTAATAGTGTTACAAACGTGCTTCATAGCTGGAACTATACAATGTAAGCACTAAAGATATGTTTCCCTAAAACACTTCTTTGGCTCACTAAAAACTCAATACAGCGGAACAGGTCACTAGTCCAACTAGTATCTATAAAGTCCGTAGGGAAGGTGTGTTTATGTAGGGGTAAACATTCTTTCTCATGGATCAGTATCCGCTGGAATATCTTTTAAGAGATTTCGAGTGAACGTAGTGAACGAGAAGTGTTTTAGAAAACAATCTTTAAAGAAAAAAAGATTTCAGCTTCGCTGAAGTAACTACCCGCTAATATCCCCCTATCCACTATTACCACCCTATCGGCTAAATAAATTTTTTTTTATAAATTCTTATATTTTGTGTGACCAGAGCATAGTGAACTCGGAACTATATAGTAGAGGGGTATTGAACCTCCCCTCCTCTATTCCGCCTCTTAAGTTTCATGAAGTTCTTAATATACTTAAGAGTTTCCTGAAGCTTGAAAGAGCTTCTAACTACTATCACTGTATTAGAGCCAACATACAGAGATAGGCTTCTTATTTTGTTCAGGGTTTGTGGCTATTATGAGGCTTCAGAGCCTCTGAGGTAGTCTCCCTCAGAGGTTCGATAAGCCGTGTAATATTACCTCCTGGCTTATTGCTATTTCTCTTATTCTTTTTGAGTTGAGTGGTTGAGTCCACTCTTCTCTTTTTGAATAGTGAGAATAAAAATTATCCTAAATAACTATAAAGGAGAAATGCAAAAAATGTATAACATGAGTTTCTACCAATTTACTCAAGAAAAGAAAAGAAAAGAAATGAAGGCTTTGGAAGAGAAGCTTCAAAAAGAGGAAGCCCAGCTCAGATTGGAGTATGAGGAGTATATAAAAGCTGAAGACGAAAGAAGACGAGCTGAAAGAATTGCAAAATTTGGCGAAAACGCTAATGTCCGTGAGCTACGTGTTGTGGATGGTGTCCCTATCATTTTTAGTACGGACGGGTTCTCTAAAGTAGTTGACGCTGAGGTAGTCAAAGACCTAGAACAGCTATCCCACCAACAAAGGAGTGAGCTTTACACTTTGGAGCGTGGCGTGTACGGGCGTTTGGAGTCAGGCTTCACTAATTATGAAATTGACGAGGAACTGGTCTCAAGAGCTTTCAACATGAAGCTTGAATCTTTCGACCAACTATCTGGAATCCATGAGAAAGGGAAGAAGCTCGGCTATTCAAAGTCTTTCGTGGATCAACAGCTTGAACTTTATCCAATGGATAAGCTAGAAGGCATGATGGATATCTCATTGAAACAAAAATTTAAAATGTGAGGTGGCTCTTAGGAGCTACTTCTTTTTTATTACTTGAAAGAAAGGATGAGAGATTAATGGATTTAAATTTTGATTACAAAAGCCGACTGTTTGACTGTCTTTATGAGATGAAGAAATATGACGCTGAGCTTTACGTTAAATATGCCGACAGAGTGGAGCTTGAGTTGTACAGACTAGAGCAGATAGACAGGCTCTCAGGGGCGCTGAAAACACTCAAAGGAAAGGAGCAAGAGGCTCGTTTTCGGAGGCTATGGAATGATATGAGAAGTGAGCAAGCTGAAAAGGACGGAATTTAATTTACTGGAGGAAGACACTATGGAGAACAAAACATACAAAAAGACAACTGTGGCTCTAAAGCCTGAAATCATCCAGAAGGCTAGTGAGCTACAGCAACGCTACAGAATGGACTTAAACCTATCCCTCCACAGGACTCAGCTAGTGGAGTTATTGATTAATGAAGCCCATGCCCGCCTAGTGGCTGGGAAGTAATTTTTAGCCCTTATAACCACCAGAACCATGAACAGAATAGGAGCGATATTTATGGATATCAAGATTAAAGTGAATAAATTTGAAGAAGTGTTTCTGACAGTCCTTAAGATGGTTAAGGACATTGAGAAAGAGGCTAGTGGAATTGAAGAACTAAAACAAAGCTCTCGCCTAGTTAAAAGACGAGCCGAGGTTATAGGTCAACGTTTTCACTACCTTCAACTAACTAGAGCAGAGCTTCCTGAGTTCTATGAGAGAGCGAAAGAGAATCTTGATATAGATACAAATCAATTGTTACTGGATTGCTTGCGGGTACTAGCCGACATTGAAGTTATAAAAGGGGGCATTTAAGGATGATAGAGCGTAATGAGCTGGGATACTACAGATTGGATACAGTAACAAGCTATGCTCCAACGTCCCGCAACCTTTTGAAGCTTCTGAAGGATAAAACAATCACAGAAAACGAATACGTCCTATATCCGCTGATTCGTGACTTGTGGGAGCTATCTCATCTCAACTATGAGAGATACTCCCATGAGGGGAAGATTTACTGTAAATACACTGAAGAGAAAGCTATGGAGGATTTAGGCTGGAATAAACAAAAGTTCAGAAGAACACTGAAGAAGCTTGAGGCAGTCAATCTTGTCTCTACTATCGGGAAAGACGGACGCTCTAATATGCTGTACTTGCCTTGTGAAGAGAAGGTCTTCCTTAATGGTATTGTTGGCTCTCACAAAGTCTCACAAGCTCTTGTAAGGGCTGGGAACGTTGAGGAGCTACTTGCTGACGTTGAGGCCCAATCTAAGGGAGTAGTGGCTTCTAAGAGAAAAGAAGTTAAAGCCCCAGCGACCAAAGAAGAGGTTAAAGCTGAAGTTATGGATCAGGCGAAAGAGAAGCAGCTATCCCCAGAAGTCGTGAAAGAAGTCATGGAAAGACTAGAAGAGAACGCTCCAAAATACTCAAGTGGAGTAAAGAGCTACGTTACTAAGACGATTGAGAGTGTAGTGAAAGATACTCCTCAACCTCAACCCCGTGAAGAACCACAGGAAGAACCACAGGAAGAACCACAGGAAGAACCACAGAGTATTGAGAAGGTGGAAGAAGTAACTCCAACTCCTCAAGACAAAGCGGACTTAAAACTTCCTACTCCTCAGGGTAGTGACTCTATCCCTTCAACTGACCTGAAGAAGCAATCTCCACCTAATCCAACTTATCCAGAAACTAATGAAGAGTTTTTACGTCGTCTTGGTTTCAAACCATATGAGAAACTTACGCTAAAAATTAAAAGTGTGGATGAGCTTTTTGAGGAAGGACGATTTATCACTGAGGAAGAGTGGGACGAATTACTAGCTTAAATTAGAAAGGACGAAATGATATGCCAGAAGTAACTAGGAATCATGTAATGGAAGTAAACGAGGTTTCCCCTGAGACAGTGGAAGCCTTAAATAGTTTTAGACCTTTGAACGATAGACAGAGAGCCTTTGTCCATAATTATCTCCTTACAGGGAGTGTGCCAGAGGCTTCTAAAAGGGCGGGATACACAAGTAAGCACGGCTGGAGTCTCCTGAATCGTCCAGACGTTAATGGCTTCATAAAAGAACATCACAAGTATTGGACGAGTGAAGAGATTGCTTCCGTGGAAGAGGTGCTAGTCCACTTATCGGACATTGTGAGGGGAGAGGCTACAGACGTTATCATCAACGCTAAAACAGGCAAGAAAGAAACGATCCCAGCTCCAACCTTAGCCCGTTTGAAGGCTTTGGAACACTTAACCAAAGCGTATGGAATGGCTCAGAACAATATCACAATTAACGGGACAATAACTCATGATGATAAGCCAAGACGAGAAATCATAACTGTAGAGGAACTCAAGAACATGGTGGAGCTTACTGAGGATGATATTGAACTATTGGAAGGAGAAGAGGATTGATGAGGTTTGTCGTTGAGCCTGAAGGTTTGTTAAGCATTGATGGACTTGAAGGGGTGGCTATCTTCCCTATCGCTGAGACCTTTCTTCCAAAAGAGGAAAGGGGAAAAGTTGTTCTCAGCCATGCTGGAGGGGAGATAGAAGCCCCCGCCTCCTCTTCTATGATGGGAACAGCAAAGAGGTATAAAGATGGAACAAAGCTGAAGATAAGAGGGAGGGAGTTCAGAACAAGTTGTTCAACTCTTTATCTAACTGATGAAGGTTATTGGAAACTAGAAGCGTGTATTAACCCTATTGAACAGAAAGAAGGTTGTCATTGTGAGTTGGTTGTTTGTTTTGATATTGGCTGATATGTTGGGCGTTAAGTTAGCAGAGGAAGGGGTGAAGAGAAATGGAATATAAGATAACAAAAACTTCACAAGAAGCTCCTCCAAAGGTCTATATAGATTGGATTGACGGCTGTGAGGTGGAAGCCGTTCAATTAGGATCAGGAGAAGTTTATTATCTGTCTATGAACTATGACCTTCAGAGGGCTGGGTATAAGCGTATAGATACAGGGAAGGTAATGCACGTTAACTATGGTGGAGAAAGAAAGTTAATGAGTCTCTATGAGTTAAAGAAAGTGAACTAGGACAGTGGCTGAATGGCTTCTGTCCTTTTTTGTTTATCAGGATAAATGCACCTAGTTTGCTAAAAATGTGAAATAGTATTAAAATTATACAAATTCTTTAAAATGAAAAAATACACTTAAGGGGTGGTTTTGATGGTTTCGGTTACTCGGAGAATATCCCAGGTTAAACAACCTAGGGGAGGTTATATAAAACCAAAAGATTTTGTTGTTACAGATTTATTGGATACTGAAACTTTAAACGAAAGTGAAAATATTCACAGTAGTTTAATTGGCTTAGCAGTAGATTATCTTACAAGGTTTTTAAGTGGCACACCAATTGAGGAAGCATTTGGAGTTTCATTGATGGGAGCAACTAACGTAGGAGAGTTTGAATTAGCGTACGATTTAATACACCATATAAAGGGTACAGATGATACTTCAATTGAATGTGCATGTAAAGTGGTAGGGTATGATGTAGCATATCGTGCGGGAATGTTAGGCTTTAAACCAGTAGAGCTTATTAATCCTGATAAAGAAACTATTTCGAATATAAGAATTATGGTGAATAGGGGACTGAGTTTCTTCAAACTTTATGGACCTGTAATAAAGGATAGTTTTACTTTTAAAGGTGGATATACGTCTCTTATTGATACAGGTGATGGTGATTTTTTGACAGAAAGCACCTTGTGGGATTTTAAAGTTTCAAAAACAGCACCAACTAATAAGCATACATTGCAATTACTTATTTATTATTTGATGGGTGTTCATTCTATTCACCCTGAATTCAAACAAATTAAAAACCTAGGAATCTTTAATCCACGTTTGAATAAAGTTTATTTGTTATCTATAAGCACGATACCTAATGAGATTATCAATGAAGTTGAAACTATTGTTATAGGGTATTGATATATTGTTCTTTATGAATTATAGATTTGAGATACTAATGTGATGACTTTGGGGGATTCAATGGAATAAAAGATGTATCCTTGTTAAATTAGGTGTTTATCAAGTGTACATTTTGTTAACTGAAAAAAGCCCTCCAACGTGTAACACCTAAATGAAGAAGTAAATCTTCCGTGAACTTTTCCATCCATATACTTGTTCATATATCTTAAACATGGTAGGATTATTACGTACAGAGGAAGAAAATCTGACTTCTGGAAGCATACAAACGTTGATTTATCAAGGTTTAGCTGATTGATTATAAAAGTTATACAGACCGTATCGCGAAATACAACCAACTTCTTCGCATCGAAGACGAGCTTGGCGATTTAGCTGAATACAAAGGTCTTGCATCTTTCTACAACCTTAAAAAATAATAGCTGAACAGCTATTGCTGAGAACCCCTGAACAGGCGGACGCGCTGGTTTCAGGGGTTTTTCTTTTTTTAGTCTGTTAATCAACAATATTTTAATGTCAACATTCATCATTAATAGGTTTTTATTGATGCTATATGTCAGAAATGTACGGTAAGATTAAATGGGAATACCCATTATTATTCGGATACATAGAAGGAGAAGCAGATTATATGTACGGCACACTATTCAATGTAGCCATGATTATAGCGGGGAGCATAATCGGGAGTATCTTTAAGAAGGGGATTAAGGATGAGTATCATGCCATTCTCATGAATGCGATGGGATTAGCCGCAATGGGGCTTGGAATCAATGCCGTTGTTCAGTATTTGCCTCTCAGCCAATATCCTGTCCTGTTCATCGTGAGCTTGGCTGCCGGAGGCCTGCTCGGACAAAGACTGGATTTGGATGCGAGATTTACTACACTCGTGAACAGGTATTCAAGCGGTCGTTTGGCAGAGGGGCTGTCGACAGCAATTTTGTTATTTTGTATTGGGACATTATCGATTCTTGGTCCAATCGAGGCAGCTCTGAATAAGAATTATACGTATTTAATGGCAAATGGGATGCTTGATGGGATTACCTCCATCGTACTAGCCTCTGCATTTGGAATCGGCATTGCGATAGCGGCTGTCGTTTTGTTTCTATGGCAAGGGTCTATTTATGTATTGGCAGGTCTCATGGAGGCCTCGCTAAGTACAGACCTTTTGAATGAAGTGTCTATTGTAGGAGGGCTGCTGATTCTCGCATCCGGCTTGAGCATTCTTGATATCAAGAAATTCAAGACATTAAATTTACTGCCCGCATTGGCGGTTCCGCCTATTTTCTTTTTAATCATGCACCTGTTCTGATGAAATTCATAGAGAGGCCCCTAAATCCATTGGAGTTAGGGGCTTTCATTTTGGATTCATTCTTCGCAGTGTTCTCTTGGTCCTCCATTCCGTCAGCAGATTAGAAAGACCATAACGAATGGCCGGCATTGGATCTGTCCATCTGAAGAGGGCAAATTCCTTCGGTTTGAACAAGGTTCGAACCCATTTAAACCAGGTGATTTTTTTGGTTTTCCGTTTTTCTCTAGCTGAGAGAAAATAGGGGACAAGATGAACCCATTGAATCCCCTCTTGCTGATCTAAGACAGATTTAAATGGCTTGTCTATCAAGGTTAAATAATAAAGATAGGGAAGGTTAACCTCACATCTTGTCGCAAGGCTGTGCCAGAGCCAAGGCCTTGTGTTGATGCCAAGGAATTTCAATTTGCCATCAGTGACGTCCCTCTTGAGTTCAACTGCTGCAATCCCCACCACGTTGAATAACTCGAGGATGCGGAGCCCCTCTGCCAGCACCTCCTCCTCTATGATGCTTTCAACTAACGTGCCTGATCCATATTCCGCAGGATACTGATCCAGTTTCCGCCCCATAAAAGCTGCCTTAAGCCGCTTTTCCCCGTCATAAAGTGCGCCAACCTGATAAATGGCTTCATCGGGTCCAGCGACAATTTCCTGAATCAGCAATTCGCCAAACGTGCTGTACTGAAATAGATTTCTGCGGAGTTGATGGAGATTCTCGATGACAATCACTTTCCGATTGAGATGCTTGCGAAATTCATACCCGAATACTGGCTTTAAGACACAGGGGAACTTGATGTCGCGTAAGATGGTTCGATAGCGCAAGGGATTATGAACAATGAATGTCTTTGGAGCATCTATTTGTTTCTCCTTGATTATGGGGATGAGCTGCCGTTTATCAATGATGGAATCGACTAATAAGGAGTCAGGCAATAGAAAGAGGAAGTGCTTGGACAGTCTTGCCCGATATTTCGATATGAATTGAAGGAATTCATCTGAACCGGCGAGCAATATAGGGTTTTCATGAAAGAGTTCTCGTTCCTTCAGAAGGAATTGCAGAAGGAACTCATCCTGTGTTAGAGGGTCAGGACATGGCTTGCAGTCTGCAAACCGTGTACGTCCTTTTTTGTATTTCTCGGGGCAATCATAGCCATGCACTTGAACCCCCATGGAAGCAAGGCTCCTGATGATGCCGATGCCGCATGGGCTTAAGTCGAGAACGAAAGCACTGGCAGGCATGGTTCATTCCTCCTTCCTTTGTTATGTAGTAGGCATGGTTGTCCGAGAATTGGTTAAAAGGAAGGCGAGAAAATAGCGCCGTTATGCGCATAAGCTTTCTTGCCGGATGAGCCGTGCTTCTAATCAGTTACTTGTCAACAGTATATACAAGCCTTTATGCATGTGTGAAAGGTTAATAGTGGAATTCTCCTTACAGCTTCTCGATGTGGATTCCATCTCCAATGTATTGGAGACGCATATCCCCGTCATATTCCCACACTAGGTAGTTTGAACCCGCCTGAATGAAATGCCCTTCCCCAATCTTGGCTGAACCATAGGAAAGAGAAATCCTGTCACCTGTTTTGAAACCGCTGGCTACCGTATGCTCAGTCACTTTTTCCTCAACGACTCGAGCGGCAGTTATTTCTTGCTCCTCTGTTATTGGAGCTGTCTGCCTATCTGCTTCTAATGAGAGCTCCAATTGTTCAAGCGGGACTGTCACCTCAGGAGATGATGACTGCTGCGGCGGAGAAATGGCATGGTTCTTTATTGGTAAAGGTGTTTGTAAGGAAGCAGCTTCCGGCAGAGCTGGATGATCGGGTTCTTTTTTAACCTGATATGGGCTGGTGCTTTGCTGTTGGATTTTCAATGCACGTAAACGATTGAAGGAAAGCTGCTGCTGGTAGAGGAAATCCTGCCTTGCCGTCTGCTCAAACAAGCGGGCTAGTGAACGGGGGAACCGTCTAACACGCTTTTTTGCCAGGCTGCTGCCCTTGACTGGAGCGGCTGCTATCTGGACTGTCTCTATGGAAGGTGATGAGTTCTTCTTAGCCTTTAATCGATTGGGGTTCATCAGCTGCTGCCATATTCTCGATTGAAATAAGGGCTGCCCGGAGCAATCAGTTATCCGGTAGCTGGGATCATTCATATAGATAGCTGACGGGGAAAAAACAACAGGTTTAATGGAAGAATTGATATAAAGGATACAGGTTGCCATTACATGACCTCCTTTCTGTTGTTATAAGGTATGGGGAAATCTCTTGCATAGTGACGTTCATCTAGTAAAATAGGCAGCTATGCTAGTGAAAATGTATCTTATCCCCGTAACTATTTCATGTGTATAGGCATATGATTCAGACGGTTCTACTCAGGGCGCATACTATATAAAAAGTCTTTGGGAAAGGAGGAGCTAAGAGTGGATCAAGAACATACACAGCCAAATGAAGGGCTAACCTCTTCAAAATCATCCTTGCCGCTCGGTTCAATCTCAGACATTTTGAACATGATGTTTAAGCCTGGTGACCGACTTCAGCTATATGCTGGTGCTGAACCTTATAAAGAAACAGGCTCCTTTCTAGCAACAACTGATGATGTACTCATCTGGATAGACGCGAAGAATCATGTGTCCTTTCAATATATTGGAGGAAACCTTGGGATAAGAAAGATCGGCAGCGACACTAGTACCTCAGAAAACAAAATGAAAACCGCATCTGATAAGAAAAATACAAACCAATCAGCTGAAAAGGTCACAAAGGCAGAAAATGAAGCTCCGTCAAAAGAGAACAATCCGCAGCTTGCCAGAGTGGAGGATATGGGCATCGAGGCGAGTGTGCCGCCGCTGAACAAACCGGAGGAAGCGGGCACTATAGACAATTTTTCTCCTCTATTCACTGAGCCACAAGAGATAAGCCATATGGAAGAAGCCATTCCTCAATTAATTGAGATGGAGAAACCAGCAGAGGATATCGAAACGGAATCTGAGGAAAGCAGCTCTGTTGCTTATTTTACTTTGGAATCAAGCGAGGAGAGCAGCGAGGAATTAATAGAAGAAGTCAAAAAGAAATTAGCAGCAGTAGAAGAAACGCTATCTAAGGAGCAGAAGTAATGGATTAGGCAGCAGCTTATGTATCATGAGCAGCTGCCTTTTTTATTTGATTGTCGGCGGAGATAGGCGCATCCCTCGAACTCCCCGCGTGCTCTAGGTAAATCGAAAATAAAGTTCTGATAAATATCTGAAGTTTTCCTTTGAAAATGGGAGAGTGCCTTGTCAAAAAGGACTTGCGGTAAATATATATATCTAGAATAAGAACTAAGGAGGAAATGTAAATGAGACCAGAGGATAATTTAACATTGGGAGACAAAATCAAGGTGTATGCCGGTGATGACACGATTGGTACTGGAAGCTTTGTGAGTCTATCAGATAGTGTGCTTACTTGGGCTAATGGCAATGGGAACATTACGTTCACGTATGCAGGCACTGGTTCAGCTGTCTCTATCAAGAAAATCTAAGTGTAAAGCCAAATACCTGCAATAGCAGCGGGTGAAGGGCTTAATTAGACTGCCTATTTAGGCAGTCTAGTTTTCTTAATAGGGTCATACATATGTTGTAGAGAATGAAGGAGGGATTCGATAAGTTGATCATGGAGCTGGCAAAAGCAATCAAGAATAAGGAAGTCATTCTGTTCATCGGTTCTGGTGTGCCGAAAAATCTTGGCCTGCCCACCTATTCAGAGATGATTGCCCAGATGGCTCATTTGCTCGATTTCGACCGAGAAGCCTTTAAGGCATTGGGAAACAGTGATTTCCTGCTGCTGGCGGAGTACTATTATTTGCAGAAGGGATCACTAGGCGGATTGCGTAGCTGGATGGATCGACAATGGCATAACCCCCATATTGATATTAGCCAATCGACTATTTATAAGCTTATCATCGAGCTTGGATTTCCGATTATTTATACAACCAATTTCGATCGATGGCTGGAGAATGCGTTCGACCATTATGGGGAGGAATACGTGAAAATCACCAATGTAGCCGATATCCCGAGTATTAAACCGGATGTGACGCAAATCATTAAATTCCATGGTGACTTTGATGACGACGCCTCTCTTGTCCTAACAGAATCCAATTACTTTAACCGGCTGGATTTCGAAACCCCCATCGACATTAAGCTCCGCTTGGATTCCTTGCAGAAATCGCTCCTGTTCATCGGATACAGCTTATCAGATATCAATATTCGCTACATGCTGTATAAACTGCAGAAACAATGGGATGAATCAAGCTTCGGTCATATTCGACCGAAAAGCTATATATTTATGGCAGGTGAGAATCCCATTAAAGAAAGAATTCTGCGCGAGCGGGGCATTATCCCAATTGTATCGGGTGAAGAGCCTGGTGCCGCACTAGCCCATTTTCTAGAATCTCTGAAAATATAAAATTTAACATCAATGTAATATTTATCCTATTCTCCTGTGTTAGAATATTCGTAGTTTACTTAGCGAGGAGATTAGGAAAAAGTGAAGTCATTTCTATTGCGAACGTTCTTATTGGTTATGTTGGTTATCGGAATAGGATGGAATAATGCGTCAGCTGCGGAGAATACGAATCCAAACTTTCAGGAAATAAATCGTCTGCTGACTGCCGCGGCAATCGAGAATGGAATTCCGCCTGAGGTACTTAAGGCGGTTGCGTGGGAAGAATCAGGTTGGAGACAGTTTGTTAACGGAAAGCCTTATGTTTCAAGTGACGGCGGAATTGGTATTATGCAAATCACGAATAAGCCAGAATATAATCAGACAAGTTTGAAGAATGATATCGCGTATAATATTCAAGCTGGGGCAAAGACATTAGCCAGCATGTATAAAAGAGGAGATCTCCCGAAGATTAAAGGAGCATCCAGTTCAGTTATCGAGAACTGGTACTTTCCAGTGATGGCCTATAACGGGACAAAGCCTGCGAATAGTCCGTTGTATAAGGCTACAGGTGCAGTAAACAGCGAGGCCTATCAGGAAAAAGTCTTTCAAGACTTACGTGATCACTTACTTGCGGGGAGAACTTTGGGAAGATACCCGTTTACAGTGAATGACTTTGAATATGATTCAACTACTACAAAGAATATTGTCTTCAAAAAGAAACTATATACATTATCAACTGTCATTACAACATCACATGCTGGGTTTTCTGTGAACAGCAAGGCGGTAACAACAGATAGTGTGAAGCTAAGGAAAACGCCGGGAACATCAGTCAAGGAACTTAAAACCCTTTCGAAAGGTACCGTTTTGACCATCACCGGAAATTTCGTCTATGATGAGACCAAGACAAGTAAGAATCAATTTGTATGGTATCCAGTGAAGACAAATAGCGGTGAGAAAGGATACGTCTCTTCCGGTTATTTAGCGAAATCCATCTTTACGGTTAATAAAGTGACTGACCAGTCAACTGCTGTGACAGGGAATGTAGCAAAAGGATATTCCATTACAGTGACTGGTTCGGATAAAGTGAAGAGCAGAGGAATTTCCGCTGCCAACGAGAACTATTCTCTCAAAATCAGCAGCAAGCTTAAACAAGGGACGAAGCTGACCTTCCTATTAAAGGATGGGCAGGGTCTTATTCATGAAAAGAGGACCATTACGGTAACAGATGGAACGAAGCCGGCTGTTCCAAAGGTTAACACGATTGATGACAATGACACGGTCATCACGGGAACGGCTGAAAAAGGCTCAAGGGTTTATGCGTATGTGAGCGGAAAATCAATCGGAAATGCCAAGGCCAATAGCAGTACGGGCAAGTATTCCATTGCTATCTCCAAGAAGAAGGCTGGTACAAAGGTTGTCTTGAAAGCCAGGGATGCAGCAGGTAATTACAGCGCAGGCAAGATAATGACCGTCATCGATAAAACTCCGCCAAATACCCCAAAAGCCAACACAATCGATGACAACGACACCGTCATCACGGGAACGGCTGAAAAAGGCTCAAGGGTTTATGCGTATGTGAGCGGAAAATCAATCGGAAATGCTAAGGCCAACAGTAGTACGGGCAAGTATTCCATTGCCATCTCCAAGAAGAAAGCTGGTACAAAGATTGTCTTGAAAGCCAGGGATGCAGCAGGTAATTACAGCTCAGGCAAGACAATGACCGTCATCGATAAGACACCTCCTGCCGCGCCAAAGGTCAATAAAGTGACAAGCAAGACGACAAAGGTGACCGGGACAGCAGAAAAGAATGCAACGGTGAAGATCTATCGCGGCAGTACGCTATTGAAGACAGCAACGGTCAATTCGAAGGGAAGCTATACGTTAGCCATTAAGGCACAGAAAAAAGGAACTGCCTTGAGTGTGTATGCTTACGACAAAGCGAAGAATAAGAGCAAGGCGACCAAGGTCACCGTTAAATAAATAATAGATCAACAGCCGAGAGCAGCAATTGCTCTCGGCTGTTTTCGTCTAATTTAGAGGAGTTATGGCTAGAATCAACGAATGATTTATGTGGGAGGGATGAATGATGGAG
Source organism: Bacillus sp. FJAT-27916 (assembly GCF_001183965.1). Lineage (GTDB taxonomy): Bacteria > Bacillota > Bacilli > Bacillales > Pradoshiaceae > Pradoshia. The sequence continues at coordinate 417,874 of NZ_LFZV01000001.1, forward strand.
AATGGGATATATGAGGTGGATGTTCATTCCATCAAGCATTGGGTCAAGATTGAAGGGGCGGAACATGAGACAACACCCCTTGTTATTCTGCATGGCGGGCCGGGAGGCAATCATTACACCTTTGAGCATACGACAGGACCTCTTCTTTCAAAGAAGCAAACGGTCATTTACTATGAACAACGAGGCTGCGGCAGGAGTGCAAAGCCAGCCCTTGATACCGATTATCGAATGGAACAGCTTGTTTCAGATTTTCATTTAATCAAGAAATGGCTCGGTCATGAAAAGGTTGACCTCTTAGGATATTCCTTTGGCGGTGAGCTTGCGCTGGAGATTGCCTATATGATGCCTGAAGAGATTGGGAGGCTCGTATTGTCTGGGCCGAGTTTGTTGGAGCTGAATATCGGGAAGGTTCTGCAAATTGCCGGGTTCATGTCAGTCGTTGATGTTCCTATATTGAAGGAAATAAATGAACTGATTCGCCAGGAGCTACCGGTGGCGGATTTATATGAGCTAGTCTGGAATCTGGCTGATTCAAAAGCGGTTGACCGTCTCTTATTTCAGAATCAAGAAAAGGCCCGTATGAATCGCTCCTTATGGGAGAAAAGCGGGCTTGTCAACACGGGACACATGATGGGCATACTACAAAATGAAACAAGGGATGAGCCATTAGTGAATCGGTTAGGCCGAATAGGGCAGGAAACGCTGATTATTGCGGGGATTCATGATTATAATACAGGAATACCCCTTTCTAAGCTCATTCATCATCACCTCCCAAACAGCTGTTTTCACCCTTTTTACCATAGTGCGCATTTTCCTGACCTGGACGAGCCGGAACGATTTATTCAGGTCGTGCAACAGTTCTTGGAGCAAAATAGCCCCTGCTAAAGGATGAAAAATAGCTGCCCAGTACTCCGGGCAGCTAGATGATTATGGCTTGATTAATTGTTTGAACTCATCAAATTGTTCTTCAATCTCTTTCTTTGGTTTAGCTGTCAGCAGGCTGACAACGACAATGGCCAAGAGACTGACACCAAATCCAGGGATCATTTCATAGAGGGTATCTGATAACCCGAAGCTCGACCAGGCGATTACGGTAATTGCTCCGCCGAGAATCCCTGCTAATGCTCCCCATTTGGTCATCCGTTTCCAGAATAGGCTTAGCAAAATGAGCGGGCCGAATGAAGAGCCGAAGCCAGCCCATGCATACCCAACGAGATTAAGGATGGTGGCGTTTTTCTCCCAGGATAGAAATAAAGCGACAACGGCAACGAGCAATACGGATAGTCTGCCGAAGAAAACGAGTTCTTGATCTGTCGCTGAGCGTCTGACGAATGTTTTATAAATGTCTTCTGTTAAGGAGCTGGAAGTGACAAGAAGCTGTGAAGAAATGGTGCTCATGATGGCAGCCAAGATGGCAGAGATTAAAAAGCCGGTGATAATCGGATGGAATAAAATTTCGCCTAACATAATGAAGACTGTCTCAGGATTGCTGAGTTTAGGTCCATTCTTCGCGAAATAGGCGATTCCGATTAGCCCTGTCAGCATGGCACCGATAATGGAGAAAATCATCCAGCCCATTCCAATCCGGCGTGCTTTCTTGATTTCTTTCACCGATTGAATAGCCATGAAGCGGACAATAATATGCGGCTGGCCGAAATAGCCAAGACCCCATGCGACAGAGGATAGTAAACCAAGCATGGTAGTTCCTTTAAATATATCCATTAGTGCCGGATTAATGGATTCAACCGTTTCGATGGTTTCCCCCATGCCGCCAACTTCAATAAGGGTAACGATAGGAACGAGAATAAGAGCGATGAACATGATGAGACCCTGAACAAAATCTGTCCAGCTTACGGCTAGAAATCCGCCAAATAAAGTGTAGGCAATAACGACGAGGCTGACAATGATCAGGCCTGTATGATAGCTCAGGCCAAAGGTACTTTGAAAAAGGACACCACCTGAGACCATTCCTGAGGAGACATAAAAGGTGAAGAAAATCATGATGACCAATCCTGAAATAAGGCGGAGCATTTTAGAGGTATCGCTGAAGCGGTTCTCTAAATAACCTGGAATCGTGATAGAATCATTCGCTAGCTGTGTATAAACACGCAGTCTAGGTGCAACGTACAGCCAGTTTGCCCATGCGCCAATGGTTAAACCGATGGCAATCCATGAAGCGCTCAACCCTGAAACATACATAGCTCCCGGAAGTCCCATTAAGAGCCAGCCGCTCATATCAGAAGCACCGGCACTGAGAGCCGTTACGGCTGGGCCAAGATTTCTCCCTCCAAGCATATAATCGGTTAAGTTTGATGTACGTCGAAAGGCAAAGTACCCAATCCCAAGCATTAAAACCATGTACAGAACAACTGAACTTATTAAGGCATAATCCACCCAATCAACCCCCTCTTTCTTATCTCTACTGATTATATTAATCGGCGAGAGAATATATTGCTATAATTGTATTAGAAAATTCTGAAAAATGCACCTAATTAACTAGGTCTTTTATCATAACGCTAGCAACTTATCATTCGCAATCCTTGCACAATGCTTGTATAATTACACTAAAATAAGAAGAAATGGGTGAGGAGAATGGGGAAGAACTATCATCAAAAGCCTTGTAAGTATGTAGAAAGTCTCGAATTAAAGATAATGGATATTGAGGGATCGATTCGATATTATGAAACAATCATTGGCTTCCGTGTGTTAGAACGAGAGAAGAAGAGAGCTGTCTTGACGGCAGATGGGAAGACACCGCTTCTGACATTGATTGAGCCGGAAGGTGTTTCAGCAAAAGAGCCGCATCGAACAGGCTTATATCATTTTGCGCTTCTTTTGCCTAATCGTTCTGACTTGGCTGATTTTCTTCAATCCTTGGTGAAATTGAATGTGCGAATTGGGGCATCCGATCATCATGTCAGTGAAGCGATTTATTTACAGGATCCTGATGATAATGGCATTGAAGTTTATGTAGACCGTGATGATTCCAATTGGATTTGGAATGAGAAAGAGGTTCATATGACGACCGAGCCGCTGAATGCGCGTGATTTGCTCCAGGCTGGAACGAAAGAGGGGTGGAAAGGGCTGCCGGAAGGAACCATTATGGGGCATATTCATCTTCATGTCGGTGACTTAGCGGAGGCTGAGAAGTTTTATTGTGACGGCCTTGGATTTGAGGTGGTCACTCGTTATGGCGGTCAGGCTTTATTCATTTCCTCCGGCGGGTATCATCACCATATTGGACTGAATGTGTGGAACGGACAGCATATTCCTGCGGCATCGCCGAACAGCACGGGGCTAGAGGATTACACGATTGTTTATCCAGATGATAAGGACAGGGAAGAAGCAGTCTTGAGAATAAAAGCTCTAGGAGCAGAGGTTACCAAGATTAACGATATTTATGAAGTGATTGACCCGTTCGGTATGAAAATTCATCTCTCTTAAAAGAAGAGCTGCCTCCCAGCCTTGAGGCAGCTCTTCTGTATCTATTTATTGCGGTATTCCCGTTTAAGTTCCGTTTGGAAGCGGTCAAAGAATACGCCAATCAAGAAGAAGGCAATCAGCAGCGGATAGAAGGTGTGGAAGACCTGCTGGACAGATTGGGTGCTCCAGAGTTCGGTCATGAAGCTGCCTGGGCTGATGAACGCCTGAATGATAATCAAACTATGTAAAGCCAGCCAGAATAAGGTCAGCGTCCCCGTGCTTGTTCGAACGATGATTGCCATGACCGCCACAGCTAATGCAGCCGCCGCTATAAGGGCGTACTCGCCTAAGGTGTAGGCATTGTTCATGAAAAGGCTGTAAATGAACAGACCTATTAAGAAAAAATGGACAAAGTACGTCAGGATGTACAACGGCATAGAGCCATTCATTTTTGATAAGAGCAATAGAATGCCTGCTATGAGCAGGAGAATGCCTAGGAGATAATCAGCTCGCATGATGAGCAAAATAAAGCCGCCAACTAAGAACCCAGCCATGTTCACATAATCAATTCGTTTCATGATGTAATTAAACATGCCGATTGCCCCTTTCTGAAGGGTAGTAGAAGTCATTATTTATTTTATACCCGACAATGAGGAAAATAACTCCTGTACCACTCGGGTTTGTTATTGTGAAAAAAAGGCGGGTATGGTAAAGTGATAATATTGAGTAGACCGTAATTAGGAGGTATTTGTTCGTGCTGCATACTGTACTGATTATTTTATTGGTTATTACGTGCATTAGTTTAATTGCCGTTGTCTTGCTTCAATCCGGCAAAAGTGCTGGGTTATCAGGTGCTATTTCCGGCGGTGCTGAACAGCTTTTCGGTAAGCAAAAGGCTCGCGGCTTGGATTTGATTTTACACCGTGTCACAATCGTTCTTTCTATTTTATTCTTTGTTCTTACGGTACTTGTATCCTTATTCGGCAAGTAATTTCATATGAGCAAGCAAACATAGCCTGGCGAATTGCCGGGCTTTTTTGATGTTTGAGGGGGCGAAATAATAGCCTTTGCCGATTGTACATCGTAAACTTAGGATACATACAATGCAAAAAGGGGATAGTTACATGAAATTGACACAGCCAAAGCCATTTACTTTTGAGGGAGGAAGCCGGGCTGTCCTGCTCTTGCACGGATTCACAGGCAGCAGCGCAGATGTTCGTATGCTTGGCCGTTTCCTTGAGAAGAATGGGTACACAAGCCATGCGCCGCAATACAGAGGTCACGGAGTTCCGCCTGAGGAATTGGTGAATTACGGGCCGATGGACTGGTGGAAGGATGTCATGAGAGCCTATGATAAACTGCGTACGATGGGGCATAAAGAAATTGCCGTCGCTGGTCTTTCATTAGGTGGGGTATTTTCCTTGAAATTAGGTTACACTGTACCTGTGAAGGGTATCGTACCCATGTGTGCACCCATGTATATAAAAAGTGAAGAAACGATGTATAAAGGGGTACTTGAGTATGCCCGTGAATACAAGAAACGAGAAGGCAAAAGCGAGAGTGAGATAGAGGCTGAGATGAAGGAATTCCAGAAGAGTCCTATGGAAACGCTGAAGGCTCTCCAAGAATTAATTGGAGATGTCAGGGACCATGTAAGCCAAGTGGATGTCCCTCTCTTTGTCGTACAAGGGCGTCATGACCATATGATTAATGTTGATTCCGCGAACATCATCCATGATTCAGCCAAGAGCGAGCAGAAGAGCTTGAAATGGTATGAGGAATCTGGACATGTTATTACAACGGATATCGAGCGTGATCAACTTCATAAAGATATACTCGAATTTTTAGAAGGATTAGATTGGACTGATTAATCCTTCAATCTAGAGAAGTGAAGGAAGGAGGGGTTTGAATGGATGACAATATACGTCAACTCGTAGACAAGCTATATTCTTATATGAAAGAAGAAGCTTACAAACCCATGACAGTACAAGAATTAGAGGAAGCGATGGGCATTGATGATTCCGAGGATTTTAAGGATTTCGTCAAGGCGCTCGTTTATATGGAAGAGCGAGGAAAGGTCGTAAGGACGCGTTCCAATCGTTACGGTTTGCCGCAGCGCATGAATCTCGTTAAGGGGAAGGTTTCCGGCCATGCGAAAGGCTTTGCCTTCGTTATTCCTGAAGAGAGAGACATGATGGATGATATCTTCATCCCGCCGCATGAGCTTAATAATGCGATGCATGGCGATACCGTTATGGTACGGGTGTCGGGAGAATCCTCAGGTGCCCGCCGTGAAGGATCCATTGTCAAAATCGTAGAGCGCGGTGTCAAGAATGTCGTCGGTACGTATACCGAAACAAGAGGAATTGGTTTCGTCATTCCGGATGACAAGAAAATGGCAAATGATATCTTCATCCCGAATGAGGCGAAGCATGGCGCCATTGAAGGCCATAAGGTTGTTGTGAAAATCACTACTTATCCAGAAGGCAGAATGTCTGCTGAGGGAGAAGTTGTGGAAATCTTAGGACATAAAAATGACCCAGGTGTGGATATCCTCTCTATTATCCACAAATTTGAGCTGCCGCAGGAATTCCCTGAGGATGTGCTTGAACAAGCGAACCGTACGCCGGATGTGATTGATGAGAAGGATTTGAAGGACCGCCGTGATTTGCGCGGCCAAACAATCGTTACGATTGATGGCGCGGATGCGAAGGACTTGGATGATGCGGTTACAGTTACACGTCTTGATAACGGCAATTATAAGCTTGGTGTCCATATTGCGGATGTTTCTCACTATGTAACAGAAGGCTCCCCGATTGATAAGGAAGCTTTGGACAGAGCGACAAGTGTGTACCTCGTCGACCGGGTTATTCCGATGATTCCACATCGTTTGTCCAACGGAATTTGTTCCTTGAATCCAAAGGTTGACCGTTTGACGTTATCATGCGAAATGGAGATTGATTCAGAAGGAACGGTTGTTTCCCATGAAATTTTCCAAAGTGTGATCAAGACAACAGAACGGATGACTTATTCAGATGTGAATGAAATCCTTGTGGATAAGAATGAGGAATTAATTAAGCAGTACGAACCATTAGTGCCGATGTTTGAGGAAATGGAAAAGCTTGCAGCCATTCTGCGTCAAAAACGGATGAGACGCGGAGCAATCGATTTCGATTTCAAGGAAGCGAAGATCCTTGTGGATGAAAACGGAGAACCGACGGAAGTTGTCATTCGCACGCGTTCGGTTGCTGAGAAATTGATTGAAGAATTCATGCTTGCAGCCAATGAAACGGTGGCAGAGCATTTCCACTGGATGGATGTTCCGTTCCTATACCGGATTCATGAAGAGCCGAATGAGGCGAAGCTGCAAAAGTTCTTCGAGTTTATCGTTAACTTTGGCTATATCGTAAGAGGAACAGCTAATTCGGTACATCCGCGTGCCCTTCAGGAAATCATTGAAGCGGTGGAAGGAAAGCCGGAGGAAATGGTTGTCTCAACCGTTATGCTTCGTTCTATGCAACAGGCAAAATATGACCCAGAGAGTCTTGGTCACTTCGGGTTATCAACAGACTTTTACACACATTTCACATCGCCGATTCGTCGTTACCCTGACTTAATTGTCCACAGATTAATCAGAACTTATTTAATCAATGGAGATTTAAGCAGCCAGACGCAGGAGAAATGGAATGAAAAGCTTGGCGAGATTGCTCAGCACAGTTCTGCCATGGAACGCCGGGCAGTTGATGCTGAACGTGAAACAGATGACCTGAAGAAAGCGGAATTCATGGAAGACAAGATTGGCGAGGAATTCGACGGCATCATCAGCTCTGTCACGAATTTCGGGATGTTTGTTGAATTGTCCAACACGATTGAAGGTCTTGTCCATGTCAGCTATATGACAGATGACTATTATCATTTCGATGACCGTCAGTACGCGATGATTGGCGAGCGGACAGCAAAAGTATTCCGCATCGGTGATGAGATTACGGTCCGTGTCATTAATGTCAACAAAGATGAGCGTGCGATCGACTTTGAAATCGTCGGCATGAAGGACAACCGCCAGCGCGAGCGCGGCGAGAAACGTATCTTTAAAGCTGAGCCAGGCAAGAACCGGCGCAAGGATTCAGGCCGCCCGCAAAAAGGCGGAGGCAAGCGCAATGAGCGCGGAGGCGGAAGCAAAGGCCCCGGCTCTGGTTCAGGCTCCAGCCAAGGTTCCGAGAAAAAAGGACCTAGAAAGAAAAGAAAGTTCTATGAAAACGCCCCTAATGCTAAGCGCAAATCCGGGCGCAAAAAGAAACGATAAACGGAGGAGAGTACCCCATTGGGATGGGGTGCTCTTTTTTTATAGAGGTTGTGCTTCTATGGAGGAATTACTCAGGAGCGGGCGAGCGGTCTGCGCCCTAAGCAGTCAAGTCCTCACTTTTGTGTAAATTACTAAAACAACTGTTTTCCGCTAACTTAGTTTGATTGGTTTGTTGTTTCCCCCTACATTTTTTTGAGCGAAACTTCCATGGTTCCCTAGCTCACAATCAGTGAAGGTTGTCAAAGATGTCCTTTCCTTTGACTACCTTCACTGATTGTGAAATCATCATGGATGGAAGTTTAAAATAGACCTATTTACCAAGAGATTTTTTCTTGTCATAGCTAGATTCTTGATAATGCATCAAAACAGCTCCCACTAACCGAAACGCAGATTGGGTGTTTGGAAAAATCCGTATGACCTTTTCTCTTCTGCGGACTTCCTGATTTAGTCGTTCCAGTGAGTTTGTACTGCGGATATGAGGATGCATCTTCGCGGGATGACTCATGTATTGGATGGTATCTTCATATCCATCATCAAGTATTTCCAGGGCCTTTTCATACTTAGGTTCGTCACTAAATTGCTTCATTAATTCCTCCTTGAAACGCCGGCTATCCTCTATTTTTACAGCTCCGAATACTCGCTTGATCATGCTCCGTATTTCTTCCGAATTCTTTTTGGGAAGCTTCTCGATTATGTTGCGCTTAAAATGGACATTACATCTTTGCCAGCTAGTCCCAATGAACTCACGCTGGATGGCTTTCTGTAAGCCCTGATGTGCATCGGAAATCACGAGTTTTGGGGATTGGAGACCACGAGATTTAAGCTGTTGGAAAAATCTCGACCAACTTTCGAAGCTTTCCACATGATCTATGCTCAAGCCGAGGATTTCCCTTTTGTTTTTCTCCGTTATAGCTGTCGCTATATAGACAGCTTTTGATACAACCCGATGGTTTTCCCGCACTTTAATGTACATGGCATCCACGAAAAGATAAGGATAATAATCCATATTTAATGGTCTATTTGCCCACTCGTTCACAACGGGATCCAACTTTTGAGTAAGAGAAGAAACAAATGATTTAGAGACACTTTCACCGCAAAGCTGTTCGATGATATGTGTCACCTTACGGGTAGAGACTCCATTGATCACCATTTCCAGCATGGATAAGATGAAGGCTTGGTCACAACGAGCATATTTCTCGAAGACCGTAGGGGAGAAGTCACCACTTCGAGTTCTGGGAACCCTCAACTCAAGCTTGCCGATACTCATCGTCAACTCACGATCATAGTAGCCGTTTCGAAAATCACGTCGCTGGTTGGTGCGCTCATAAGCCGAGGCTTGGATGAACTCATCTCTCTCTTTCTCCATGTACTCGTTTAAGACCAATACAACCGCCGATTTAATGACAGTATCTAGATTAGAATTAATAACGGATTCTTTTAAAATGTCCATATCAAGGTTAAACTGTAACTGAGTCATTTATATTCCTCTTTTCCACTAATTTTTCGTAGCTGAAAACAGTGTTGCCAAGAGTGAATAAAATGACTCTCTTTTTTTACACAATTATATGGACTTAATCCCCTAAGCCAGATTTATCGCCCTTACCCTAGTATTTTCGCCTATACCGTTCGGATTTCGCCCATACAAAGAATGTTTCGCCCTTAACCAGTGAAAGCTCGCCCTTAAACCCTGTCTTTTCGCCATAAACAGAGAGAATTCGCCCTTAAAAGGTGAAATCCTGAATCGCCCATTAAAAAAGAAGACCATTAAGGCTGGATAAATGAAAATGGACAAGCTGACCTTTTTGCAGAGATTACTGTATTTTTTCGTTAAATTTCTTATAAAAGTTATCAATAGGACAGCCAAATTGAAATATCGTTTCCTATGACCAATGACCCCTATTTACGATATTCTGATTCAATGGCCATCCCCTCGGGTAGCAGAAAGACAAGGTTTTATCCATCGGTGTACGATTTTAGAGGAAAATCCAAATGATAAGAGCATATAATTTACAAATCGTTCAAGAATGTTTATAATCCTTATAGTAATACTATGAATTAGCGAAGAGGGGGATATACCAAAGTGGATACTTTGTTATTGCTTGTCAATATTATTTTGTTACTAGCTCTAATCGGTCTTTTATATTTCATGCAGAAGAAACATGTCTCGTTTTCTAAGCGGGTATTTACAGCTCTTGGCCTCGGGCTCATCCTTGGCTTCTACCTGCAGTTCGGCTATGATAGCGGATCAGAGGTGCTTGAGGGCACGAAGAATTGGTACAGTATCGTTGGAACCGGCTATGTCAGCTTCTTGAAGATGATTGTCATGCCATTGATTGTTGTTTCCATCATCTCTGCGATTATCAAAATTAAAGGGGATAGCGGTGTTGGGAAAATCAGCTTTTCCATTATCGGTGTGCTCGTTGCCACAACAGCGATTGCGGCAGTCATTGGGATTGTGAGTGCACTAGGGTTTGACCTTTCCGCTGATAATCTTGAAAATGGTGAAGCAGAGCAGGCTCGCTCTGCCCAATTAGAAGAAACGATGGTTCAAGTGGACGACTTAAGCTTCCCTGAGCGGATTCTGCAGGTCATCCCAACGAATCCATTTCTTGATTTAACTGGACAGCGTCCTACTTCTACTATTGCAACCGTCATTTTTGCCGCCTTTATAGGGATAGCAGCAATTGGGGTCCGCAGAAAGGCTCCGGAAGAGTTCGCGACATTTGAGAAAATCATTGATGCGCTGTATAAGATTGTGATGCGGATTGTGACATTGATTCTTCGACTTACTCCATACGGCATTGTGGCTCTTATGGCCAATACGATTGCGAATACGAATATGGATGGGGTTATCGAGCTTTCTCGATTTGTCATCGCCTCCTATGTGGCTTTGATTGTTATGTTCCTTGTTCATCTAGTCATTTTAAGCTTCTCCGGCCTTAGCCCGGTACAATATGTAAAGAAAATCGGACCTTTGATGACATTTGCCTTTACATCTCGTTCTAGTGCGGCTGCGATTCCAATCAATGTGGAAACCCAGACCACTCAATTCGGGAACTCAAGAGGCATTGCGAACTTTGCGGCATCTTTAGGTGCATCCATCGGTCAGAACGGCTGCGCGGGAATATATCCGGCTATGCTGGCCGTCATGATTGCGCCAGACCCGCTTGATCCGGCTTTCTTGATTCAACTAGTCATCATCGTAGCCATCAGTTCATTTGGTGTCGCTGGTGTTGGCGGCGGTGCAACATTTGCTGCCTTGATTGTCCTATCAAGCATGAATCTGCCAATCGGCATCGCGGCTCTTTTGATTTCTGTGGAACCACTTATTGATATGGGCCGTACTGCTCTTAATGTGAGCGGCTCTGTGACAGCTGGTCTAGTGACAGGAAGAGCGACAGGACAGCTTGATAAAAAAGTTTATAACAGTGAAAAAACAGAGATGGAATCTGTTGAATTGTAAGGATGTGCACCCGCACATCCTTTCTTCCTTTTAGACAGCAGGAAAAAGGCGGTTCAAGTCGAATAATATAAGGGTATGGAATAGAGTGAAATGGAGGAATACTACTATGGGAAAGAAAATCATCCAAACATCAAAGGCTCCTAGCGCAATCGGCCCTTATTCTCAAGCTATCGAGGCCAATGGATTCGTGTATACATCCGGCCAGCTGGGACTTGACCCGGAAACAGGGGAATTAAGAAGCGGTATTCGCGAACAAACACAGCAGGCGTTAAAGAATGTCCAGGCTATCTTGAATGAGGCAGGGCTGAGTCTAGATAATGTGGTTAAAACAACGGTATTCCTGCAGGATATGAATGACTTTGCAACGGTTAATGAAATCTATGCGATTTACTTTAACAGCTCCCTTCCGGCAAGAAGTGCCATTGAGGTCGCACGCCTGCCAAAGAACGGGCTTGTAGAAATAGAGGCAATTGCTGTAGTATGATAATAGAAAGAGCCAAGTAACGGCTCTTTTTTTCAAAATGACCCGTATAAAGAGAGAGGGGGTATGGACATGCCAAAAGGAGCAGGAAAAGTCATTGGACAAAACAAAAAGGCATACCATGATTACTTTATCGAAGAAACCTATGAGGCAGGAATTGTTCTCCAAGGAACGGAAATCAAATCGATTCGTAATGGCCGCGTGAATCTGAAGGATTCCTATGCGAGGATCATTAATGGCGAGGTCTTCCTTATGGGAATGCATATCAGCCCATATGAGCAGGGGAACCGCTATAACCACGATCCGTTGCGCGTGCGCAAGCTTCTTCTACACAATAAAGAAATCTCCAAGCTGATCGGCCAAACGAAGGAACAAGGCTATGCACTCGTCCCATTGAAGCTTTATTTGAAAAACGGCTTCGCGAAAGTGTTAATCGGCCTTGGTAAGGGTAAGAAGAATTATGACAAGCGTGAAGATCTGAAGAAGAAGGAAGCCAAACGCGAAATTGAGCGTGCCTTCAAGGAACGGCAGCGCTAATCTGGTTTAAAGCCCAAGTTCTTACAATTGAATTTCACATCCGTTGTGATATAATAATTCATGTACCGTAATTGAATAGAAGCAAAGCAAACAAGCCTTGAGCTTCTTCATTTCGTACGCTCCACATTCTTAATGAGGGGACGTTACGGATTCGACAGGGGTAGTTCGAGCTTATGTTGCGAGTCGAGGGGATCGGCCTCGTTAAAACGTCATAGCCTATAACTGGCAAACAAAACAACAACCTAGCTTTCGCTGCCTAATAACAGTCGATAGCTGTTCCTCCCTCCATCGTCCATGTGGTAGGGTAAGGGACTCACTCTAAGTGGACTACGCCGGATCTCGCCGTCTGAGGGAGAAGGAAGAGAACAATCAGACTAGCTGCCCGGAAGCCTGTCGATAGGCCGAAGGACCAGCGAATCGCCAATATATCGACTACACTCGTAGAAGCATAAGTGCCGTTATCTTTGGACGTGGGTTCGACTCCCACCGTCTCCACCAATACATAGTTTTGGTGGTTTTTTATTTTTTTGGCGCTAACCAGACTGTCAATGCTGAAAAATGAATAAAGTAAAGTGATCAGATACCTAAAAAGAAAGATGATTCTCTCTTCTTAGGTATCTTTTTTATTGGAGTTATTTTTTTAATATAAATAGCTGGCTTGTCGCACCAATGATTGCTTTGGTTAGTCTGAGCACCTAAAAGTGGAAAAGGAACAGCTTCATCTGTCTATGGAGGTTTAGGTATGGCACTTGGTATTAATGGTTTTACGATTTTAGGTGCTATGTTTTTAAGGACAATATCGATTAGGTTGTATCATTTTTGGGATTATCTTTGCCGGTAGGTTTATCTACTATTTCATTAGGAATGGGCGCATTATAGGAGTTTTATCAAAACCAACAGATGGAAAATTTAGAATATATAAAAGGATATTATTATTGTAGTATAATTTAAAATGTTTTTATACTTTAATAAGGAAGAGTGATTGAATGTTAAGGAAAATGAAATGGACACTAGCCGCGATTGTATGCACACTCCTTGTTGCTGGGTGTAGTAATATCTCTTCTAGTTCTCAACAAAATGATGACGTATATGTCATGATGAAGGGCAATGATTTATATATTAAGTATCCCGAAAAAGATTCTGAAAAAGTAGCATCTAATGTTTTAGAGGAATCTGCTAGTTATATAGATGGAAAGGGACTCATGTTTGTAGATGATGATTATAGTTTGTATTTGTATGAAGATGGAGAAAAACAAAAAATAGCTAATAATGTATCTGATAAATCTATTACATATGGGTTGTCTGATAACTCTGATACAATAGCTTATCTTTCTGATGAAGATGATCTCTATGCCATTTTTAATGGGAAAGATAAAATAAAAGTAGCGTCAGGTATTTCCTATTATAAAATTTCCTCAGATGGTGAACATATCTATTATACGAATGAGAAAGATGATTTGTATTGTTTCTCGAGCGACAAACAAAAGGATAAAATCGCTTCAGAAGTAATTTACTATGATATTTCTGATGATGGCAATAAAATTGTCATTTATACAGGTGGGAATGATTTATACATACGTGATATAGAAGAAGAGGATAAAAAGAAGATTATTAGTGATGAGGAAATCTATTATTATAATATGATTATAGATAATAATGGTGATTTAGCCTATTTGACGGACTATGATGATGATGACAAAAAAGGGGAATTGTATTTTAAATATAGAAATGGAATCAGTCACAGAATTGCCTCTGATGTATCTTATTTCCATAAACAAGATGATTCCTTCTACGTATTAGATGTTGATGGGAATCTATGTGTGAAAGATATCGGTTCAAAAAAATCAAAGAGGAAGTTGGCTGAGGAAGTACATAAATTCTATGTTGTTGGTGAACAAGTATATTATATAGATGGCGATGATAATTTATTTTCCATTAAGAATGGCAAGAAAGAAAAAATTGGAGTAGATATTTCTCAGGGTGAATACAATTATCAGGTTTCTACTCTAGGTGAAAACATCGTATTCTTAACAAAGGATAATGAACTTTACTTTAATGCAGAAAAGATAAGTAGTGACGTTGAATTATTCGTTGCTTATGTAGACAAAATTATTTATCGAACTGACGATAATGCTTTACATTCGGTATCTATAAATAAACTCGACAAAAAAGGCGAATTTAAAAATCCAAATTCCTATAGTTCGATATATTATGGAAATCAACTTGTCTATAATTCGATATTATCTGCTGAAGATATTTAGGAGTTTGGGAAATCAAAGCCGATTCTTTAAGTGGTTATATGGAGTTTGTCGATAATGATTATTATGATGATCATATTGATATCACTTCTTATATGGATAATGAAGAAGATGACGATACATTTAAAATAACGGATAGTACAGAGAAAACAATTATTTTGGATGATAGAATCATTTTAACAAAAATCAGCGATAGCAAATGGAAGGTTTCGGACACCGATAATCCGAATGAGTATTATTGTGAGATGACAAAGTCAACCAATCAAAAACTCGCTGATTATAAAGAAAAATGAGAACCTATTATTACGATGGATATAGTTCTTCATTAATGAGGAAAGATATTAATATATTTTTAAGCTATGTTTTTCTTTATCTACTTGCCGCGGATTTCCGTAAATTCACAGCCCTTAACGCAAGACCCATTTCATTTTCAATCTTTGTTTCACCCAGTACAGAAGATTGGGTGAAACGCAAATTAGCCTTCAAAAATTCAAAAACGGGTTCCGCATTTATTTTTCTTTGACATTAGATCAAGCTAGTTTTCTCTTCTGATTACCTCTCTCTTACATATTCTTTTAGTTCTTCCCATTTCTCATTCACCATTAGTGTACGGCTGTTGTTTTCCGTGGATTTAATTGTGGTGACTTAAAACCAGCAGAATTATGAAGAATCAAAAGCCGGAGAAATTTTACTTGTTGTAAAATTCTCCGGCTTTTTCATTTAAGAGGAGGGTTTTGTCCCAGCCTCTTCATTTTGAACCAATTATTTATCAAGTGGAGGGACTTGTTTCCGGACGACATCAAATAACCCGGAACCAATTATATCAAGAGCAGATTGCATCCTTTCAACCGAGATATTATCTTCAATTGTATCCTGTGGTGTATGGTAGACTTTCTCGATATGGTAGATGAGCGGATCCCAGCTATCAATGCCCATCCAGATGAAGAGGGCAGCAGGTATACCAGCATTATGGAATGGAACGTGATCGCTTGAACCGAATGTACCTGGCAGAATATCAGAGTTTCCTAGGCGTGCACCTGCTTCCATCGTTGAATCAGTGACCATATTTGTGGAGCCGTTTGGCGTCATGGCGTAAAGGTTTTTCGCTGGTCCATAGCTTGTGGCTACCATGTCCGGAACGAAGACAGCATCGATATTGTCTCGTTGTTCCTGGGTTAATTGGTCCACATAATGTCTTGCACCGAGAAGGCCGCGTTCCTCTGAACCAAAGGCAATGAATTTAAGTGTTTTATCCGTATTGTATCCCTTGTAAATACGCGCAAGTTCGAGCATTAAGCCAACACCTGATGCGTTGTCATTTCCGCCAGGCGCCCCTACTACACTGTCATGGTGTGCACCGAGAATGACTTCTTTTGTATCTTTTTTCTTTCCTTTTGGAGCTTTCGTGGCTATGACATTCACGGATTCAAGATTCGTGAATTGCTCTGCTGACAGGCTTAAATCAACAGGGCCTCCTGCCAATTGTTCTTTCAGCCATTCACCTTGGATGAAAGCTGCTCCATAAACAGGAATATCAACTGGTTGAGCTAAGCTAGGATTAAAGGTCGAGCCGTAATTTCCGCGGCTTCCTGTGAGACTTTGCAGAATAACACCTACAGCTCCGGCTTCAACAGCATTATTTACTTGTGTACGGTAGGAGGCGGTTGTAGAAGCTCTAGGCATGACCACGATTTTCCCGGCTGTATCAGCTGGGAAGTCGGCAAGATTAGTTCCCCCATCTACAAAAATAAGCTCGCCGTTAACCGTTTGCCTGCTGACCTTTCCATTTGGAGCCGCCCCCATCTGCCAAGAGGTTCCGTCCGCAAAGGCCACATCAGCGATGTATTGATCAGCTACAGGGAAATGCTGAAATTCTACTTTGTAGCCATAGCCCTTAAGTACATTAGCAATGTATTCAGCTGAATCCTTTTCTGCTTGCAGCCCGCTTGGTCGGGGGCCAATCTCTTCAGATAAATAGCGGACATGCTCAATTGCCCGTTCAGCATCAACTCTCGCTATGATTTTCTGATCCTGTGAATAGCCAGATTTGCCATTGTTGCTGCCCTCATTCGCTGAGCCAACCGTGCTGAATGCCATCGATATTGCTAACAGTGAAGCTGCTACTTTAAAACCACTTTTTCGCCAAACCATGATTTCCCTCCTATTATTCATACATATTTATACATTTTTATCATATTTTACAAAGTTGAAAGAGGACAAGTTAAGAAACTACTAGTTTTATGTTCTTTCTAAAGAACTATAAAACGGGATTTCATAGGCTAAAAGGCAGGTTAGTTCTGTAGAAGAAACACAACCAATCGGCAAATTTCTTCGTTTTACGTTATGAAAACTACCATAAATAAACATGATTTCAGGACTTTCACGGCGTTCGTTTTGATAAACTAGATGATAAGAGAATGATTCATACATGGGAGGCGATTGAATTGGTTTGGCAGCTTGCTCAAAAACAAAGGTGGTTAATTGCTGCTGGTATCATAATGCTGGGAAATGTGGCAGCCTATCAGATCATTGCTTTAGAGCAATTGACACATGCACAGCAGAGAGGGGTTGTGATTGGCTCCATCCTAGATTGTGTTGTTTTGGTTCCGGTGTTTATCCTCCTTCATATAAAGAAATGGAATGTAAAAACCGTGCTGACTGTCATGGCTGCTGGGATGCTGTTCATCAGATTTATCATACCAAGTGCCTTAATGGAGCCTTTCGGGGTGTTAACGTGGACAGCTATTGGCATTGAGGCAGCCTTTGTTAGTATTGAAATTATTTTATTGCTTCTGTTCGCTCGTTATTTACCAGGTATATTTCATCAGGTGAAACGCGGTCAAACCTCCATGTTATTTACTTTGCAAAAGGAAGCGAAAGCAAAGGGAAAAGGGAACCCCATTGTTAGGGTCCTCATTTCAGAGATCCTTGTATTTTATTATGCTTTCTTAAGCTGGCGAAAGCCTGCCAAAGAAGCAGGCTGGACAGTCTATCAAAAAACTTTTTATGTACCGATGTTCATTATGCTTATTCATGCGATTATAATTGAGGGCATCGGTTTTCATTTCTTGTTTGCAGAGAAGCTTCCTTTCCTGGCTTGGATTCACACGATCTTATCTATTTATGGATTGGTTTTTCTTGTAGCAGATTTTCAGGCATTGCGTAAAAATCCTCTCTTCATTCAACACAATCACCTCTATCTATCAAATGGCTTGATGAGAAATATATGCATTGATTTAGAAGACATAAAACAAATTCATAATCATCTGGAGGAAAAGAAGGTCTATCATTTTAAAGTTTTAGGGACGACAGAGGAAAAACCTAGTTTTGTTCTTGAATTGAAAAGACCTCAATCCATTCACCTTGTTGGAGGCCTGACAAAACAAGTGACGTATATTGGCGTGTATGCCGATGAGCCTGCCTTGGTAAAGAAAGCATTATTCGATCATAAGGGAGGGGCAGGAAGATGGTGAACGTACATGAATGAAACGGGACTGTTCGATTTCACCTATTCCTGCATCTAATCCAATAGTACAAAGAGCCCTCGAAAACATCTGTGGCGTTTCCTGAGGGCGTCTATCTTGATTGAGCATAAGGAACTGTAGGTGCTGTGAAAGGTCAAGGCTCATCATTGCCTTCTGTTTAATGTCGATGTATCCAAGGAATGGCACAATTTTCGACGCTACTGAATATCCTCAATCAATCCTTCCATCATCCCCTCATCCATCGGACCGACTATTTTCTTAGTGATGACGCCATTTATATCAATGATATAGCTTGTTGGAATGGTGAGGGCTTGGTATTGCTCGCCAATCAGGCCTTCTTCATCGAGCGGGATGGCAAAGGTAAGCTCGTAATCCTGAATAAATTTCTTGATGCCTTCTTTACCATGATCGATATTCGTAAGATTGACGGCTATAATTTCAACACCGTCTTCTTGGTGCTCTTCATAGAAATTTTGCATATGAGGCATCTCAGCTTTGCAAGGTGGGCACCATGTCGCCCAAAAGTTGAGGATGACCTTCTTTCCTTTGTAATCTGATAGCTTTATCAATTCCCCGTCTATCGTGGTGAGTTCAAAGTCAGGAGCAGGCTGTCCTTCCTTGACTTGAGCAGAAGCTGAACCATCTGTCTCAACACCCTTGTTGCTTTCCCTTTCTTTATTTTGGTTCCATAGATTGACGACTACGATTGCGAGGGCCAATAAGATAATGGCTGCTGATAACACATTTTTCTTCACGTTTTTCCACCACCTAAGGAATTTGGTTTGGCGTGATCCCGGATAGATAGGATGCAGGCTATGACTGCCATCCAGCTGAAGGTTAGAATCTCAAGGGACAGAACGGACTGGAAGAAACTGATTATGAATAGCTCTAAAAGGAAGAACAAGAAAAATACTTGGGAAGATAAGCTTTGTTTCTTCCTTTTAAGAAGCACTACATAACCAATCAGTAACAGCAGATGTAATAGAGCGGCTGGTACATTTGTTTCCAGGGCATACTTGATTGTTTCAAAAACGATAAAGAATAATAGGAATAGCTCAACAGCATCCCGATGAATCGGCTGTCGTTTTTTCTCCGAAATGTAAAACAGATAAATGGAGAGCGAGACAAGAGCAAGGAAATGCCCATTTATTCCGCCATTGAAGTAAGCGATAGACAGAGGTATGTCTAGGAACATATCAAAATGAAACGGGATATAACTAAGCTTCCACACGATGAAATAAAGGAAGAAGCTGTTCCAGTACCAGTCATCGATCCTCCTTTCAGAAGCGAATCTGTATAAGAGTGATGTGATAAAAAGGCTGAGAAGGACGGCCAGCCAAACAGCAGGAATCGTCAGGCTCCCGATAGTGAAATAGCTCATTGCTTATCACCTGCAAACGTTATTTCATAGCTTATATTGATGGAGTTAATCATAGATTCGATCATAAGCCCAGTCCCCCTTTTTGGTCCTTTTCTGTATGAATCTATAAAAACACATCCCTTGCTGGTCTTGGTTAAAAATGAAAATCGGATTAAGGATTGATTAAGAAAGGTATGCGGATAATATGAAAAAAGCTTGAAGACTTGTCTATGAAGTCTTCAAGCCTCGCTTGCGTCTATTATTTTTGAACATACTGCATTAAGCTCTCAGGGTCAAACCCAAGAACCCAGTGACCATTTACATTTGTTTGCGGTACACCCATCTGTCCAGTTTCTTGGACTAATCGTTGTGCGGCAATCGGATCTGCTTGCACGTTCACCTCTTTGTAGTTTAATCCTTGAGAATCAAGGAATTGCTTCATCATTGTGCAGTAAGGACAAGTATTTGTTGAGTAAACAGTAATGTTGTTCATTCTGTATGCCCCCTTTGGTTTTTATACCCCTAAGGGTATGTTAACGCCTGCAAATTATTCTGTCAAATAGATGAACTTATTTGCTGAAACATTGGGTCAGCAGGACTTTCTGGTTGTGCCGTTTCAGGGCAGTCTTTTGAAATAAATAAAAAAAGCGCTAATCCACATCAGATTAGCGCTTGCGAACTTTTTATCCTTGCAGCGACAAGAAATGCTTAATCGTCCTTAATACCCCGTCTTCCTCGTTGGAGCGAGTGATATAATTAGCCGCATCTTTTACTTCTTGCACGGCGTTGCGGACGGCAAAGCTGTATTCAGCACATGCCATCAGCTCGATGTCATTGTATGTATCACCGAATACCATTGTTTCTGCTGGTGTGACATTCAATAGCTCCTGTAAATGCTGGACAGTGGTGCCTTTATGCACATTTGCATTTGTGATATCAATCCAAGCCGCCTCCGATGCGACGATATAGGCGGAATCAAAGAATGGGGATAGTTTCTCCCGCGTTTCTATGCATCTATTCAACGAATCATGAATTGTGATTTTGATGAAGTCTTCCTTTATTTCGCTGAAATCAGCTGCTTGTCTGACTTGTGCATAGGATCGGCGGACAATCGCTGCTTCCTCTTGGGATGTGGAGTCCTTAATGACCGCACCGCTTTGTGTGCACGCAATAATGGTATGGTCTGGACTTAATTCCTCGAGAAGCTGGATGATTTTCTGGCCGAGTTCATTGCTTAGCAGGGATTCATAGACAAATTCCCCGTTATGCTTGATTCTTGTTGCGCTGTCTCCTAATATCCATAAATCTCTAGCATCTTCTCCGAATAGCTCCTCAACCCGTTCACATTGTTTCCCGGTGACAGGGGCGAAGTAGACATTTTTCTCCTCCATCAGCTGCTTAACTTCCTTGTACAGCTCCCTGTTATAATCCCCGCTGTTATTTAAGAATGTTCCATCCATATCGGTTAGCACTAATTTAATCATTTGGACCCCTCCGTTGTTGAATCATTTCTCTACCTCTTTATGATAACGTGGGGAGGCTTTGTGAAACATCCATTGGCTGCATTATGTCTGGGATGACACAAAAAATCATTTGTTTCATAACTGTCACACCATGTGACTATTCTTGAGCTATGTTAAACTAATGTTGTCAATCTTCTTAGGAGAAGGAGCGTATTTATTCTATGTTCTCAAGTGAAGTCATTCGTTCGTTCAATGAGCTGGAAACAGCTATTTATCAATACATATGCCAGAATGGCGAGAAGGTTGTTTATATGAGAATCCGCGAATTGGCGGATGAAACGCATGTTTCTACAGCGACCATTCAACGCTTTTGTAAAAAAATAAACTGTGAAGGCTTTTCTGAATTTAAGATTAAATTAAAGATGTACTTAACACAGGAGAAGAAGCAGCCAATCAAAAATGCCGAGCATTCCTTTGTGGAATTTTATGAGCGAACCTTGAAGGGTGATTTAGATCAAAAGGTGAAGGAAGCTGCAGCTGTGGTCGGTAAAGCGGAGAATGTCATTTTCTTAGGAATAGGCAGCTCGGGGATTCTGGCTGAGTATGGGGCCAGGTATTTCTCAAGCATTGGGAAATTTTCCGTGCATATTAAGGATCCTCTCTTCCCGGTAAATTCCAGCCTCATGCAGGATAGTGTGACGATTGTCTTGTCGGTCTCAGGAGAAAATCATTTTACGGTGACTCATCTTAATCAGTTTAAGCAAAAAGGAAGCAAAATTATCAGTATAACGAACCATAATAATTCAACGGTGGCCAAAATCTCAGATATGAATATCCCTTATTTTGTGACTGAGGAATTTTGCGAGGGCTCTAATATTACGACACAAGTACCAGTCGTCTACATCCTTGAATCTATGGGACGGGAAATACATCGATTGAATCAATAAAAAAGAAATCTTGCCGGCTCTAAAAAGCTGACAAGATTTCTTTGTATCTGCACCTATTCTGTTTTAGCTGTCTTAGCGGAAGCTTTCGCTGTAATGGCAATGGCAGAAACAGCGGCAATCCAACAGAGGATTTGGGCGCTGCCATTCCATGCGGATCCGTTAAAGAAAAGAATTTCCTTCAGCCCGTCAAAGAGGAAACGCATTGGAATCCATGGGTAGATCCAGTCAGCATAGAACGCTGGCATCATCTCTGGTACGAGCTGGACTAATGGGAGACCGAAGAACATCAAGAGTACGAAAATCGGCAGGGCGGCATAGCCAATCCAGCTTAATGCGGCCAAGACCAGCAGGATGAAACCGCAGCTTGCGATGGAGGCGAATAAGGCTACATCATTGAAGCTTGCGTATTCAAAGCCGAGCATCCAAGTGGACAGCCATGTGGCGAGATAGCCAGTGAAGAACCCAAGCGCAGCTCCGACACCGATCTGCAATAAGCGAAATTTGAGCTGTTCGCCAATGGAATTGAATACACGCTTACGTCCTGCAAACCACATTAATACGGCACTGATAATACTTCCTAGCCAAATCGGCTGGAATAGAGAGGTTGGAGCCATGGCTAAGTCTCCTGTTTGGTTGACCATGATGACCTCGCTTTGGATTGGGGAAGCGAAAATTTGTGCTTGTTCAGTTGATAAAGTCACATTTTTTTCTTTCATGGCCGCAAATAATTGCTGACTCATATTGGTGTTCAGCTGTGTGACCATGGCGGTTAGCGCCTGATTCACTACAGTTGCTACGTCTGTATTCATTCCTTGGTTCACATAGACCTGTAAGGCTGGTGATTCTGGCGCTGCTGTTTGAAGCGAAGCGTATTTTTCGGAAAAATCATTGGGAATCACGAGAGCACCGTAGATTTCTTTCTTATCCAACAGCTCATTCATTTCGTCCGTGTTTTTAACCACCGTGAATTTGAATGAATCGTTTTTTGAAGTTTTAACATTCGTCTGAATCATGTTGACCATTGTTTCTCCCATCACGCCTTGGTCTTCTGATACAAGGGCAATAGGCAGGTCTTTCGGGTTGGAGCGTGCACTTGGAATGGCAGTGGAAACAAAGACGAATAATAATACGAGAACGGCACCAAATGCAGCGAAGAAAAATTTATTGTCTTTCACTTGTATTCCTCCTCATCTATTTATGAACACTGTGTTGATTAAATTACGTGTTTATCTTATCCTAGATATAACCAATACACCATCATCAATTTTGATGGAGATGTTCATTAAACGACAGATTCAAAAATGTGTTCATTAACTTTTTGGGAAAGAGGATAATCCATGACCAATAACTATGACCGCCGTGTCATCAGGACGAAAAAAGAGATTAAGGAAACCTTTATTTCCTTATTGGAGGAAAAGAACTTTGAGAAGATTTCCGTGCGAGATTTAACGGAACGTGCGGGAATCAATAGAGGCACCTTTTATCTGCATTACTTAGATAAATACGACCTTTTGGACAAGCTTGAGGGGGAACTATTTGCGAAGATTCAAGCGATTATTGATGAATTGCCGTTTACGAACCATCCCGATATGGAGGGGTTCGCAAAGGACCGCCTTGTTTTCATTATTCGTTTGCTTGAATGCTTTCGTGAAGAGGCTGATTTTATGAAGGTCATCCTGAGTGCGAATGGGGATGCTCATTTTAAGGAGAAGATACGGGAAGTCTTCGTTTACAATATCGAGGATGTTTTCTCTAAAGCATCGGAAGAGAATCAAATGCATTATCCATTGGAATTATACTATGCCTATATTTCCTCTGCCCATTTAGGGGTGTTAACTTACTGGCTGCAGACGGATTCGAAGGAGCCACCGGAAATGATTGCGAATATGCTGCTTGATATTATTTTAAAGGGTCCGTTGGCGGCGATTGGGCTCGACCGTTACTTCTATGGAAGCTCTGGTGATAGTTTCATCAAGTAGGACACTTTTGTCTATTATTGCTATTGACATATGATCATGAACCTAGATAATATATAAATAATTCAAAATATTTAAAAGGCATTGAAGAGAAGAGTAGATTAAGATGATTTCTCTAAAGAGAGCTTCGGCAGCTGAAAAGAAGCGGGAAGGAACTTGATTGAACATGGCCTCTGAGCCTCGTGCTGAAAGGATAGAGTGATCTATTGCGAGTAGGTTCCGGCGAGATTTGGTACTCGTTATCCATACCAAGGTGTAAAGAACGTATGAATCGTTTATGCACTTACTGAGACTGTTTATGCGAATAAATAGTGAATTAAGGTGGTACCGCGTGCAATCACACCACGTCCTTAACGTATATGAGGACGTGGTGTTTTTTATTTATATGCATACAGATAGGTGGGATTGTGATGAAACGATTATTAGTATTTCAATCTGATTTCGGATTAAGCGATGGGGCGGTCAGTGCCATGTACGGGGTGGCCTTATCAGTCGATCCCTCGCTGAAGATTAGCAATAATACGCATGACATTCCGACGTTCAATATTTGGGAAGGCTCCTATCGTCTCTTGCAGGCCATTCCGTATTGGCCAGAGGGCACGGTATTTGTATCAGTGGTTGACCCAGGAGTTGGCTGCGACCGCCGCAGTATTGTGGCGAAGACATCTGCCGGGCATTATGTAGTCACACCCGATAACGGTACATTATCCCATATTAAGAATAAGATTGGCATCACAGAGGCAAGGCTGATTGATGAGAAGGTGAACCGCCTTCCCCGCTCGGGAGAATCTTATACCTTCCATGGACGTGATGTATATGCTTATACAGGAGCAAGAATCGCCGCTGGTGTGATCAGCTTTAAGGAAGTCGGACCAAAGATTGACGTAAAGTCACTTGTGGAATTCCCTCTCTCTGAATTATATAAAAAGGAAGATGAAATCAAAGGTATTATTGAAATATTAGATATAAGATTTGGGAACTTATGGACCAATGTCCCAAGAGAACTATTTAAGCAATTGAATATCCCATTGGGTGATAAAGTATTAATCAAGATTGAAAAGGATAAAACTGTCCGATATGAGGAGGAGGTCATTTATGGGCGTTCCTTCGCGGACAGTGAGCTAGAGGATGCGATTCTGTATGTCAATTCCCTTGATAACCTCGGATTGGCTCTCAATCAGAAATCATTTGCTCATACGTATGGAATTGGCACAGGCAGTGACTGGAAGATTTCTATACGTAAGTTGCGACGATGGGCGGTAAATAAAGCATATACCTGGTAAACGACTAATGAATATTGGCGTGATAGGATTTTAGAGTTTGCATCCTAGGAACGTTCTTAGCAATTTTAAGTACACATTTATTAAAAGAATATATATACTGGGCAAATCTTGCTGTAATGGTGGGATTTGCTTATATTTTTGCATTGTTATATTTTCAGAATCTACAGATAATTATTTGATATAATATTAGAAACTTTTTGATTTTCCAAGGAAAGGTAATAGTAATGAGGAGAGAGACTTTAAATTTTCGATTCTTAAAATATAACATGTTATTGGGTTCAATAATTATGTTAATTGCTGTAGTCCCGTCGTATTTTATCATATCCAATGCAGTTGAGAAGGAGATTGGAGAGAGAGCGTTAAGTGTAGCTAAGCTAACAGCTAAATACCCAATAGTTGTGGAAGCGCTAGAAAACGGGAGTACTACAGATGAATTGCAAGAACTGGCTCTTGAAATTCAACGGCAAGTTGGTGCTGAATATGTTGTTATTGGAGATATAAACTCAATACGGTATGCCCATCCGATTAAAAGCAGAATCGGTGAAAAAATGGTGGGTGATGATAATGAGAAAGCTCTCATTGATGGTGACGCGTATATATCTATTGCAAAAGGGACGCTTGGAGAAGCACTTCGGGGGAAATCACCTGTTTTTGATGAGAAAGGTAATGTAATTGGAGTTGTTTCAGTTGGTTTTTTGCGTAAGGATATATTCACTATAAATATGGTTTATTCAAAATCTCTAATTGTGGTATCAGTATTTACAATCGCTTTTTCCGTTTTACTGGCCATATATCTTTCCAATAAAATAAAACAATTGCTTCTTAACTATGAACCGGAAGAACTAGCAAAATTATTTACGGAGAGAAATGCAATGGTAGAGTCTATTAGGGAAGGGATCATTGTTGTTGATACAAATGAAACAATTACTTTTAGTAATCAAGCAGCAAATGAAATTTTAAACAGCAAGGAGCCAGTGGTCGGAAAAAATATTAAAGCCATCATACCTAATACTAGACTAATAGAAGTAATGAAGCATGGGGAGACACAGTTTGACCGAGTAATGTATATTAATAACACAAAAACACTGGTGAATCGTGTACCTATTATAAATAATGGAAAATTTATAGGAGCAGTATCGAGTTTTCGGCCCTTTGAAGATATTGATCATATTGCAGATGAGCTATCTCAAGTGAAGCAATATATTGAATCTCTTAGAGCTCAAACTCATGAACATAATAATTTTCTTTACACCATTTCTGGTCTTATTCAGTTACAGGCATATGATGAAGTACTTGAACTTATACACCAAGAAAAGAATGAGAATGATGCTTTAATAAATTTTATGAATAAGCATATTAGGGATATGTATTTAAGCGGTATTATTATTGGCTACTATAACCGAGCAAAAGAATTAAAGGTAAAACTGATTTTAGATGAGAGTAGTTATTGTGATAAGTTAGAAATGCCTATTGAGAAGCATTTGCTGATTTCTATATTGGGCAATCTAGTAATTAATGCATTTGAAGCTGTAGAAAAGTTAAAAGAGGAACAACGGATTGTACGGTTGTATATTTTTCAACATGAGCATGAGATTGTCTTTGAAATCGAAGATTCTGGTGACGGAATCGATGATAATCAGGTAGAAACAATATTCGAATTAAAGAATTCAACAAAAGCTTCGAAGAATAGGGGATATGGTCTTCATATCGTTAAAGAAAATTTAAAAATTCTCAATGGCTCTATATCAATTGAAAAAGGGGATTTGGGGGGCGCACTCTTTATTATATCTATCCCCAAAAAGGGTGAGAGGTTTGGATAAATATATAGAGGTTTTAATAGTTGAAGATGATGAGAGAATTGCTAAAATTCATGAAAGTTTTATTGCAAATATAGACGGTTTTCAAACAATAGGGATGGCACATACAGTTGAAGAAGGGAAACTATGGGTAGATAGTCTGCGGCCACAACTTGTATTGCTAGATATATATTTACCGGATGACCTAGGAATTGAGCTGCTTAATTTTATTAGGGAGAAGAGTCCCGAAACAGATATAATTTTAATTACAGGTGCTTCTGAAACAGAAATTGTACGAAAGGCATTTATAAATGGTGTTTTTGATTATCTATTAAAACCGCTTACATTGGATAAGTTTACGCAATGTCTCTTGAACTATAAGGAGAAAAGATTGATTTTTGAACGTGGAAATATATTGAGTGAGGAGGATATTGAACAGTTATGGAATTCCAAAAATGAACGTAATTCAAGCAGGAAAATATCGGACATTCCCAAGGGGATTGATCCCATTACCAAATCAAAAGTTATGGAATTCATCGGAACATGCAAAGTTGGTATTACAGCAGAAATGCTGGGGAAAAATTTGGGGATTAGTCGGACGACAGCTCGACGTTATTTGGAGCATCTATTGGGGGAGAAGTTAATCCATGTAGAATACATTTATGGATCAGTCGGAAGGCCAGAAAGAAGGTATTTTAAAACATAATGATTAAGCGCTGCTAAAAGCAGCGTTTTATTTTTTCTATGAACAATATGAACAAAATAGAATTTATAAACAAAAAGAATAATATTTGTGAAATATATAAAATGTAGGGAAAATGCATTTTAATATAGATAGCGCTTACATTTTGTGTAAAGTACTAAGTTAAATGGGAGGTTAGTATGGCTACATATAGAAAACTACTTGTGCTCTTTTCAGTTATTACTCTGATTTTGGTATTAACAGCTTGTAATGAATCTACTACTGGAGGCTCGGGAGCAGCGGGAAGTGAAGGATATCCCAAAAATAATATTACGATCGTTGCACCTTCAGGGGCTGGTGGGGGGTGGGATTTAACAGCTCGTTCAATTGGCAAGGTCATGAATGATACTGGACTTATTAAGAAGGCTATTACAATCGAAAATAAGCCAGGCGGTGGTGGGGCGGTTTTTATGGCGACATATGGTACAAAAGAGGCTAAAAATGACCATATGCTCATGGTAAAATCACCACCAATCTTAATAAATAATTTAAAAGCTGAAGGGAATAGCCCTTATGGTTACAAAGATACAACGCCTTTAGCGCAATTGACGAAAGACTTTGGTGCAATTGTTGTAAAAGCAGATTCACCATATAAAAATCTAACAGAATTATTAGATGCAATCAAAGCAGATTCATCGTCCCTTACTTTAGCTGGTGGATCTTCACCAGGATCTATGGATCATTTAATTACCATACTCCCTGCTTATAAGTATGGAATCAACCCTAAGGAAGTGAAATACGTCTCATATGATGGCGGTGGAGAAGCAATGGCTGCCTTGTTAGGGAATAATGCAGATGCAATCGGAACAGATATCTCTACTGTTACCCCTTATGTAAAAAGTGGAGATGTACGTGTTTTGGCTGTGACATCACCCAAAAAACTAGAGCTTGATGGGTTGGAAAAGATACCTACATTGTATGATTTAGGAATAGATGCCGAATTCACAATTTGGCGTGGCATTTTTGGTCCTAAAAATATGTCAGAGACTGCGAAAAATTATTGGCTAGAAAAACTTGATATGCTTTCAAAATCTGAAGAATGGGCAGAAGAGCTAAAACGTAATGGTTGGGAGAATGAATATCGTTCAGGGGATGATTTCACAGCATTTCTTGAAGAGCAGGAAGTTGTTATTCAGGATATGTTAACAGCATTAGGCATGCAAAAATAATTGTCGGATGCGAGCGATACCTTGCTCGCATTTCCTTTTTGGGAGTGAGGTAACAATGAATAGATACTTTGATCGTATAGCAAGCATTGGTTTTTTAGCGCTGGGAATTCTTGTATTTGTTGAATCGCGAGATATATCAGATAGTGCGTATGGTTCTGCAATTGGTCCTAAAACTTTTCCGATGGGGTTAGGGATAGCATTGTTCATTCTTGGCGGAATTCTCCTTATTGAGACGATAAAAAATAAAGAGCCTAAAGAGACACAAAAAAAAAATAAAGACTTATATAATTATAAACAATTTATAATAATCTTTCTTGTCGCACTAGGTTACGTATTGCTTCTTGAAAAACTAGGCTATATTATTTCTACATTCTTATTTCTTTTAATTAGTTTCAGTACCTTTGAAAAGAAAAAATGGCTTAGTTCTATTATTGTGTCCGGTGCATTCACATTGTTTGTTTATTATGTATTCGTTAATGTTCTAGGTGGTTCCTTACCCGGGTTTCCATTCTAAAGGAAGGAAGAGAATTCATGGAGACACTACAATTTTTAATGAATGGGTTTGCGATAGCATTTCAATGGCATAATATACTTTTTGCATTAATAGGTGTGCTTATCGGTACTGCAGTAGGTGTATTACCGGGTATTGGACCAATGAGTGGGGTGGCATTGTTGATACCAGTTACAGCTACATTAACATCTGGGCTACCAGTTGAAATGGCTGCAACCAGTTCAATTATACTTCTTGCAGGGGTATATTATGGAGCAATGTATGGAGGGTCGACTACTTCTATCTTATTAAATACTCCTGGGGAATCATCATCTGTAGTTACTACATTAGATGGTTATGAAATGGCAAAACAGGGAAGAGCAGGTTCAGCTTTAGCTATTGCCGCTATTGGATCATTTGTCGCAGGTATAGTGTCGTTAATTGGATTGGTTTTATTAGCAAGGCCATTATCTAAAGTTGCCATTGATTTTGGTCCCGCAGATTATTTTTCTCTTATGCTATTAGGGTTGGCAGCTGTTAGCGGCCTAGCTGGGAAATCTATAACTAAAGCGCTAATAATGACTGTTCTAGGTCTGTTGTTAGGAACAATTGGGATAGATGCTGTTTCAGGAATATCACGATTTACATATGATCAACCTGTACTTTATAGCGGTATTGAATTCTTAACAGTAGCCGTAGGATTATTTGCATTAGGTGAGGTTTTCAAAACAATTATTGAAAAAGAAAAGGATGAAGAGCCGGTCGCAAAAATTAAACGTATCATCCCTACAAAACAAGATTTAAAAGACAGCGCCGCACCTATTGGCCGTGGTTCCATTTTAGGTTTTTTTCTAGGAGTTTTGCCAGGTGCAGGTGCTACACTTGCTTCTTTCTTTGCATATATTGCGGAAAAAAAGATTAGCAAAAATCCAGAAACATTTGGAAAAGGAAATATTGCTGGGGTTGCATCTCCGGAATCAGCCAACAATGCTGCGTCTGGTGGAGCGATGATACCGCTTTTGACTTTAGGGATACCTGGATCAGGAACAACAGCTATTTTGATGGGCGCTTTTATTATGTATAATATCCAACCGGGTCCTTTACTTTTTGAAGAGCATCCACAAGTCGCATGGGGATTAATTGCGAGTATGTTTTTAGGGAATCTAATGTTACTTATCTTAAATATGCCACTTGTACGTATCTTCGCAAAAGTAATTGAGACACCAAAGAAATATCTATTGCCATTAATTATCGCCATATCCGTATTTGGTGTCTATGCGGTTCAATATACAACATTTGATTTGCTATTATTGTTAGGCTGCGGTGTGGCAGGTTATTATTTGTCAAAAAATGATTATCCTGTAGCTCCATTAGTGCTTGCTCTAGTGTTGGGACCAATGATTGAAAATAATATGAGACGTGCATTAACAATTTCTAATGGTGACTTTAGTATCTTTGTAACAAATACATTGTCATTAATATTTTTAGTGATTGCTGTTTTATGGATACTAGTGCCTTTGCTTCTTAAGATACGAGGAAAAAACGTTATTATTAACGAAGAAGGGTAATAAGTATTTTTTAAAGACTGCCTTCAAAAGGCAACTTTTTGTTGTTCGTTACAAACTAAATTAATGTAGCATAAATAAAGCCCTGAATAGTTATTATTCAGGGCTTTTTCACAAGTAAAGACTTACCTCACCCATGAACCCCTAAGGCAAGCTTCGCCAATCGAGACATGCGTTCCTTAGACCAAGGAGGGCTCCACACAATATCCACTTGAACGTCTTTGATCATCGGCAGATTAAGCAGCAATACTTCTTTGACATCAGCGACAATCCGTCCGGCCAATGGGCAGCCCATGGAGGTCATGGTCATGGTGATTTTGACGCTGTGCGGCTGGATGAGTTCCACGTCATAGACGAGGCCGAGATTGACAATATCAACTCCAAGCTCTGGATCCATGACATCTTCTAGTTCTTCAAGAATTTGTTCCTTCGTTAAGGTCTCCATCCTCTTACACTCCTTTCGTATAGGTTTATCTATGAGAATAAATTGAATGTAGAATAGAATAGTTTTCCTTTGATTACTATAAGCTAGTTCACGGTGAAATCATGTGACCTAGCACACACTTTTAGAATTAATCTTCCTTTTTTATGTGTAATAACTATATTAAAATGATTAATAGAATAGTGTTACTAGAGAGGAAGCTGTTCATGAAGAGTCTAAAAGAAATCTATCATCATAAGAATTTTTCATTAAGGAAGGTTCGATATCTAGAACCTGTTTTCAATAATCGTCCGGCGATTCTTTCGGATGAAACTTTTCGTGAAAGAAAGGACAAGCTGCTACAAGCAATGAAGGATAATGGGGTTGATCTTGTATTTGTCTATGCAGACCGGGAGCATGGGGCAAACTTTGAGTATTTGACGGGATTTATTCCCCGTTTTGAGGAGGCTATGCTTGCGATTGCCTCTACTGGAGAGGCAATCCTATTCCTTGGGAATGAAAACGTAAAGATGGCTCCTCATTCTCGCATGAAGGCTCAGCTTGTTCATGTTCCGTATTTTTCATTGCCGAATCAGCCGATGGAGAATGACCGCAGTTTGAGAGACATCATAAGTGATGCAATTGATTTTTGCGGGAAAACAATCGGGATTATTGGCTGGAAGGTATTTACGAGCCGTTTTGAGGACAATCGCCAATTATTTGATGTTCCCTATTTCATCGTAGATATCCTCCAAAGACTTGCGAAAGAGCATGGCGGTGAGGCCATGAATGCAAGCGCCCTATTCATGGGGGAGAATGGCGGAATTAGAACAACCAATAATGCCAACGAAATCGAGCATTATGAATATGGCTCAAGTCTTGCCTCTGATTGTGTACTGGATGTATTGAATCAAGTGGAGATTGGAAAGACGGAAATGGAACTCGCCTCCTCCTTGTCGGCATTCGGTCAGCCGCATAATGTGACGGCTATCTGTGCAACGGGGGACCGGTTCACGAACGCAGTCATTTATCCGAGGAATAAGGCGGTCCAGCTTGGGGATAAGTTTTCTGCGACAACGGGCTTTAAGGGTGGATTGGCCAGCAGGTCGGGATATGTTGTGAATAACACGGAGGAGCTTCCGGCGGATGTTCAAGATTATCTTGAGCGAGCGGCGATTCCATACTATGCGGCTGTTGTTGCCTGGCTTGAACAAATCAAGATTGGTATGAAGGGCGGCGAGCTTTATGAAATCATTGAAGAGGTACTGCCGAAGGAGGATTACCATTGGCATTTGAATCCAGGCCATCTAACGGCTGATGAAGAGTGGCTGTCATCCCCAGTTTATCCACAATCGAGCACAGAGCTGAAGAGCGGAATGCTTCTGCAAATTGACATTATACCATCTGTACAAGGATACGCAGGAGCGAGCGCTGAAACCGGGATTGCTCTGGCAGACGAGCAGCTGCGTGAAGAAATTCGGGAGAACAGTCCGGAATTATGGGAGAGAATCTTGAAAAGAAGAGACTATATCGAAAAGGAGCTTCATATCCGGTTACATCCGGAGGTGCTTCCCCTTTCCGATACAGTTGGCTATTGTCGTCCATATTTATTAAATAAAGAAAGCGCCCTATTATTCCATCGAGAATGAACATGAAGGGAGACAGAAGACATGAAGCAATTTGATTTGAAATCGGGAACAAGAGTGTTGGTGGATGAAAGCAAGATTATTATTGAAAGAACGAGCGGAAAGAGTGCTATGAAGGGATTATTTGCAGGGAGAGCGATGGGGCAGATGACCATCAAAATGTCTGCTGTGACAGGGCTGATTCATTACGCAGATTATTTAATCATTTGTGCTTCCGGACTTCCGACTCCGAATGATTTCAAAATCTCCAATGTAGCAGAAATTAAGCAATATCCAAACTGCATTGTGGCGAAAGAGGAAGAGCTTTCCGATCTGTATCAATATTTGAATGGGTTCATTCATTAATCGAAAAGACCAGGTCTTTTTATAGTCGACAAAATACGACATATGATTGCCAAGATAAAGAAAAAAGGTGAACGAAGGGAAGGAGGAGAAGCAGACATGGGGTTACGTTTCAGAAAAAGCTTCAAGATTGCTCCAGGAGTACGCGTCAATGTCGGGAAGAAGAGCGCAGGGCTCAGTATTGGCGGCAGGGGGGTCCGATATTCTGTCAATACGAGCGGGCGGAGGACAGCAAGTGCTGGTATTCCAGGGTCAGGTCTTTACTATACAAGCACAAAGAGCGGAGGAAGCCGGGCTAAGTCAAGTGCTTATCAGCAGCGTCAAGCACTGCAGCGGGCAGAACGCGAAAGAGAGAAAATGGAACAGCTTGAACTTGCCCAATTAGAAGTGGACATGTATGAAAACCAAGTGGAGCTATTGAAGAGCATCCATAAAGAGGCTGATGAACCAGTGGATTGGGCGTATTTAGCGAAAGCGGAACCGCCATTCCAAGCTGGACAGGCAGGCCCGAAGGAGAAAGAGGCAAGGCAAGCGCTTGAGGCATACCAGCCGACATGGTTGGAGCGAATCTTTAAGGGGCGCCAATTATTGAAGCGCCAGAAGCTCGAGCTTGCTGTAACAAAGGGAAAGGAAGAGGATGATTCTGCCTATCAGAATTGGGCAGAGCTAACGACTCTTTCGAACGATATTTTAGCCGGGGACATTGATGCCTATTTCCGTGCTATTCAGGAGATGGACCCGCTCGGAGACTTGACTGAATTCGGGAGCGGATTTGAATTCTCGACCGATGACCTATCCTATATGGAAGTCCAGTTCGATGTACATTCTGAGGAGATGGTACCGCTGAAGGAGAAAAAGCTGACGAAGACAGGGAAGGTGTCTGAGAAGGCTTTGACCAAGACGCGCTATTATGAGCTTCAGCAGGATTATGTGTGCAGCAGTGTCATCCGTATCGCACGTGATTTGTTTGCGCTCTTGCCTCTTGAGAAGGTGGTTATTCATGCTTATGACGTGATGCTGTATACGGAAATAGGCCATATGAAGCGTGAATGCATCCTATCTGTCATCATTGATTGCGAGACGATTGAGAAGTTGAATTTAGATTTAATTGATTGTTCAGATGCCATGGTAAATTTCCCTCACCACATGCATTTTCGGAAGACAAAAGGCTTTGCGCCTGTTACAGCTTTAGCGATAGAAGCAGAATAGAGTATACAAAACTGAACCTGGAATAAAGCAGGTTCAGTTTTTTATTGTTTTCGCACGGATTGTTGCTTATGTATCTATTTAGCGGTGCATTGAATGGAGTATGGCTTCTTCAACTAAGGGGAGTTAATCAAAAGAAGGAATAAAAGACTCGTAGAAAGAATTAATAACTAATATGAAGGTATTTGAACAAATATTATGAACGATGGGGGGGAAATGATGCAAACAACAAGAGCAAGAATGTTGAGCATTTATGATTTACTTTTGGCATTAGGCGCCATTTATTGCGGCATTCAAATGGTCCGCTCAAACTACGGAATCTTTGCCGAGCAGTACCCCGAAAGCTGGGCAAATAATCTTCCTTTCGATAGTTGGGTTATGCCTGGTATTCTTGCCATTGTCATATTCGGACTAGGTAATATCATAGCTTCTTTATTTAGCTTTGTAAGCAGGGGGAATAGTTCGTGGTATATTTCGATGATAATGGGTGCCCTTTTCTTTTTTGGCTTGATTCTCCAGTATATGCTAGTGCAAGAAACATATATCGTAACAACGCCGTTTTTGATTTTAAGTGTTATTCAGATATGTCTAAGTGCATATGTTTTGATTGGTTATAGAAAAGAACTCTAAGTGGGATTGAATAAAATATCTATTGATTTGAAATGTACTTAATCAAATGGTGGCATTAATCCAAGAAGGGTTAATGCCCTTTTATGTAGATACGTAAATGGAGAAACGCGGCAGCTTGTAGAAGAGGGAAAGCCCTCTGTCGAATTGAATAGTTAGAATATATTGTTTATTTGGAGGTTTTTCTATGATCTTTGAAATGACGTATCAAGTTCGAGTATCAGATATTAAAGAAGGCGAACAATGGTATAGAATTTTCTTAAATAAGAGCCCGGATTTTATATATAAATTGCGTCCCTTATGGCACTACTGCTGTACGATGGTCTGGTATACTACTGCCCTAAATACCAAGAATCTGTGGATCAAATCTCAACGAACTATTAAACAAGAGCAATAATCACTCCGATAACAGCCTTCTTTAATGATCGAGCATATCGAATGGAGAGATGAACCGCGTACGGATAATCAGCTGGCTAATCTCTTCAGGGGTTTCCATTTCCTCCTTTTTAATCCAATGTTCAAGGATGCTTAAAATGCTTCCGATAAGGATTTCCTCTGCATAGTCTTGCGGAATACCATCAATGTATCGAGCTGCTCCTTTTTGTTTCTTTTGTTCATCCTCGATGAGTTTTCGGATAAAGGATTTGATTCGCGTATAGAACTTTGGCTGGCCATTGGGACTAAGTAGAATTTTAATCGTGTCAGCATGTTCATAAACATAGGAGATGATCTGATCAATCGCTGGGTTTTCCATTTCTGAGGGAAGGGTGATGAGAGATTGAGAAGAATCAAGGATTCCCATGAGAGAGTTCATTATGTTGTTCTCTATTTTTTCAAGCAAATCATATCGGTCGATGAAGTATAGGTAGAAGGTTCCACGGCTTATGTTAGCCAGGCGAGTAATATCGGTGACCTTGATTTCATCGATGCTTTTCGTCTCCATTAATTGTAGAAGGGTT
The DNA here is from genome assembly GCF_001183965.1 of Bacillus sp. FJAT-27916. GTDB lineage: Bacteria > Bacillota > Bacilli > Bacillales > Pradoshiaceae > Pradoshia. Next base: position 453,816 of record NZ_LFZV01000001.1, read on the forward strand.
TCCTCGATATGCGTAATCGTTCGCCGTTTTTTATTTTCCATGAATGTGAATCACTCTTTCCTATTATAAAAACAGCCCCTCTATTTTATTATTCTAAAATAGACACTTTTTAAAATCTGCACATTGAACTGGGCTTCAAAAAGGTATTATAGTTTTACTATACCTAATAAATTTGCTGACGGAAAGGAGAGGATGTATGTGGCGTACATTGAGATGATTGACAGCTATAAACGCTATCAGTCAGGGGAGACCACAATCGTCGCCAATAACGGAATAAACTTCACCATAGAAAAGGGCGAGCTTGCCATCATTCTTGGAGCCTCTGGAGCCGGTAAATCGACAGTCCTCAATATATTAGGCGGTATGGATACGAATGATGAGGGGGATGTCATGGTTGATGGCAACAATATTGCTAAGTATAATACCCGGCAATTAACGGCCTACCGCAGAAATGATGTTGGATTTGTGTTTCAGTTCTATAATTTGTTGCCCAACCTGACGGCCACTGAAAATGTGGAGCTTGCAGCAAGTATTGTCCGAGATGCGCTGGATGCGAGGAAGGTGCTGCGGGACGTAGGGCTGGCAGACAGACTTGATAACTTCCCTGCCCAGCTTTCTGGAGGTGAGCAGCAGCGAGTAGCGATTGCCCGTGCCGTTGCGAAAAATCCAAAGATTCTCCTATGTGATGAACCAACTGGTGCCTTAGACTATAATACTGGCAAATCAATTCTGAAAGTTCTGCAAAACATGAGCCGAGAATCTGGAACAACAGTTGTTATTGTCACCCATAATGCGGCAATTGCACCAATCGCTGATCGTGTCATTCATATCAATGATGCGAAAGTACGGAAGATTACGGTCAATCCCAATCCTGTTTCCATCGATTCGATTGAATGGTAGGTGAATGGTGATGATGAATAATATGCTGCACAGAGAGACATTCCGAACAATCAAGAAGACCTTCGGAAGATTCCTATCCATTGCGGCTATGATTGCGCTAGGCTGCTTTGCCTTTGTTGGCTTAAAGGTGACTGGGCCTGATATGCGTTCAACGGCGGAAAAGATATACGACACCTACCAATTAGCAGACGTTTCGATTGTTTCAACCTATGGACTAGACGAAACGGACGCAAAGGCTATTGAAGCGAATGAAAACATTGACACGATTGAATATGGCTATTTTTATGATGCGATAGAAAAACGCATGAATGAATCGATTCGTGTCTTTTCATTGACCGATAAACTATCTAAATATAATTTATTGGCAGGAAAATTGCCGGAGAAAGCGGGGGACATTGCCCTTGATCAGAGTCTTAAATCTGTCTATGATCTAGGTTCTAAGATTGAATTGGTCAATCAAGATGGAAAAGCCATTCATTCGAGGCTGAACCGGTCTGCTTTCACGGTTGTTGGGTATGTGGAATCAAGTGAATTTGTGAGCAAGACAAATTTGGGGAGCTCAACTGTTGGGACAGGAAGCCTGGATACATATGGTGTGGTGACAGAAGATCATTTCGATTCAGACGTGTACACGATGGCGCGCATTAAGGTGAAGGGTGCGAGCAAGTATGCCTATTATGAGGATGCCTATACACGTTTAATCAAGAAAAGCACTGCACAAATTACCTCGAGCTTAGAGGACCAGCCTGAACTTCGTCTTACCGCCATCAAAGAGGATGGACAAAAGGATATTGATCAGGCCCAAGCGAAAGTTAATGACGCTAAGCGGGAATTGGTCGATAAAGAGCAGGAATTGAGCGATGCGAGGCGGAAGCTTGTAAACGCTGAAGAAGATTACAATGAGCATCAAGCTCTTTATCAGCAGAAGATCAGCTCTGCCAAGTCAAAGATTGAAAGCGGGGAACAGGAGCTCGCAGCAGCCAAGCAGCAATTAATCGATGCAGAAAGGGCGATTGAGAATGGAGCGGCCAAGCTTGTGGATGCCAAGGCAACCTATGCGGAGAAGAAAGAGCAATTGGCCGATTCCAAGAACAGGCTTGACCAGGCAAGTGCCGTTATTCAGACGAATGAAGCAAAGCTGGCGGCAGCGGGTGCTGAAATGGAAGGTGCGAAGACTGCATTGCAGGAAGCAAAGGCAGAGATAGCAAGTAAACAGAAAACCGTTTCAGCAGGTAAAGAAGAAGCTGCCGGTGCTCAAGCTAAAATCACTGATGCACAGGCCCAGCTTGATGCGAAATCAGTCGAGCTTGAGGAAGCGGCAGATCAGCTTACCCTCTTAAAGGCAAAGAAAGAAGAGCTCTTGAAGGATTCGGCTTCCATGGAGGCAGAGCAAGAAAAGCTGGATGAAACAATGGCGTATCTAAATGAGCAAATTACGGCCCTCAGCACACAGATTGAAAAGCTGCAAGCGGCAGGGGAGGATACAACCACGCTTGAGGTGCAATTGGCTGGGCTAAAAGCCGGGCTAGTAGAGGCTGAGCAAGGGGAACAAACCTTGGCAGCCAAAAGGGAGGAATTGGCCACAGGGACGGCTGAACTTGATGCCAGTCTCATGAAGCTTCAGGAAGCTTCTGAACAAGGCGAGAGTGAGCTGACAGCTGCTCAAGGAGAACTTGATGCGAAGCAGGAGACGGTAAACAGTAAAATAGCTGAATTGGATAACGCGCAAGCTAAGATTGCCGCGGGACAGGCTAAGCTGAAAGAGAAGGAAGAGGCATTATCAACCCAAATGGCTGTTTATGAAGAGGGATTAGCTGAGCTTGAGAAAGCGAAACAGCAGCTTGCATCTGGTCAAGAGACGTATGAGCAGGCCGCTTCGAAATTGGCGGGTAGCGGTGCTCTTTTAGCGGAAAAAGAGCAGCAGCTCGAGGAAAGCAAGGCTCAGCTGCAATTCGGCCAATCCGAATATGAACAAAAGGCAGACCAATTGCAGCAAGCAATCCATCAATTGGATGCCGAGAAAGCCGATGGTGCGAAACAATTGGCAGACGCCAAGGAGCAAATCGAAGCCGGGTTTGAGACGTATGAGGAAAATGAGACAAAATTCCTTGAGGCAAAGCTGGAGGCTGAAAAGGAGATTGCCGATGCGGAGGAGAAAATGGCGGATGCGAAGGATGAGCTGAATGCCCTTGAACTGCCGGTCTATGATGTACGTGACCGTACTGACAATCCTTCCTATAAACAGTATTGGGAAAACTCCCAGCGAGTTGATTCATTGGCAAAGGTATTCCCGGTCATCCTCTTTGGCATCGCGTCCTTAGTGTCATTGACAACGATGACAAGGATGGTGAGTGAGGAACGCCAGCAAATCGGGACGCTCAAAGCATTAGGGTATGAGAACAATACCATTTTGAGCAAATATGTCGTGTACGGATCATTGGCGAGCATACTAGGAGCTGCGGTCGGCATCACGCTTGCCCATTACATCCTGCCGATCGTCATTTTCAATGCGTATGCGGCTGAATACACCTTCCAAACGGTCGACCTGAGCTTCTTCCCAGTGTATTCTGTTATCGCACTTCTTGTCTCCATTGCCTGCACGACTGTAACGGTCTTTTTGGCGGCGCGAAAGGAAATGGGCCATACGCCAATGTATTTGATGACACCAAAACCGCCAAAAATCGGTACGCGCATCCTGCTCGAGCGCATCACGCCGCTATGGAGCCGGTTGAGCTTTAATAATAAGGTGACGGCAAGGAATCTATTCCGTTACAAAAAACGGATGCTCATGACGATCTTTGGTGTGGCCGGATGCACGGCCTTATTGATCACAGGCTTTGGCATCAAGAATTCCTTATCCGGTCTTGCTGATAAACAGTTCAATACCCTCATTCGCTATGATATCCTCTCTGTTTATGATGAGGATAATAAGGAGATTGATAATTATCACAAAGCTTTGGCTGATGATGAGCAAATTAGCTCCTATGGAGATATTCATTATGAAGCGATGACAGGAACGGCTGCAGATGATAATGATCAGGATATTACGATGCTTGTCTCAGATGACCATGAGATGCTGGAGGACTATATGACACTCCAAAACCGGGAATCCGGCAAAAAGCTGTCCATTGAAGGAGATGGCGTCATTCTGAGTGAAAAACTCGCGAAGGTGATGGAAGCAGAGGTTGGCGATAAGGTCACCCTCCGTGATGCGGATGATCAGGAATATTCCTTTAAGGTTTCCGGTATTATGGAGATATATGTTGGTCATTATGCCTTCCTTACAGATGAGTACTACGAGAAGGTCCTGGGGGGAAAAGCGGTGAATAATGCCAGCTTAATCAAGGTCAAGGATGACGCAGCAGAGAATGTGGACCGAGTGGCAGCAGATGTGATGAAGCAAGAGGCGACAACAGCCGTTATCAAGTCCAATCAATCGAGCAAAACCATTAATGAAATATTGGGTGGATTAGATAATGTCGTACTTGTCATCATCGTCTGTGCCTCCATGCTTGCAATTGTCGTCATATACAATCTGACGAATATCAATGTCTCTGAACGCATTCGCGAGTTGAGCACGATTAAGGTACTTGGCTTCTATCCGGTGGAAATCACCTTATATGTGTTCAAGGAAATCTTCGCCCTGACCATCATGGGGATTCTTACTGGCTATTTGGGCGGTTACTTGCTTCATGCGTATATCAATGAAACATTGCCTCCAGATAATGCGATGTTCAGTCCAGATTTATGGATCAGCAATTTTGTTATCTCAGGGCTCATGACGATTGCTTTCTCTCTAATTGTTATGGTCATCATGCATGTGAAGCTGAAAAAGGTGGATATGCTTGAAGCCTTGAAATCAGTTGAATAATCAAGGAAAGCCTCCCATTCAATTAGATGGGAGGCTCCTCTTTTTTTAGGCAGAATGCTTATTCAGTTTTTGCTCGAACAAAGTCACGCCGCTGCAGCCCAGAAGCACGGCGTTTGACCAGAAGATTGGGAAAAAGCCGAGCAGGGAACCGACAGATCCGAAGACAATCGGTATAAGGAATTGCACAGCTTTATTGACTGTGAGACGGATACCGAGCACCTCGCCTGTTCTTCCAATAGGGGAATGATTATAGGCCATTGTCATGGACAGCGGCTGACATAATCCCAGCCCAAGCCCCATAAGGAAGGAGACGGCCATCAAATAGAATGGATCTCCATTGAGCGGGATGAGGAAGAAGGCCACCGCTGATATGGTAAGACAAACCCCTAGCACTCTCTCCTCCTTCATTTTGGCTGTTAAAAATGGCATGAAGAGACGTGACAGAATAAAGGCTGTCGCATTACAGCTAATAATGATCCCAATAACGGAAGCAGAAAGTCCGAGAGTTTTCCCGTATATTGGGAAGTAAAACTCATATAAGCCGACTCCTGTTAGAATAATACCGCTTGTAATGAATGTTTTCCGTAAGGATGGTTGCATCAGCAGCTCGGTAAATCCGCCCTTCTGCTCTGCTTTCATCCCTGACTTTTTCTCTGCAAGAACCGGCATGGCGAGCTTTAGGAAGAACACCGCTGGAATAACAGAGAAGGCCGCCAGAATCAAGAAAGTCACGGAATAGCCAAGATGGTCGATAGCAAATCCGGTTAATAACGGACCGATTAAATTGGCGACTGAAACGGCCAGTGTATAAGCAGCGAAGCTTTTGGAACGAGAATCCTCCGTACTATAAGCTCCGACTAAATTTTGGATTGAAACAATCGTGAATATCTGGAACAGTCCAAATAATAATTGTGCCGCAATTAAGGCGATTAAGCTTCCGTGGAATAGAAAGGGAATCAAAAGAGCCGCACCCGTTCCCAGCATCCCAATCGCAATCGGCATTCGATAGCCCGTTCTGTCCGACAACCTGCCAGCATAGGAGGCAAAGAACATTGGAAAAAGAGCGGTTGAAGCGACGACAAGCCCTAAGGACAAGGAAGTAGCCTCTAAATCCATTGCATAAAGCGTAACAAGAACCGTATCTCCTCTAATACTCGTTTGAAACAACAAGGACAAAAGGATGACGGTGTAAAAGCGCATGAACCTTCATCTCTTTTCTTGAATTAGACAATATTGTTTAACAATTTAGCTCTAGTTTATACCTGGTGGTAAAATATGTCTAACGAAGTGCTCGTGCGGATGAAGAAAGCCTTTGGGTATGCTGATTTTCATGGGGAATAGGTTCCTTGAAAGCGCGGATTTCGCCCATAAATCAAGAAGTGAGGATTATTTCATCCTGAAATGATGCCTAATCAAGTGATGACAGTCAAAAAAATAGAATCCAGCTGTCAAAGACCAGGTATTCCGGAATTTTTCTTTCATTTTGACCCTGCCTGGAAAAACAAAAAACAGGAGGATGACCATTTTGGTTTCTCCTCCTGCTTGAGATTCTTTAGACTAAGAAAGTATAGTTTTCTGCCAGGGCTTTGCGCACCTGTGCGATGTGATGCTTGATGGCATCCTCGGCCCAGTTTCCGTCATGTGACTTCATGGCATTAAGGACTTTCTGGTGCTCCTTAAGCGAGTCCTGAGTCCGGCCAGGAATAAGAATCGTCTTGATTTGCAGCCTTTTAAGCTGATTTTTGATCTTATTAACCATCTCGACAGCCTGCTGATTAGTGGATGCCTCGTAAATGATGGCATGAAAGGTTTGATTGCATTTGGAATACTCATCGAATCGATTGTTCTCCAAATGGCCTTTCATCTGCTCGAAGGTTTCCTCGAGCAGCAGCAATCTCTCCTCTGTCATATGAGGGGCGGCTGTTTTAGCAATTAATCCTTCTAATGTTTCGCGGATTTCCAGGTAATTGATGATCTCCTCCAGGGAAAAGGATTTAATCCTTGCCCCCTTATTGGTTTCGATCAAAACGAGATTCTCCTGTTCCAGCTTAAGCAATGCCTTCTTCACCGTGTTTCTGCTGACCCCAATCACTTCAGATAATTCGCTCTCATTCAATTTCTGTGAAGGCTTATAATCACCCTCCATAATTCGTTGTTTAATATAATCATATGTGACTTCAGTTGGTCTGCTCATCCTCATACCTCTTTTTTTACATGTATTGTCACTATTAGTTTAACAAAATTGTTCAAAAATTTGAGCTTCTTGCTCTGATAGGATGCTTTTTGGAAGGCTGAAAAAAATCATTCTTGATTCGCTCATTTCACATGATTCCGCTCGCCAAATCTCCAGGTATCGTTCGTAAGAAGCCGGGCATGGCTCTATTAACCTAATCTTGCATAATGTCGATTGTGCATGAAGTCGATGAGGAGCTTTTATCCTTTATGAAACATGTAAGACTTTGATTTTGCTGAGATATTCAGGATGATGGTTAAAGCAAATAGGCTTGAGAGCAGCGAGCTTCCGCCGTAGCTTAGCAAAGGCAGCGGAATGCCCGTAATGGGAACAAGCCCAATCACCATGCCAATATTCTCGAATATATGGAATGTGAACATCGCAATAACCCCAACGCCAATCAGGGCTTCGTACTCATTCTTATTCTTCATGGTGATGGTCTTGACTTGCATTAAAAGAAGAAAATAGAGCACAACGACAATACTTGCTCCAATAAAGCCATATTCCTCGCCAATTGTAGTGAAAATAAAGTCTGAATGGGCTTCAGGGACATCGACAACCCCGTTTAGAAATCCCTTTCCTTCTGTCATGCCAGAACCGATTGCAAAAATGGACTGAGTGAGCTGATAGCCTATATTGCTGCTGTACATGAAGGGATTCAGCCAGGAATGAATTCGGTTTACTTGGTATTGGTCAAGAAAGACCAATAATAAATCCGGTTGATATAGATAGATATACGTTAAGATGCCGAGGGACAGTACAGCCCAACCAGATAGGAGACTGAGGATTTTCCAGCTTACCCCTGAGCAAAAGATGATGCCAATCATAATGGTCAAAATAACCATCCCAGTACCCGCATCTGGCTGTAAGAGTATAAGGACAAGCGGAATCATTGTCCCAAGCACGATTTTGCCGATAAGTAAGGAATCAGTATAAAGGGTTCTATGAATAAACTTCCGGTTATGGTCGACCGAAAGCTTTGCTAGAAACATAATCAAGAAGACCTTCATAAATTCAGAGGGCTGCAAAGACCCGAGCGGTGTTGAAAACCAGGCCTTAATTCCTTTTATCTCAGGTGCAATGGTTGAAGGGGAAAGAAAGAGAATCACCAATAATAAAATACCGAACACATAAGCAGGGAAGGATAATCTCTTGATCTGCTCCGTATCGAAGTAATAGATGACAGCAGTTAGTGAGAAGGCGATAATATACCAAATGAATTGCCGCAGGGCGAAGTTTGAAGAGTAAGGCAAAGAGGTTTGCGCGCTATAGATGCTTATGCAGCTAATGACCATGAATAAGATGATAATTCCTAATAAACCATAATCGTACTGACTATTATTTCGTTTCATTTCTAATCTCCTTACGATCTTCCTGACAAATAACCAAACCAATAATTTCCATATTAATATAGTAATCTTATTCGGCATAAAAGGGAACCTTTTTTAGGAGAAAAGAACGAGATTCTTAGTCATCATAAAAAATGCCCAGTTATCTGGGCATCTCTGGACAAATTATGATTTTAGCTTCGTGTTAAGCCATTGTGCCGCTTGCATGGCCACAATTGCAGACCTCTTGATTAGATAAGTCTAATCACAGAGCTATGTCAGCCTATGTAAAAAAGGCTTATCCTTTTAATCTTTGCTCGGTACCTCAGTTGTTCTGTACAGTCTCTGCATTTGAGCCTGGATTGTGATTTCCCTTGCTGGTTACATTTAGCGGATGTTCACATTTATTAGATATTTTATGATAGTAATGGAGGTTGATGTCGTGTGGAAAGAATGCAGAGAGAAAGAGAAACGATCGTCCATATGATTGAGATGTATTGTAATCTCGAGCATAAACAGGAGGAGCTGTGCGAAAGCTGTGCGGAATTGAAAGAGTATGCCTTATTCCGTCTGAGCAAATGCCCTTTCCAGGAAAAGAAGCCTGCCTGTCAGAATTGCAAGATCCATTGCTATAAGCCGGATATGAAGAAACAGGTCAAGGATGTGATGCGCAAGAGCGGGCCAAAGATGATTTGGAAGCATCCGTACTTAGCAATCATGCATATCGTTGATACCTTCCGCGAAGCCCCTGATTTGCCGAAAAGGACAAAGAAGAAGGCCTGATGCTAAAAAAAGCTAGAGTCGTAATGAAGCGGCTCTAGCTTTATTTGTTAGTGCTGTTTTTGATACGCGATTCCTAAGCATTTCGGACCTGTGTGGCTTCCGATAGTCGGCCCTAATTCGGTAATGAGGACTTGGTCAAACCGCTCTTCAAGCTGAAGTTCATCTTTTAAGGCGATCGCCTGCTCCAAATTATCCGAGTGGACAATCGTAATCATCCTTGGGTCTGCCTTGCTTTCAAGGAATCTTTTCTTCAGCTCTGTGTAGGCCCCTGATGCTTTACGTGCCTTGCAAGCAACTTCAATGGTCCCCTCCTCAGTCAGGCGGAGAATCGGCTTGATTCCCATGATACCTCCGATGGCCCCAGCGGCTGCACTTAAGCGACCGCCTCTAACAAGGTATTTTAATTCATTCACATAGAATTCCATCTGGTATGTCTGCCGATATTTTTCCAAATACATGACAATGTCTGAGAATGATTTGCCGTTTTTTCTCATAGCGCAGGCTTGATAAATTAGCAGACCTTCTCCGACAGATGCAGATAAGGAATCAATGACGGCGATTTTCTGGTCTGGATACGCCTCACAGACTTCGAGGCTGGCTAAACGTATATTATTATAGGTGCAGCTCAATTTACTTGATAAGGTAATGCAAATCACGTCATTCCCTTTACTCAATTCCTTCTGTATGATTTGCATGGCTGCATCAGGTGAAGAGGCGCTTGTTTTGGCTGCTTCGCCTCTCCTCATACGCTCATAGAATTCCGCCATAGGCATAGGGTGCTCTTCCCCGTATTCTACCCCATCATCAAAAGAATAGTTTTGTGATATAACCTTAATCTCTTCTCTATTTATAAAATCGACGGGTAAGTCAGAACTGCTATCCGTTATGATTGATATATTTCTCATGATACCCTCCGTAAGATATTAAACATTGTGTTTTATAAAATATGAGCCTATTATAAGGTTGGAAAACGATATCTATCAATCATCAATCCAACTGAAAATGTTAGTTGTGCAACAATTAAGATAGAAGTGTTTAATAAAAGGAGGAAACATGGAAGATTATCGGATTCGAACAACAAAGAAACTCATCAGAGAATCTCTTATCAGGCTGCTGGAGAAAAAGCCGATCAACAAAATTACCGTGACGGAGCTTTGTGCGGAATGTGAAATAAATCGAGCAACCTTCTATCGCTATTATGAGGATGTCTATGATCTGCTGGATCAGCTGGAAAAGCAGCTAGTCCTAGAATTAAAGAACGGCCTCCATCTCGCACGGAATGACTACACCATATCAGGGTTTACAGAGGAAATACTGGAGGTCATCCTAAGGAATAAAGAGCTGAGCCGCATGCTGTTCAATGAACGGAGCGGCAAGGACTTCCTGCGGGATATACTGGAGATTGCCCATAATAAATGCATGGAGGAGTGGAAACGCTCCGGCAAGGATATCCCCAAGAATAAGATTGACTACCTATGCACCTTCATAACAGCCGGTACGATTGGTATCCTGAATGAATGGATGATAAACGATTTCAAGGAAACGCCGCGGGAGATAGCCGAGTTAATCGAGAATATCAGCCATTTTGGTATCAAAAAAATTATTTATTAAACAGCACAGGGAGACCGGATAACGGTCTCTTTTTTTCATGATGGACTAATATCATTCTTTATTGTGCTACATAAAATCTGGCTTTTATGGTTATCGGGAGGGGTGGTGAAAGAGTAGGATAGATATGGGAGGAGCCGCGCCTATCCCTCCCCTTCGTCCCGCTGGAAAATAAAAAAACAGGAGCAGACAGCTCCTGTTCCTTGTCACCGCCGGCTTACCCATTAAACGGAACAGCTGGCATTCCTTTTACCCCTGGCTTAATACGGAATAGTCCGCCTGCATGGGGGAATTCGTTCATGTCGGTATCATCCTGTTTGGCTGTTGTGATATAAAGTTCATCTAAGTCCGGACCGCCGAATGTGCATGAGGTGACATGCTTGGCTGGTACGGAAATAGTGGTTAGCTGCTGCCCGTTGTTTGGGTCCCAGCGAGATACCTTAGACCCGCTGTAATGGGCTATCCAGAGCATGCCTTCCTCGTCAATGGTCATTCCATCCGGGAATCCTTCATCCTCCGGAAAGGCAATGATATTACGTGGGTTTGTGATGCTGCCTGTTTTAGCATCATAGTCGTAGGCGACAACCTTTAAGGTTGGGGTGTCAATAAAGTAAAAGGTTGATTCATCGGGTGACCAGGCGAGCCCGTTGGAATTAGTGACCTCGCTGATTTTTCTATCCACCTCGAGATTTGTATCAAGGCAGTATAGTGCACAAGTGTGTTCTTTTCCCTCTAAATGGATAGTGCCCGCCCAAAAGCGCCCTTTTGGGTCGCATTTGCCGTCATTGAAGCGATTGTGCGGCAGATGGCTTTCAGGGTCTGTGATTGGTTCTAATTGACCGGTCTCGAGGTTCATGAAGTAAAAGCCATTCTGCAGGGCGATGACTGCGCCGCCTGATTTTCTCGGAACGATGGTGCCGGGCATTTGCTCCAGCTCAATCGTTCGGTTTGATCCTTTGGCATATTCGAATATATGTAGCTGCTTTCCCATAATGTCCAGCCAGTATAGGGATTGGGCTTTTTCATCCCAAGTCGGTCCCTCCCCTAGAATGGCGTTTTCATCAACTAGCAGTTCCAGTTTTCCTGACAATAGTATCCCCTCCAAATTGCTCGTTTCCTTGCTTAAATCCTCTTTACCCTATTACTCTTCGCTCTAGTATCAATTTTCTCCTTTTTTCGTTAAGGAGTATGGTTTAATTGCCATTTTTTATGGATTGATAATGCTTATACACGAAAAATATAATAGGTATACAACCATCAAGAAAGCAGGGATCTGTAATGTTAAACAAGGAAGAAACATTAGGTTATGTTCGTGTAGTAATAGGAGAAGACGGAAAGGTAGCGCACATTTGCCCGAATACGCTTCATCACCCAGATCCGGCTGAACAAGAACGCCTTAACAAGGTCGTAACAGTTGAAATGCTGGATGAATCATTAACAAAAGATACACATTCCTATAAAGATTGCCAGGTTTTAGTTGTCTTCAGTGAAGATAAAGATGGTCTTAATATTGCACATTCTATGATGATTCAACCAGGATTTAAGGATTTCTGGCGTGAAAGAATTACGAAGAAAATTGAAAAACCACATACAAGCATGCGCGATGAAATTCATGTTCAAAGCCGTATTGATTTATGGGAAGAAACATATAAAGAATCATTTGTTCCTACAAGAACAGTAGAACAATAAGAAGCAGACAGCAGGCTGGAGCCTGCTGTTTTTATTTTGGACATAGGAAGAGGGCGGGAGAATTCTCCTGCCCTCACTCATTATTCCTTGTCTTCCTTTTCTTTTTCCTGGATTTCCTGAATTTCCTCCAGTTCTTCTTCAAGCTCTTCCTCAAGCTCCTCGAGGGCTTCTGCCTGTGCGTGCAGTTTGGCCTCAGTCAGCTTCAGCTTAAGAGTGCTGATGGTCTCACGGATGGAAGAGGATTGTTTAGAGAGTTTTTCTGCTATATCCGCTTTTTTCGCCTTGCAGTGTTCAGTGAATTCTTCCCCTTTATGAACAGCACTTTGCTTCAGCTCATCGGCTTTATGACATATGTATTTACCGCCGTCTGTAGCTGCAAGGTCACTGCGTAGTTCTTTCCCGCTCTTTGGTGCCAAAAGGAGTGCGGCAGCTGCGCCAATCATACCGCCGACTAATCCACCAATCAGAAAATTCTTGCAATCACATGTGCATTTTTCGGTACATGCTTTCTCGGTGCAATTTGTTGATTTCTTGGTAGTTGTACTCATCTATAATCCCTCCTTGAAATAAATGGCGACTTTCCTCATCACTTTAATTATTCGGGACATATTTTAGGCTGTAAATAGATGAATCTTTCCTGTTTTGGAAAAGCATTTGTAAGGCTTTTCGACTTATTTCTCGGGAAATAAGAAAAGTCAGCCAACTATTTTAAAAATTGACAAAATCTATTCTATGTCATGGCTCCTTATGAGAGAATATTCATGTAAGCAGGAATGGTTAGGGGGAGGAGTATGTATTTAAAGATAAAAGAGCCAACGAAGCAAATATCGGCAGATAGTGTGCGGGTGTGGCGATTAAGCAATTTATTAGGCTATGGGATTGCCTTGTGTATAGCAGGAGTATTTCTTTTTGCAGCGAATTATTATGATTGGAAGACATGGATTTTCACGATTCTGACAATCATTACTGTTTTGCTTCTGGCATTGGCGGTTTGGTCTGTCGGGATTAAGCCTATATACCTCCAGAAAACATGGCGGTATGAAATAGATGAACAGTTTGCCCAGCTGAAATATGGGCGTTTCACCGTGAAGCATATTGTCATTCCAATGGAAAAGGTTGAGTATGTGTCAACCAATCAAGGCCCTTTTTTGCGGAAATATGGACTTTATAATGTCGAAATTGGCACAACGACCTCAGATCATACGATTCCGGCTATCCATCATGATGAGGCTTATGCTTTAAGGGAGCAGATTGCGACCTATGCAAAGGTGAAGCTTGATGGGGAGAATGGGGTTGAGGAGGCTTGATGAACGAGAAGAGAAGGTATCATCCAGCCGTTATTCTTTTTAATATTGCCTCCTTTATTAAAGATATGTTCTTTTTGATTATTATTCTGTTCGTTATCAATATTGGTTCAACGTCGAAGCTGATCATTTGGGGAAGATACGCATTGATTGGATTGTTCATCGGATACATCCTCTACAGTATCTTGAAATGGTCGATTGAGACCTATGAGATAACGAATGAGGCGATTGTATTTCGGGATGGAGTGTTCGTAAAGAATCAGCGGAATATTCCTTTTAAGCGAATTCAGGACCATCATTCAAAGGCGAATTTCGTCCATCAGCTGCTCGGGATTACCTCCCTGAAGCTCGAAACCGGCACAAGCGATAAGGATGCGAATATATCATTCCCGGCCATTTCTTTAGCAGAAGAAACGCGAATTCTTGGGGTATTGCTTAAGAATGATGAAGTGTTACCAGACGAGGTTAAGGTGGAGAAGGAGCGAATCGTATTCTTTGAATCGACCCAAAAGGATACGATTAAGGCTGCCTTTACTTCATTTAGCTTTCTTGCCTTGTTTCCCATTTTGATGACAGTCTACTTCCAACTGGATGAATGGCTGAATATCGAGGAAACATCCAAGCAGGTATTGCTTTATTTCGAGCGGAATATGTGGATTTGGATTCCGTTAGGGCTGGTTATGCTGCTTGCGGCGTTTACGGTCGGATATTTACAAACCTTGTTTAGGTACGGTAATTTTGTCATCTCGGCAGATGACGACCGAATTTATATTTCAAGAGGCGTACTTACGACTAATACGTATTCGATTCAAAAGTCTAGGGTGCAGGCGATCAAAATCCAGCAATCCTTGCTGAAACGGGTTTTTGGTATGGCGGAAATAACGCTTGTCAGTGCCGGCCAGGAAACCATCGGAACAGAGATGGAAATCAATTCGCTGTACCCATTTATGGAGAAGAAAAAAGCTTATCAATTAACAAATCAGCTGCTGCCTGACTACCATATCGTGGAGGATATGCATCGGCTTCCAAAGAAGGTCCTATGGCTAAAGCTAATCAGGCCATACTATTTTACTTTAGGTGCCATCATTATTTTGGCATTTGTGAAGAGGGAATGGTTATTGGCAGCAGCTGTTGTTCTGCTGGCAGAGATAATCTTCCGTTTGCTCGACTATCAATTTACGAGCTATTTGAAGGAAGAGGAGTATATCCAAGTACGGGAAGGCGGAATATACACGAGGACCATACACACCAAATGGAGGAATCTGCAGCAGATTGAAGTCTCTCATTCCTGGCTGCAGAGAAAGTTCGGTGCAGCAACCATACAGTTTTATAATCGGGCGAAGCCCTTTCAGTTAACCATATTAATGGATGTATCCAAGGAGGAAGCAAAGGCATTTTATGAACGTTTTTGCCGCCGCTCAGCTAAGAGGAATCCAATAAGACAGGAAACGATACAAGAGGAATCACGCTAACAGGGATTTCCACCTAAGACAAGGCAGAATTTTGGCATGCCTTGTCTTTTTTTGTTCATAGGCTTATTCATAGGTCGGAAGAATGAAGTGTCCATAATCGCATAGCATTACAGTGAAGGGGAAAAGAAACTCTTAAAGGAGGTGATGGATAGAGAGTCATTTGTTCAATCCCGTGAAGACAAACAGCTGTCGATAATAGGTCATTTGCTTCATGAAAGGACCGGTCGCAGCCAAGTCACCCTGCTTTTATCAGCATTTATTGAGCTTATTTATTTAATCATAATGTTTGTTCAACGGGAATTGAGCAAGCTTGTTCATTCAAATTAAGAAATAGGGGGAGTAATGATGCGAAAGTTTTTTCAAAGGCTCGGCAGCTCGTTGATGCTTCCGGTTGCAGTGCTGCCTGCCGCGGCAGTTCTGCTTGGCATAGGGTATTGGATTGATCATGATGGCTGGGGAACAGGCAACGCTGTCGCAGCTTTTCTAATTATGGCTGGGAAGTCCATTATTGATAATATTGCCATGCTGTTTGCTCTAGGAGTTGCCCTTGGCATGTCAAAGGATCGGGATGGGTCAGCAGCACTCAGCGGTTTAGTGGCCTATCTAGTTGTGACAACTTTACTTGGCAGTGATTCTGTTGCCATGCTGCAAGGGATAGATCCAGAGAATGTTGATCCATCCTTTATCAAGATTGGGAATGCCTTTGTCGGGATTATATGCGGACTTGTAGCTGCCTCAATGTATAACAGATTCAGTCATGTTAGGCTGCCGGATGCGCTTGCGTTCTTTAGCGGGAAGCGTCTTGTCCCTATCATGACCTCCCTGGCGATGCTAGTTCTCTCTCTTGTCCTCTTGCTTGTCTGGCCGCCTGTCTATTCCTTGTTAGTACAATTCGGGGAATGGATCAGCGGGCTTGGCGCGATTGGAGCAGGACTTTACGGCTTCTTTAACCGTTTATTGATTCCAACTGGGCTGCATCATGCCTTAAACGCGGTTTTCTGGTTTGATGTGGCAGGGATAAACGATATCTCGAATTTTTGGACTGGAAATGGGGAAAAAGGGGTTACGGGTATGTACCAGGCAGGCTTCTTCCCCATTATGATGTTTGGTCTGCCAGCAGCTGGCCTGGCCATGTATCATACAGCGAAAACGAAACATAGGAAGCAGGTCGGCTCACTCATGCTTGCGGCCGGTTTCGCAGCCATCCTGACAGGGGTGACGGAGCCGATTGAGTTTGCCTTTATGTTTCTCGCACCTATGCTCTATTTAGTTCATGCTGTGTTGACTGGCTTATCTCTGGCGATTGCCGCAGCCTTTCAATGGACAGCTGGGTTCGGCTTCAGTGCCGGGTTGATAGATTTCATCCTAAGCTATAATCTTACGCTTGCCAACCAGCCATACATGCTGCTAGTCCAGGGTCTTGTGTTCGCGGTCATCTATTATTTCCTCTTCCGTTTCATCATTGTGAAATTTGACTTAAAAACGCCTGGACGGGGAGAGGAATTAGAGGAAACGGCGACTGTCTCTCGGGATCGTTCCTCTATAGACTCGAAATACACCGCTCAGGCAGAGAAGATTTACGCAGCGCTTGGAGGCTCTGAAAATGTGACATCGATTGATAACTGTGCGACAAGGCTCCGGCTTGAGGTGAAGAGTGTGGATGTAGTCGACCAGCAGAAAATTAAGGCGACAGGTGTTCCTGGTGTTCACGTCACTGGCGCGGAAAGCATTCAAGTCATTGTTGGCCCGAATGTCCAATTTGTCGCAGACGAAATGAAGAAGCTCCATCGTAATGACGGAAGGAGTGTGAGCGGCTCTTAATGAGCTGCTTTTTTTTGTGATGGGACCATTCTAACCTTATGTTTAGTACGCCTTTGTATGGGTATGCTAATCGTAAATAATTGGTACGGATAGAATGGAGATGGTATGGATGATCAAAGCTAGGAAAATGCCAAAGGAAAGAACGATTGATCAAACATTAACCCTGCTTGCAGAAGGGTATGATTATCTTCCTAACCGGACGATACGGGAGAACGTGAATGTTTTTCAGACTAGATTGCTTGGTCAGAAGGTAATTTGTATCAGCGGAGAAGAAGCGGCACGGGCGTTTTATGATGAAGAACGTTTCATTCGAAAGCCGGCCGTTCCAAAGCGGATTCAAAAGGCGCTGTTTGGTGAGCATGGCGTGCAGGTGCTTGATGATGAGGAACATAAGCATCGAAAGGCGATGTTCATGTCTGTCATGACCCATGAGAATCTTGGGCGGCTTGAGGAGATTTCAAGAAGAGAATGGCGAGCTGCTGCAAGAGGCTGGACAAAGGAGCAGGAGATTGTCTTGATGGAAGAGGCGAAGCGCACACTTTGCCGGATTGCCTGCGAATGGGCCGGTGTTCCCCTCTATGAGGATGAAGTTAAGAACCGGGCTCAGCAGCTGTTTGATTTAGTTGATTCCATCGGTGGAGTCGGTTCACGCTATCAAAGAGGAAGAAAAGCGCGAAAGCAGGCAGAGGATTGGATTGCTGAATTGATTGGCCAAGTCCGGGATGGGACTCTTCATCCATCAGAAAATACGGCTCTGTACATCATGGCTCACCATACGGAATTGAACGGGGAGCAAATGAAGACAAAGACAGCGGCGGTTGAGGTCATCAATATTATCCGCCCGATGGTCGCTATTGCTTATTTCGTCGTATTTGGTGCATTAGCCTTGCATGAACACCCCCTTGTGAGAAAGAGGATGAAGGAGGATGATGGGATGTACAGCAAGATGGTCGTTCAGGAAGTAAGACGTTATTATCCTTTTGCTCCTATGCTCGGTGCAAGGGTGCGGAATGATTTTCTCTGGGAGGGCTATGCTTTCAAGAAAGGAACCTTAGTACTCCTTGATTTATATGGCACAAATCATCATCCGGATCTTTGGGAGAAACCAGATGAGTTCAATCCGGAAAGGTTTAGGAATTGGAGGAAGAGTCCATTTGATTTTATCCCCCAAGGCGGCGGGGACTATGATAAAGGGCATCGCTGTGCGGGAGAATGGGCAACCGTGAAGGTGATGATGGTCTTCATGGAATTATTCGCTAAAGAGCTCGATTACGAGGTTTTCGAGCAGGATCTTACCTACAGCATGGCAAGGATTCCAACGTACCCAGAAAGCGGTTTTCGGATGAAGGTGCTCAGCCTGAAACCAAAAGAGAAGAATCAAGTTACTGGACAAGGACATCCATAAAGAAAGAAGAGGCATCGCTCACTCAGCGATGCCTCTTCTTTCTTTACGTATCCATGGAAATCTCTTCCCATTCCTCTCCATCGAGGTTCAATAGCCAGGTCAGGCCATATCTTCGTTCATACACAACTCCCGGATTGATGCTGACGGCAAGCTCTTGGTTATGAAGACGTGTTTCTACTAGTGCCCAATGAAGCCGATAATATAAGTCCAATTCATCCATTAATTCATTATGATTCCGTAAATGTGCTTGCTTGAGCAGGTCTTCTCGCTCAGATTGGAGCATGAGATCGTAGAGTGTCTGTACATCTGATAAGTCATTTGGAAATGGCAAATCGCGGACTAAGCTGACAGCCCATAAAAGAGCCGAATTGCATTCAATTCTCCATGAGTAGGCATTTAGTTCATCCTGGTCAGGATCCTCATTTTCGAGAAATTCCAACTCATAAGGAGTGAAGAGCCCCTCTTTATAGAAACGGTCAATTAATTCATCCACAACTTCATCAGGTGCCCCGCTGCCTTTGGCGGAAACGACCGTGTTGGCAATAGCCCGGTCGATAATGGCTTCAATCGTCCTAATCTCGTGTTCTTCATCTCTATGTAATGGCGGTAAATTCTTATTGACGGGTATACCCAATGCCCTTACGACTTTCTCCGTTCGTATTTTCCTGCCTACTGGACTGTTCATCTTTTGTCCCCCCTTTGTGTATAAAACTCTCCCATCGTCATATTTCAAAAGGATATGCTGCTAATATCCTGATTTTAACATAAGAGGTAATTTCAATGCATTTATCTACCTTTACTCTAACGGCTGAAGTTGCCTCACAGCCATGCAGAGTGAAAAGTAATATAGGCTAATTTAATATTCTATGATATCAACTAACACTTTCCTGCAAAACTTGTCGGCCTTTTTGAATGATTCTTCCTTTCTATTCTTGGAATCACTGATTTTTTCTTATTATAGGCCTAATGTCCTTCACAATTTATAATCTATCTCCTCTTTGAAAATCAAGAGATATGTCCTGGCGGATAGTGGGAGGCTATCTCAATTTTGTAAGTAATGTAAGTGATAAGTAATTTAGTAAAGCGCTTACATTAATGGTTTTTATACTAAGATAAAGATATGAAAGGGAGGGATTAGAACATGCAAAAGAAAAAAATAATCTCGATTATTGCAGCAATTGTGGTCTTTCTTATCATTATTCTTTTACCTACTCCGGAAGGTCTTCCGGTGGCAGGACAAAGAGCATTAGCCATTCTAGCTTTCGCAGTTATTCTTTGGATTACAGAAGCCGTTACCTATCCAGTCAGTGCAGCCGCCATTATTGGACTTATTACCATCTTCATCGGTCTAGCTCCGACAGTGGAGGACCCATCTGCTACCTATACGACCAAAGGAGCCCTGCAGCTCGCATTAGGAGGCTTCAGCAACACAGCTGTTGGTCTAGTTGCCGGTGCCTCCTTCCTCGCAGTCGCGATGGAGATTACAGGACTTCATAAACGAATTGCCTTATTCATCATGTCAAAGGTTGGGACGAAGGCGAGCAGTCTTGTCATTGGGACAATTGCCGTCAGTATCGTGCTTGCCTTCTTCGTCCCAAGTTCCACAGCTCGTGCTGGAACATTGGTGCCGATTCTGTTAGGAATTGTGGCAGCCTTGTCGATGGCGAAAAATAGTAAGCTATCAGCCTTGCTGATGATTACGGCCGTACAGTCCATTTCCATCTGGAATGTTGGAATCAAGACAGCAGCCGCACAAAACATGGTGGCCTTAGGATTCATGGGAGAGGCCTTTGGCTTTGATATTACATGGGGGAAATGGTTTATCTACGCAGCTCCATGGTCAATCCTCATGTCTGTTGTTCTCTACTTTGTCATGACACGGCTGATCAAGCCTGAAATGGATGACTTAAAGGACAGTAAAGCTTTAATTAAATCCCAGCTTAAGGACCTAGGTAAAATGTCGAAAAAAGAACTCAAATTGATTGTCATTTCTTTATTATTATTGTTCGCCTGGGCGACAGAGGGAATGCTCCATCCGTTTGATTCAACAAGTGTTACCTTTATCGCGGTAGCCATCATGCTTCTTCCTGGAATTGGGGTTTATACGTGGAAAGAGGTTGAAAGAAAAATTCCTTGGGGCACGTTGATTGTGTTCGCAGTCGGAGTCTCTATGGGTTCGGTCCTTCTAAGCACAAAAGGGGCTGAATGGTTATCCACGAATACGTTAGAAGCAATGGGCTTAACCGATATGCCAATCATTGGAATCGTGATGGTTCTGTCCCTTTTCAACATCTTGATTCACTTAGGGTTTGCGAGTGCCACAAGCTTATCATCCGCGTTTATTCCAATTGTTATTGCGCTCGTGGCTGGTATGGGAACAACCGATTTCAATGGCCCTGGACTTGTGCTGATTCAGCAGTTCGTCATCAGCTTCGGATTCCTCTTGCCAGTAAGTGCACCGCAGAACATGCTTGCTTATGGAACAGGAGCGTTCAGTTCTAAGGATTTATTGAAATCAGGGATTCCAATTACATTGATCGGTTACCTTCTGATTGTCCTGTTTAGTATGACGTATTGGCAATGGGTCGGTCTGTTGTAAGCGTCATCAAAGAGGTTGTTCATAGAGAAACAATTTGGGGAGGAGAAACAACTATGCAATCAAGTACGAACAAGCCGTGGAATGCATTCCACGGTCCGAACTTCGGGTATTTATTGGAGCAATATGAACAGTATCTAGCAGATAAAAGCTCAGTGGATGAAAGCTTTCAACATTTGTTTGATCAATGGGGAGCCCCGCATGAGGCAGAAGCAGAAATGAATCAACCAGGGCTTTCTCCAAATGAATGGATGCAGAGGATGCGAAAGCTGATTGCTGTAATGGAGCTGGCAGGGAATATTCGAAAGAGGGGGCACCTTGAAGCGGATATCAATCCAATAGAAAGAAGAAAACCAATCGGGATTGGGAATCCACAATCATACAATCTCACAGAGGAGCAAATAAGAGAGATCCCAGCTGAATTTATTTCACCTATGCTGCAAGGATCTTATATAGATGGATTAGCGGCCATCAACCGGCTCAAAGAGCTGTATATGAATAAGATTGGCTATGAGATTGAGCATCTAGTTGAAGAAGAACGAAAATGGTTTGCTGAGCAAATTGAACAAGGATATGTGGACCGCGCCATCCAAAAGATTGATAAGAAGAATTTGATGGAACAGCTTATGGCAGCAGAAGGGTTCGAACAATTTATCCATAGAACCTATGTTGGACAAAAGCGCTTCTCGGTTGAAGGACTCGAAACATTGGTGCCGGCTGTTGAGGAGCTGGTGAAGATTTCGGCAGAGGCAGGATTTGATGATGTAGCGATTGCGATGGCTCACCGCGGCCGGCTGAATGTACTGGCCCATGTGATGGATAAGCCATATGAAGCGATTCTTTCTCAATTCCAGCATTCTGCTTATCCAGGCAATAAGCCAGCATTAAGTACAACAGGCGATGTGAAATATCATATGGGAGCAACCGCGGAAAAAGTCTATGACGGGAAGAGGATAACCGTAACGATGGGCAATAATCCGAGCCATCTTGAGATTGCTAACTCTGTTGTTGAAGGATATGCAAGGGCGGCGCAGGAAGTCCGGACGAGCAAGGGAAATCCAGGCCAAAATTTTAACAAAGCATTATGTGTATTAGTGCATGGTGATGCGGCCTTCCCTGGTCAGGGATGTGTAGCCGAAACGCTGAATTTCTCAAGAACAGCTGCTTATCATACGGGTGGTACGATCCACATCATTGCTAATAACAATATTGGCTTTACAGCTGAAACACATGAATCACGCTCAACTGAATATTCAAGTGATTTGGCAAAAGGCTTTGATGTTCCAATCATTCATGTGAATGCGGATGATCCTGAGGCATGCCTGGCTGTCATGGATTTGGCTTTTCAGTACCGTCAGGCATTTAACCGTGATATTGTAATCGACCTTATTGGATACCGCCGCCTCGGCCATAATGAGATGGATGAACCGATGGCAACGAACCCAGTGATGTATAAGAAGGTAAGAAATCATCCAACTATTACGGCAGTGTATCGACAGCAGGCAGCCGCCGCAAATGCTCTTACAGATTCAGAGACTGCCAAGATAGAAGAGCTGGCAGTTGCCAAGCTGAAGGAAGCCCATGGCCGTATTTCGAAGGAACAGGAAGCAATCCCTTCCATTGAGGAAATGATGAATGGTGTTCCAACGGCTAATGTGAAAACGGATACAACAGTGGATCATCCGACCTTATCAAAGCTCAATACTGAGCTGCTCGATTGGCCGGAAGAGTTCGAGGCATTCAAGAAGGTGCATAAGATTCTTGAACGAAGAAGAGAGGTCTTTGGGAACCAAGGGAAGGTTGATTGGGGACATGCGGAAGCGCTGGCCTTTGCTTCTATCTTGAAGGATGGAACTCCTATCAGGATTACGGGTGAGGACACAGAGCGCGGAACATTCTCGCACCGCAATCTCGTTCTGTCGGATGAGCGCACGGGTGTGAAATATAACCCGCTGCATGAGATGGAATCAGCCAATGCCTCCTTCGCCATCCATAATAGTGTGTTATCGGAAGAAGCGGTGCTCGGTTTTGAGTATGGATATAGCGTGTTCTCAAAAGAGACACTCGTATTGTGGGAAGCACAGTTTGGTGATTTCGCTAATGGTGCCCAAGTGCTATTCGACCAATTTATCTCCTCCGGGAAAGCGAAGTGGGGGCAAACGTCTGGTCTTGTTGTTCTGCTGCCGCATGGTTTTGAAGGGCAGGGACCAGAGCATTCCAGTGCGAGAATAGAAAGATTCCTGCAGCTATGTGCGGAAAACAATATGACTGTAGCCAATCTCTCATCTGCCGCACAATACTTCCATCTTCTAAGAAGACAGGCTGCAATGCTCGAGAGGGATGAGGCGAGACCGCTCATTCTTATGACGCCTAAGAGCTTATTGCGTAATCAGGCAGCAGCCTGCTATATAGAGGAGTTCACAAATGGAGAATTCCAGCCGATCATTGAACAGCCTGGTCTCGGGGCAGCAGCCGAAAAGGTTGAGCGCATTGTATTCTGTTCAGGACGTCTCGCAGTTGAGCTGGGCGAAAATGTGAGCAGGCAGATGGAACCCGAGTGGCTGGATATCATCCGGGTGGAAGAGTTATATCCATTCCCTAAAGAAGAAATCAAGAGGATTGTGAATCGCTACAAGAACCTAAAAGAGGTCATTTGGGTACAGGAGGAGCCAAAGAATATGGGAGCATTCCGTTATATGGAGCCTAAACTGACGGAAATCATCCCATCCCATCTATCCATTTCCTATATTGGAAGACCGGAAATGGCAAGTCCTGCAGAGGGAGATCCGCTTGTCCACAAGAAAGAGCAGGAGCGGATCATTCATGAAGTATTCACAAAAACGAAAGAGGGCTTTGCGGTTAAATAAACCGGATAAGACTTGATAAGGAAGGATTGATTCATAAGATGGCAGAGGTAAAAGTTCCAGAATTAGCAGAATCCATTACAGAAGGTACGATCAGTGAATGGTTGAAACAACCAGGGGATGCAGTAGAAAAAGGTGATTACCTGCTTGAGTTGGAAACGGACAAAGTGAATGTGGAAATTATTGCTGAGCATAGCGGTGTATTAGAAAGCATCATGAAGGATGCTGGAGATACCGTACAAGTCGGTGAAACAGTCGCAGTGATTGCAGAAGGCAAAGAGGCCGCTCCAGTCCTTAAAGAACAAGCCTCACCAGTAAAGGAGGAGGCGGCACCGCCAGCAGTGCATAAACAGGAGGCAGTTTTGGCTACCCCTGCAGCACGAAAGCTCGCACGTGAAAAGGGGATCGACCTCAGCAAGGTAGAAGCAGTGGATCCGATTGGACGAGTCAATAAGCAGGATGTTGAGAGAACATCCGGGAAGCCGAAGGGAAATCCTGTACCTAAGCAGTCAATCCAAGTCAGCAGCGATAAGCCTGTAGAAATTGTAAAGATGTCCCGCAGACGCCAGACTATTGCCAAACGCCTTGTAGATGTCCAGCATACAGCTGCCATCTTGACGACCTTTAATGAAGTCGATATGAGTGCTGTCATGAAGGTAAGGAAGAAAAGGAAGGATGCATTCCAGCAGGAGCATGATGTTAAGTTAGGGTTTATGTCCTTTTTCACAAAGGCCGTCATTGGCGGATTGAAGAAGTACCCGCTGTTAAATGCAGAGGTACAAGGAGATGAGCTTCTGATCAAGAAGCATTATGATATTGGGATTGCGGTCTCAGCACAAGAGGGGCTGGTCGTGCCTGTTGTGAAGAATGCGGACAGAATGAACTTCGCCGAGATTGAGAAGGAGATTATGGACCTTGCCGTGAAGGCGCGCAATGCCAAGCTTGGTCTTGCCGATCTTCAGGGAGGCACGTTTACGATTACAAATGGCGGGACATTTGGATCGCTTCTATCCACTCCAATCTTAAATGCACCGCAGGTTGGGATTCTTGGGATGCATTCCATTCAATACCGCCCGGTAGCAGTCGATCAAGAGCGTATAGAAATCAGGCCGATGATGTATATTGCCCTTTCCTATGACCATCGAATCGTTGATGGGCGGGAGGCAGTTGGCTTCCTCGTTAAGGTGAAGGAATTGCTCGAGGACCCTGAGAAGCTTCTTTTAGAAGGATAATAGAATAGAACAGTATTCTGCGCTGCTAGTAAGAATGTTATTCTTGCTGGCAGTGCTTTTTTATGCGTTTTTTTGGAAAATGTTAAGAAAAATCGACAAAAAGCTCATTTACTAGGAGAAAATGCCTGGAGCATTTATACTTAATGTATAGAATAGTGTCAAAAAGTGTCGAAATAAGCTAAAAAAGGGCTGTTTAAAGATGAAATTATGTCGAAGAGAACCAAGAACAGTAAAGCTGCAAACACTTGTTATGATTCTCGTCTTTATGGTTGTTCTCCTTTCTGCTTTGGCAACAGCTCTATTTATCAGCTATTATGTGACCAAGAATGAAGAGAAGCATCTTTCTGAAAAGATTCAAGCGATAGCCAGAGTGACCGCCCATTCCAACACGGTGATTCAATCTTTACAGGAGGAGACGGAAGTTGATATCCAGGAATACGCGAATGAAATTCGTACATTATCTGATGTCGGTTTCGTCGTTATTATGGATATGGACTTGATTCGCAAATCGCATCCACTTGATGAAGAAGTGGGGCAAACCTTCTTTAATCGGAAAGATGCGGAGAAATCCTTGGAAGGAAAGGAATACTTCTCCGTTGAGGAAGGACCGCTCGGAATGGGAATGCGAGTATTTACTCCTGTTTATGACGGAGGAGAACAAATCGGTGTCGTTGTCGTCGGTGTTTCGCTGGACACGGTGGAGTCCCTTGCCTATAACAGCAGACGCTATGTGTATATTGGAGCCATCCTTCAATTATGTCTTGGTGCAATAGGAGCCTATTATTTAAGCCGCTATATGAAAAGAAAGCTCTATGGTCTTGAGCCTGTGGAGATTGCGAAGATTTTGCAAGAACGCAATGCGATGATTGAAGCTGCGAAGGAGGGAATCATCGGTGTCAATGATGATGGGAAGATAACCGTTATCAGCCGAGAGGCATTGAGGCTTATGGGATTTAAACAGAAAGAAGAGATCTTAGGCCAATCGGTGGAGGATTGTATGCCAAGTCTGGCTCGAGCAATGAGAAACGGACAGCCTGAAGAAAACGTGGAGCAAGCCTTTGATCATCGGACCGTCCTTGCGAACAATGTCCCCATCATGCATAAAGGCAGAGTAATAGGCGGATTATCTGTCTTTAAAGATAAGACAGAGCTGCAGGAGATGGCAGACCAATTAACAGGAATTAAGCTGTACACGGAATCATTGCGGGCACAGTCTCATGAATTTATGAATAAATTCCATGTCATCCTAGGCCTTGTCCATTTGAAAAAATATGATGAGATGAGCCGCTATATTGAGAACCTGGTGGATGATTATGAAACAGAGAAAGGATTTATCGTCAAGCGAATTAAGAATGCCATCTTTGCAGGCTTTTTACTAGGGAAGCTCAGCAAGGCAAGGGAGCTCGGCATCCAGCTCATCATCAATGAGGACAGTTATATGCCGGGATACATCGAGGAGGAATACATCCATGACCTCATCCGCATTGCCGGAAACTTGATTGAGAATGCATTTGATGCTTTGGAGGGTGTTAAAGAAAAAGTGGTGATCTTTTCAATCGGTGTGCTTGATGGAGAATTGGTGATGGAAGTCGGCGACAGCGGCAACGGCATACCGGAAGAATTGGTGACGGCGATATTTGAAAAGGGCTATTCAACGAAGGGAACTGGCCGGGGCTATGGGCTGTATTTGACTAAGCAATCGGTTGAGAAATTAAATGGGATGATTGAACTGAAAACAAAGGCTGGAGCGGGTACAACTTTCACGGTTTTCCTGCCACTTCAAGAAAGCTGAAGGGAACGATTATAGATGATAGAAGTTCTGATTGTTGAAGATGATCCAATGGTTTCGGAGATTAACAAGAACTACCTAAGAGATATACCAGGCTACCATGTAATGGGCGCTGTATCTTCCGTTCAGGAGGCCCTTCAATTTCTGAAGACCGATTTGCCTGATTTGATTTTATTGGATATTTTCATGCCTGAGCAAAATGGCTTGGCTCTTCTTACCGCTATTAGACAGCAGCAACTCGATATTGACGTCATCTTGATTACAGCGGCAACGGATATTGAGAGCATCCATAAGGCCATTCAGAACGGAGCATTCGACTATATCATCAAGCCCTTCCGCTTCGACCGCTTTAAGCAGGCTATGCTCAAATATAAGGAGCAATCAAGGGTGATGAAAGAGGAGAATGAGCTGAGCCAGGAGGAACTGGATCACTTGCTCCTCGAGAAAAGAGGGATGACCGGAGATGTCATCCTGCCAAAAGGCTTGGCCAAGAATACCTTGAAGGAAATCTGGAATTTTATCAACAGCAAAAATGGCGATGAGTTCACGACAGAGGATCTCGTTGAAGCGGTCGGAATCTCAAGGATTTCAATTAGAAAATATTTAACCT
Source organism: Bacillus sp. FJAT-27916 (assembly GCF_001183965.1). Lineage (GTDB taxonomy): Bacteria > Bacillota > Bacilli > Bacillales > Pradoshiaceae > Pradoshia. The sequence goes on from NZ_LFZV01000001.1 coordinate 481,321, forward strand.
TTCTTGAACAAATTGATGTTCTTACGTCCTCTTGCAGCTATGGTCAAATTGGCAGACCTTTGACCCTTTTTCAGTGCAAGGATGCCTGTGACCGGAATGTAGAGCCCTATCTTGTAAACTAGCTCTAGTGTGGAAATAATTGCTTACATTAGTTTCGAAAAATTGATATTGTTCAGTTATATTTATACAGTAATAGTATAGGAGAATTATTCTTCTTTTCTGCTGACATTATTGTAAACGCTGTCATACGCAGGAAACTTTTCATACTGGAGGGGTTGGACATGGAAACAAAGCAAACAGATACAGTAGTGATTGGTGCTGGACCCGGAGGATATGTTGCGGCAATCCGTGCATCTCAATTAGGACAAAAAGTCATTATAATCGAGAAAGAGTATATAGGCGGTGTGTGCCTGAATGTTGGCTGTATCCCATCAAAAGCCTTGATTACGGCAGCTCATCATTATCATGAGGCAAAGCATTTTGATGTTTTCGGCCTGAATGTTCCGCAGATTGATGTAGATTTCTCCAAGGTACAGGCATATAAGGAAGGGGTCGTCAACCGGCTGACATCAGGTGTCGGAACATTGCTGAAGGGCAATAAGGTGGAAGTCGTTAAAGGAACAGCGGCTTTTCAGGATGCCCATACGATTAAGGTTGAGTCAACAGAAGGAGAGCAAGTAATCCAGTTCAAGGATGCCATTATCGCAACAGGCTCCCGCCCGGTTGAGCTGCCAACCATGAAGTTCGGTCCAAAAATCCTGGATTCAACAGGCGCATTGAATCTTAAAGAGATTCCAGAAAGCATGGTTGTCGTTGGCGGGGGTGTCATTGGCATTGAACTAGCCGGCGTGTATGCGAATTTTGGAACGAAGGTAACCATCCTTGAAGGCGGAAAGGATATTCTTGGCGGAATGGATGCGAAGATGACCTCAATCGTTAAACGAGGCCTTAAGAAAAAAGGAGCAAACGTCACAACAGGCGTATTCGTGAAATCGGCAGAGGAAAAGGATGGTCATGTCGAGGTCATCTATGAGGAAAAAGGGGAAGAAAAAACAGCGGTGGCTGATTATGTTCTTGTGTCAGTTGGGCGCAAGCCGAATACAGACAAGCTTGGCTTAGAAAATACCGGTATCCGCTTAACAGAAAGAGGATTTGTCGAGGTAGATTCCCAATGCCGTACAAATGAGAGTAATCTTTATGCCATTGGCGATATTATTGCCGGTCCGCAGCTTGCTCACAAAGCCTCATATGAAGCAAAGGTAGCGGCAGAGGCAATTGCTGGCCAGCCATCTGTCATTGATCACGCTTGCATACCGGCAGTTGTGTTCTCAGAACCAGAAATCGCCGTTGTCGGCCATACGGGAGCAACAGCGAAAGAAGCTGGAATAAAGGCAGCTGAAACGAAGTTCCCATTTGCGGCAAATGGCAGAGCCATTGCCTTAAATGAGACAGATGGATTTGTTCAATTAGTAACTGATAAAGAGAGCGGCGTCATCATCGGCGCGCAAATCATCGGGCCAAGTGCCTCTGATTTGATTGGAGAGCTCACCGTTGCAATTGAATCTTCTCTCACTGCAGAGGATCTAGCTTTAACGATTCATGCACATCCAACTCTCGGAGAAATGATTATGGAAACAGCGGAGGTCGCCATCGGGCATCCGATTCATATCGTGAAATAAAAAGTGAAAAAGCGGGGACTGGCTGTATGCCGGAATCCCCGCTTTTTTTGCCTCTTCTAAGCTACTTTTTTAAGCCTCAGGCACCTAATCGGTCACCTTCGCTTTTGATGTTTCCTTTGTTTTTTTGCTAGGTATGCGAGTTCTCTTTGGAGCTTTTGGTAGCTTTTGAAGCGTTTCTTATCTAAGGTTCCATCCTGAATGGCGGCTTGGATTTGACACCCTGGTTCAGTTTCGTGCCGGCAGTCGTTGAATTTGCAATTCAGGGCTAGTTCTTCAATGTCATTGAAGCTTGTATGGATCCCTTCTTCACCCTCCCATAGCTGGAGCTCTCTCATTCCCGGGGTGTCAATAATCATACCGCCTTTTTTGAGAAGGATCAGCTCCCGGTGGGTCGTTGTATGCCGGCCTTTGTCATCATCACGTGTCGTGTGAACCTGCTGCCTATCTTCTCCGTACAGGACATTGGCCAGTGTGGATTTGCCTGCTCCAGAGGAACCAAGGATGGCAATTGTCTTTCCTTCTTGGATATACGGTGTTAATGCTTCGAGTCCGAGTCTTTGTTCGGCGCTGACGCCATGGACGGGAACGCCTGCTGCAATGTTTTCTACTTGATGAATATAGTCATCAATATTGCTGCATAAATCAGACTTGCTTAAGAGAATGACAGGGTTAGCACCGCTATCCCATGCCAGTAGAAGATATCGTTCGAGCCTTCGTATATTGAAATCCGCATTTACGGCGTTTACGAGAAAGACAGTATCGATATTGCAGGCAATAATCTGCTCCTCAGTTGTCAAACCAGCTTTCTTTCGTGAGAACTTGCTTTTTCTCGGCAGGACAGCATGGATGATTGCTTTATTTTCTCCATGTCTCATTTTTAAGGCAACCCAGTCGCCCGTCGCTGGCAGCCCAGCGCTATTATGCGCCTGATAACGCAGTTTCCCGCTGATGGATGCAAGAACCTCTCTTTCCTCACAAAGGATGCGGTACATACCTTTATGCTCGCTGATGATTCGTCCAGGGATCAATGCTGAGTAGTTATCATGAAGCTTGAAGGCTTCTTCAAAAAAGGAATTCCAGCCTAATTGGTTTATGTTCAATGTATTCTCCTCCATTTGTATGAATGTTTGCACATGAGAAAAGAGACCATGAATAGGTCTCTTTTCTTTGCCTTCATTCGAAAAAAGGCATATAAAAGCCAAGGACCAATGGCAGTCCTTGGCATGGCAGATATTCATTCAAATGGATCGGAATCATTAATCAGCGTTATGCTTGAAGGACTGCTTTATGAAATTTACGACATTCTCTGCATACATCATTTTCATAAGACATTCCTCCCTTGTTCTTTAATAGTACTAAGTATATGGCGAGAAAGGAAATAATGCAATTAATATTTTCTAATAATTAAGTAAAATCACAATTTTACAAAATACATACTTATCTGTTAAGATAAGATAATAATTGTAATATTTCGTCAATAGTCTGAAGGGCATAGCCTCCGTATATTGGCCTACGAACGGCTGCCACGGGAGAGACATACAGGTGTCTCAAAGGACATACATATTACTTACTAGGCTGTTTATCACCGTTTCATACGGTTAGGCATTCATGAAAAACATATGGCTGCCTTTTCATTGAAAGATAAAGAGAAAATGATTAGTCAAGGGGGAAGAAGGTTGATTGTTTTTGATCATGTTGATAAATATTATGGGGATTTCCATGTTTTAAAGGATATTAATCTTGAAATTGAAAAAGGCGAGGTTGTGGTCGTCATCGGTCCTTCTGGATCTGGAAAAAGCACAATGCTTCGCTGCATTAATCATCTTGAGACAATTGATAAAGGCGTGCTGAAGGTCAATCAGACACCGGTCAACGATAAGAAGACGAATATCAATCATTTAAGACGGGATATAGGAATGGTTTTTCAACATTTTTATTTATATCCGCATAAGACCGTTCTGCAGAATATTACGCTTGCTCCAATGAAGGTACTTGGGAAATCGAAAGAGGAAGCGGAAAAGACGGCACGCTTTTATCTTGAGAAGGTTGGTATTCCAGATAAGGCAAATGCCTATCCGTCACAGCTGTCCGGCGGTCAGCAGCAGCGTGTAGCAATCGCTAGAGGACTTGCCATGAATCCGCAGATTATGCTGTTTGATGAGCCTACATCTGCTCTTGACCCGGAAATGATTGGCGAAGTGCTGGATGTCATGAAGACGCTCGCCAAGGAAGGGATGACCATGGTGGTTGTGACCCATGAGATGGGGTTTGCTAAGGAAGTAGCCAACAGGATTGTCTTTATGGATGAGGGAAGAGTTTTGGAACAGTCGACACCGGCTGAATTTTTTACGAACCCGCGTGAAGAACGGGCGCGTACATTCTTAAGCCGTATATTAAATCATTAAGAAATAAAAGGGGGAAATAGTATGTTGTCGAAGAAGTTTTTTAAATTTTCTGTCTTGTGTTTGATTGCTGTATTTATGCTGGCTGCTTGCGGAAGCAATGATGATGCCGAAAAAAACGGTGAAGGTTCAGCGAAAAACTCATTAGAAGCAATCAAGGATAAAGACAAGATTGTATTTGGTGTGAAAAATGATACTCGCTTGTTTGGTCTTAAGAACCCTAGTTCAGGCAAGGTTGAAGGATTTGACATTGATATTGCGAAGGCTTTGACGAAGGAAATTCTTGGTGATGAAAGCAAGGCAGAGTTTGTCGAGGTTACATCCAAAACCCGCGTTCAGCTGCTTCAAAACGGCAAAATTGATGCTGTTGTTGCAACGATGACAATTACAGAGGAGCGGAAGAAAGAAGTTGATTTCACAGATGTCTACTTTGAAGCCGGCCAATCCTTGCTTGTCAAAAAAGGAAGCAAAATCAAGAGCGTTGATGATTTGAAGAAGGGGACAAAAGTAATTGCCGTTAAAGGTTCAACCTCTGCTGTCAATATCGCTGAGAAGGCTCCGGATGCAGAAGTGCTTCAATATGAGAACTACTCAGAAGCCTTTACTGCCTTGAAATCAGGTCAAGGGGATGCATTGACAACAGATGACTCTATCCTTTATGGAATGGCTGATGAAGATCCTGATTATGAATTGACAGGCGGCCAATTTACGGAAGAGCCGTATGGTATCGCTGTGAAGAAAGACAGCCCTGAATTAGTCAAAGAATTAAATGAAGCTCTTAAAGCTTTGAAGGACAACGGAACATATGATGAAATCTATAACAAATGGATCAAGAAATAAGGAGTTTCTTTCATCAGGATGGGCGCTCGACCCATCCTGATTGTACATAGGAGTGATTGAATGCTAGCACTTGATTTTTCTATTCTTGTCGATCATCTGGATATGTATCTTGAAGGGTTTATCGGAACGATTCGCATCAGCTTGCTTACTCTCGTAGGGAGCTTCCTTCTCGGAACGTTCATTGCTGTAATGAGAATTGCGCCTCTAAAACCATTGAATTGGTTGGGGACAGCGTATGTGGAGTTTGTCCGTAATATTCCATTATTAATTATCGCTTTTATGTTTTATTTTGGAGCTGGCCTGCCAGGTTTCCTTGCGGGTTCTCTAGCTTTGACTGTTTATACGGCGGCCTTTATTGCTGAGGCTATCCGGGCGGGCATCTTATCGATTGATAAAGGACAAATGGAGGCGGCGCGTTCGTCAGGATTGACCTATGGTCAGGCGATGCGTCTCATCATTCTTCCTCAGGCCATCAAAATCGTGATTCCGCCTTTAGGCAACCAATTTATTAATCTTGTGAAGAATACCTCTATCCTGGCTGTTATTGCCGGTGGAGAACTGATGTATCAAGCGGATTTGATTTCGCTTGCGACCTATGTGGTCTTTGATGTTTATATCTTTGTTGCAGTTTTTTATTTGATACTTACAATCCCGCTCAGCCTTGGTGTTGGTTATTTGGAAAAACGCCTGGCAAAGAGTTATTAAGGAGGGCATGATCTATGGATTTTGCAGGTGCCTATTCGCCTGATAACCTTGCCTTTTTAGTAGACGGTTTTCTCGTAACCTTGAAGATTGCCGCGATATCCATTGTTTTGAGCTTCCTTATTGGAGGCATAATTGGTATTCTGCGGTTTGCAAAGATACCGGTTGTATCCCCTGTACTTGCTGTACTTGTCGAAACAATCCGGAATTTACCGCTAATTTTGATCATCTTCTTTGTATACTTTGGACTGCAAGACCCGAAAGTCGGGCTCGAGATGAGCATTTCAACAGCTGCAATTCTGGCACTGACAATCTTTGAATCCGCGATGCTTTCAGAGGTCATTCGCAGCGGACTGAACTCCATTCCAAAGGGACAGGTGGAAGCGGCGCGCTCATCTGGCATGAGTTATATTCAAACACTTTGGCATATCATCCTGCCTCAAGCTCTGCGAAATATGGTTCCGCCAATCGTGAGTCAGTTTATCTCGCTTTTAAAGGATACATCCTTGGCGGTTATTATCGCTTTACCGGAATTGACACATCATGGTCAGGTCATTTATGCGCAGAACATCAATTATGTTTGGCCGGTTCTGATCTTGATTGCTCTTATGTATTTTATCGTCAATTACGGGTTATCCCTTGTTGCGAGAAGGCTTGAGGTCAGAAAATCATAACATCCCCGCTCTTTGGAGCCGGGATGTTTTTTTTTGTTTTCTTTAGTCAAATTGCATGAGCTGGGCTTGAATGCTAAAATAAACAAAGAGTTTCCAGCCATTTGCAGTGATTTTATGGCTTAGTTCATGTATATAATAAATAGACAAATATAATTAGAAGGTTGAGAGTATGGAAAAGCAAACAATATACGAAAAATTGCAACGCCTGATCCCAAAAGAGCATATTAAGCAAGATGAACCATTAAACCAATATACGTTCACGAAAACGGGAGGAAAAGCCGATTTCCTCGTCCTTCCTTCTACGTATGAAGAAGTACAGAGTTGTATTTTGTTCTCCCGTGAGAATTCTATCCCATTGACGATTCTTGGAAATGGTTCGAATCTCATTATCCGTGATGGCGGTATTAGAGGAATCGTCCTTATTTTGAGTCATATGGAACGGATTGAAATGAAGGACGGTCTTATTGTGGCTCAAAGCGGCGCGACAATTATCAATGTGTCCCGCTTTGCGTTAGAGCAAAGTGTGACCGGACTTGAGTTCGCATGCGGCATCCCAGGCTCTGTAGGAGGAGCAGTTTATATGAATGCAGGTGCCTACGACGGGGATATTTCTCAAGTAATTGACTCTGCTGTTGTTCTGACTGATGAAGGAGAATTATTGACATTAACGAATGAAGAAATGGAATTAACGTATCGCAGCAGCTTGATTGCCAAGAGGGGGTACATCGTTTTAGAAGCAAGATTTGCTGCTAAGAAAGGCGATCCTGCAGCCATTAAGGCACGAATGGATGAATTGACCTTCCTGCGGGAGTCTAAGCAGCCTCTTGAATATCCATCCTGTGGAAGTGTATTCAAGCGTCCGCCTGGGTATTTCGCCGGGAAGCTCATTCAAGATAGCAATCTGCAGGGAGTATCGATTGGCGGAGCACAGGTATCAACGAAGCATGCTGGGTTTATTATTAATACGGGTAATGCAACCGCAACTGATTATTTGAACTTGATCAAGCATGTTCAAAAGACGGTCAAAGAGAATTTTGGCGTTGATTTAGAAACAGAAGTGAAGATTATTGGTGAAGAGTAATAACTAGTTAGACTGTGCACATGAATACTATTCATGTGCATAGTCTTTTTTTTTGTGTAATTTGACCTATTTTTTTAGAAAAATGTTTAAGTTTACTCTAAATAGTTTATTAGTATAGGAGGATAACTATGTCTTTAGCGAGTTATTTGTTAGATTGATATTTAGGAGTGGTATGTTGGACGCAAAGGTTAGCATAAAAGGTGTTTGGAAAGTGTTTGGAAAGTCCCCGCAGCAGGCAATAAAATTATCGCTGCAGGGAAGGACGAAAAAAGAAATCTTAAAGGAAACAGGAAGTACGATTGGCGTACATAAGGCAGATTTAGATATTTATGAGGGTGAAGTCTTTGTCGTTATGGGTTTATCTGGGAGCGGCAAGTCTACGCTTATTCGAATGATTAATCGGCTGATTTCCCCGACTGATGGAGAGATCTTGATTGATGGCCAAAATATCGTGACGATGTCACCGAAAGAGCTTCGTGAAATTAGGAGGAATAAAATCAGTATGGTATTTCAAAACTTCGCCTTATTCCCCCACAAAACGATTCTTGAAAATACTAAGTTCGGCCTTGAAATTAAAGGAATCGCTGAGGAGGAACAGACCGAAAAGGCGATGCAGGCGCTTAAGGCTGTCGGTCTCCAAGGCTATGAAGAACAATTCCCTAATCAATTGAGTGGTGGCATGCAGCAGCGGGTGGGTCTTGCGAGGGCGCTTGCAAGTGATACAGATATTCTTCTCATGGATGAAGCCTTCAGTGCGCTGGATCCCATGATTCGAAAAAACATGCAGGATGAGCTGCTGGAAATTCAAGAAAACTATAAGAAAACGATTATCTTTATTACCCATGATTTAGATGAAGCGTTGCGAATCGGAGACAGGATTGCTTTAATGAGGGATGGCAGAATCATTCAGGTTGGAACTCCTGAGGAAATTATGATGAATCCGGCCAATGATTATGTCGAACGATTTGTAGAAGACGTGAATTTATCCCGTGTACTCACGGCAGCATCGGTGATGAAGCGGGCAGAACGAATCTTTGTGGATCGCGGACCAAGGGTTGCGCTGCAAACGATGAAGGATAACGGGTATTCCCATATATTTGTCGTCGATCGCAGCTTTAAGCTGGTAGGTGCGCTGTCAGCGGATCAAGCGAGCAGGGCTGCAGCAGAACAGCTTAGTATTGAGGATGTGATGACAAAGGATGTTCCAGCGGTTTATGAGGACACCGTCATCGCTGATCTTCTTGATGAGATGGCCAATGCATCCATGCCGCTTGCGGTAATCAATGAAGATAGAAAACTTCGAGGTGTGCTTATCCGCGGAGTCATCATTGGTGCTCTCGCAGGAAACCGGGACAACCTTCTTGAGAAGGAGGGAGTAGAATGAACATCGGAAAAATACCGTTGGCGCAAGGTGTCGACCGTGTTGTCGATTGGCTGACAGATGCTCTTGGCCCGTTTTTTAATTTTATTTCCACGTTTGTGCAGAGCATCATTGACACGAGTGTAGATGTACTCGGATTTGGACCGCCGATCGTGCTCATTCTATTATTGACACTGCTTGCTTTTTACACGAATAAATGGCCTCTGGCTTTATTCACGTTCATAGGACTGCTGCTGATTGATAATCTAGGATATTGGGATGCCATGATTCAGACATTGGCCCTTGTTCTGGCCTCTGTTCTGATTACGGTCATACTTGGAATTCCACTTGGAATTTTGGCTTCCCAAAGCAAGTGGTTGAGAAATATCTTAATGCCGATTCTAGATTTCATGCAAACGATGCCTGGCTTTGTCTACTTAATTCCGGCCATCTTGTTCTTTGGGATTGGTGTCGTACCGGGGATTGTAGCCTCTGTTATCTTTGCAATTGCCCCGGCGATTCGCATGACCAGCCTTGGGATTCAGGAGGTTCCAAAGGATTTAATTGAGGCTTCAGATGCTTTTGGTTCCACAAGAGGCCAAAAGATTATGAAGGTGCAGCTGCCGCTCGCAATGCCAACAATCATGGCAGGAATCAACCAAAGTATTATGCTGTCATTATCAATGGTCGTCATGGCTTCTTTGGTAGGAGCGCCCGGCTTAGGGGCAGAGGTCTATCGCGCTGTTTCCCAGATAAAAGTTGGAGAAGGGTTTGAAGCGGGATTAGCTATTGTTATCATTGCCATCATTCTTGACCGGATTTCTCAGAAGCTTAGAACGCCGGCTTTTGAATCAATCGTTAAAGGCAAGTGGATTTATAGTTTAGTTATTGTTCTCTTTTTGGGCGGCTATACGGTAACGTCCTTATTGAATGCCGAGCTGAAAGGCTCAGAGAATGCTTCAATTGGCGCCCAGGTTGATTATAAAATCGTGGGCATTGATCCGGGCTCAGGGGTTATGTCGAGGACACAGGAAGCAATGGATCAGTATGGACTAAGTGATGATTGGACATTGCAGGAAGGCTCATCGGCGGCGATGGGGGCTGAGCTGAAGAAGGCTTATGATCGGAAGGAGCCAATCATTATCACAGGATGGACACCGCATTGGATGTTCGGTAAGTTTGACTTGAAGTATCTGGATGATCCAAAGGGTGTCTATGGCGAAAGTGAGGACATTCATACATTGGTTCGTAAGGGCTTAAAGGAAGATTTGCCTGGTGCGGAAAAGGTGCTCAATCAATTCTATTGGGAAACCTCTGATATGGAGTCTGTCATGAAGGATATTGAAGAAGGAATGGGCTCCAAGGATGCTGCCATCAAGTGGATTGAGGCTAATAAGAGCAAGGTCGACCAGTGGGTGAATGATGCTGAAAAAGGCAATGGCGAAAATATTACTCTCGTATATGTAGCCTGGGAATCAGAGGTTGCCTCAACGAATGTTATTGCTGAGGTGCTGAGAATGCAAGGCTATGAGCCTGTATTAAGACAGGTGGAGATTGGTCCGATGTATGCGGCTATTGCGAGCGGGAAGGCAGATGCCATGGTTGCCGCATGGCTTCCGACGACCTCGAAGGCGTATTACGATAAATATAAGGAAGACTTTGTCGACTTAGGACCTAACTTGAAGGGGACAAAACTTGGTCTTGTCGTCCCGGCCTATGTGGAGATTGATTCAATAGAAGATTTACGTGTAGAATAGATCAATTCATTGAAGGAAGGCTGACCTGAAAGCTTACGGGCTTTTGGGTCAGCCTTTTAGTTTGATTTGTTTAGAGGCTGTTGTCTGGCGGACGGGTAAGCGGAGATCTTGGCTGCTATTTTGGGTTTCGCCCATAAAGCCCTATTTTCGCCCATAATGAGGGTGTTTTCGCCCTTAAATTCATATTTTCCGCCCTTAAACGCCTGAGATTCGCCCATAAACAAAGAAATCAAGTTTCACTCCTTTAAATATCTTCGTCTTACCTGACCCAATCCATGAAAAGACCAAAAAATTTTCCTTTTTTTATGAATAATCTGCTTTTTTTATCCCCAGAGAACGGAAAAAAAACAGGAGAAGGCCAAATCTGGTTTATCTCCTGTTTGTATTAGATTTAAGCAATAGCAGAGTCCTCACAGTGCTCCTTCACCATTTGGATGAATAACTCAAGAAAACGCGAATCATCAGTCAGCTCGGGATGAAAGGAACTGACGAGAATGCGGCCTTGCTTGGCTGCCACAATATGTCCATCATAGTCTGCAAGCGTCACGACACTTTCTCCGGCATGAAGGCAATACGGGGCACGGATAAAAATGGCCTTGAATGGTTCATCCAACCCCTTGATAGCAAGTGATGTTTCAAAGCTTGCCCGCTGACGACCTGAGGCATTGCGCTGAACAACGAGATCGATTAGTCCGAGTGGCTCGGGATCGGAATCATCGGCAATCTTACTTGCGAGCAATACCATTCCGGCACATGTGCCGAAGATAGGTTTTTGGAATGATTGGATGGTTTCTGTGAATCCATACGTATCCATCAGCTTCTTGATGGCGGTGCTTTCTCCTCCAGGAATGATGAGTCCGTCAAGTGATGCAAGCTCTGAGGGGAATTTAATTCTTGAGGCTGTACAGCCTGTTGCTTCTACTTGTTTGATATGTTCTGAGACAGCTCCTTGCAGGGCTAATACGCCAATATGAGGCATTGTTACCAACCCCGATCCTGCATACGGCTTTCCGCTGGAATCGTGGCAATCTCAATTCCCTTCATGGGGCTGCCTAGTTCAGTTGAAAGTTTGCCAATCAGCTCATAATCCTTGTAATGAGTGGTTGCCTGGACGATTGCTTGGGCGAATTTCTCAGGAGACTCGGATTTAAAGATTCCTGATCCGACGAAGACGCCATCAGCCCCAAGCTCCATCATCAGGGCAGCATCTGCCGGTGTCGCAATTCCGCCTGCCGCGAAGTTGACAACAGGCAAGCTGCCCTCTTCCTTGATTTGAAGCAGAATATCGTACGGAGCTCCTAAGATTTTCGCCTCAGTCATGAGCTCATCCTCATTCATATGGATGACCTTTCGAACCTGCGCCTGAACCTTTCGCATATGGCGGACAGCTTCAACAATATTACCTGTACCTGGTTCTCCCTTCGTGCGCAGCATGGAGGCACCTTCCCCGATCCTTCTTGCTGCTTCTCCGAGGTCGCGGCATCCGCAGACGAATGGGACAGTAAAAGCCCTCTTTTGAAGGTGATACTCTTCATCTGCAGGCGTTAAAACTTCACTTTCATCAATGTAATCGACACCCATTGCCTCGAGTACGCGTGCTTCCACGATATGGCCAATCCGTGCTTTAGCCATCACAGGGATAGACACGGCCTTCATGACCTCTTCTACGATACGCGGGTCTGCCATTCTTGCAACCCCGCCAGCCTTGCGAATGTCAAAAGGAACACGTTCAAGAGCCATGACGGCAACAGCTCCCGCTGCCTCGGCGATTTTGGCTTGCTCCGCATTGACAACATCCATGATAACCCCGCCCTTTTGCATTTGGGCCATTCCTCGTTTGACAGCATCAGTGCCTAAGGCTTTTCTCATAAAATTAGCACCATCCTTTTTTATTTTTAAAAATAGTGTGATTTGTTGTATGGTATAAGTATAGAGGAAACAGACCCCATTAAAAGATTCAGTTTCAAGCGTTTTGATGGTGTCAGTGAGGGAGAAAAGATGAATAGATTAGCGTGTGAACTAAACCGTGAAAGCCGTATTCCAATCTATGAGCAGCTGTATGTTTTTATCAAAAATGAAATCATGTCCGGCAGATTGCCATATCAAACGAAGCTGCCTTCGAAACGGAATCTCTCTGATTACCTGCAAATCAGTCAAAATACAGTAGATGCAGCTTATCAGCAATTGGTTGCAGAGGGATATATTGAGGTGCTTCCTCGGAAAGGATACTATTGTTTGGCCTCAAAGGATTTGGAATACATACAGCCTGGGGAAAGCTGCTCAGAAAAGAGGGATGAGCCGGGTGAGCAGATTATTCAATCCTTTCATCCGAGTCATATTGATGTCAGCGTGTTCCCCTTCAAGACGTGGAGGAGATTGGCAAAGGATTTGATTGATTTCAATAACCAAGATTTATTATTGCTTGGCGACCCCTTTGGTGAAATGGAACTAAGAAGAGAGATTGCGACCTATTTGTACCATGCAAGAGGCGTCATTTGTGAGCCTCGGCAAATTATCATTGGAGCAGGCCTTGAAATCCTGTTGCAGCAATTGGTCCTCTTATTTGGCAGCAAGGCAAAATATGGCGTTGAAAACCCTGGTTATCAGGTCATGAACCGTATCATGTGCCATTTCCCGAATAAGGTTCAGGCTGTAGGAGTGGATGAGGATGGATTAAAGATTGATGAGGTCCTTCAAGGGGATATGGATATTCTCTATACAACACCATCCCATCATTTCCCGTTTGGGACCGTACTGTCCTATAACCGACGTGTTCAATTGCTTTCGTGGGCAGCGGAATCGAAGGAAAGGTTCATTATCGAGGACGATTATGACAGTGAATTCCGCTATAGCGGCAAATCTATTCCCTCGCTTGCAAGTATGGACAGCTTTGGGAAGGTGATTTATTTCGGTTCCTTCTCCAAATCCTTAATGCCGTCCATTCGAATTAGCTTCATGCTTCTGCCGGAGGAATTGCTTTCCTGCTATCAAGAGGCAGGATTCGGGCATTCCTCCGTATCGAGGTTGGACCAGCATCTTCTAGCTCGTTTTATGCGTGATGGGGAATTTGAGCGTCATCTGAACAGAATGCGGAAGGTGTATCGCAGGAAATTAGAAATAGTACTAGAACATTTGAAGCCTCATAGGGAAATTCTTTCCGTAATCGGGGAGAAATCAGGCCTTCATATTGCCCTTGTTGTCCATAATGGGATGAATGAGGAGCAAATTAAGGAACGGGCAAGGGAGAAAGGGATTCTCCTGCACACTCTTTCAGATTATTCTATCGTGAAGGAGGATTATCCCCCAACCATCGTGCTTGGTTTTGCGGGGATACCAGAGGCTGAGCTTGAAAGAGCCATTGCCCGGTTATTAGAGTGTCTTAATGGATAAAAAATATAAGAAATAGGCTATTCTCATTACTCCTTATTATGTGTTATAGTAGGTTAAATTTATTTCATTATTACATCTTAAGAGATTACTAACATAGAAAAAGGGTGATTAGGATGGATTACAGCTTAATGCAAAGACGTATCAATGTGGCTTCAGGGAAGGAGCCGGCAGATCTTGTTGTTAAAGGCGGCAAAATTTTGAATGTATTTACCGGTGAGATTCAGCTTGGAGATATCGCAATTGTCGATGGGGTTATTGCTGGTATTGGCCAATACGAAGGCAAAAGAGAAGTAAATGCCGCAGGGCGATACATCAGTCCATCCTTTATCGACGGCCATGTGCACATTGAATCCACAATGGTTAGCCCGCTGGAATTTGCAAAGGTTCAGGTAAAGAACGGTGTGACTGCCGTCATTGCAGATCCTCATGAAATTGCCAATGTCAGCGGGGCACAAGGAATTCAATACATGATTGAGCATACGGAGGGTCTGCCTTTTGATGCGCATTTCATGCTTCCATCCTGTGTACCTGCTACGGAATTTGAAGAAGCGGGAGCGATTTTGAACAGTGAGGATCTAGCTCCATTTTATGAACAGCCGCGTGTACTTGGACTTGCGGAGGTCATGAATTATCAAGCTGTGCTTGAGAGCGAGCCTTCCATGGTTGAGAAACTGCTGGATGCAAGGAAACAGCATAAATTGATTGATGGTCATGCTGCTGGTTTGTCTGGGAAGGCCATTGATGTATATATGGCTGCCGGTATTCATACGGATCATGAGTGTATGACTGCGGAAGAGGCAAAGGCCCGTCTTGAGAAGGGGATGTATCTCATGATTCGGGAAGGGACAGTCGCAAAGGATTTGAAGCAGATCATCGGGGCCGTTAATGAGCGGAACGCGAGAAGATGCCTGTTTGTAACAGATGACCGTCATTTGGATGACGTCATGATGGAGGGCAGCATTAATAATTGTATCAAATTAGCCATTGCAGAAGGTATTCCTGTCATGACGGCCTATCAAATGGCAACCTTGAATGCGGCTGAATGCTTCCGTCTGAAAAATCAAGGAGCGATTGCTCCAGGCTATAAAGCCGACTTTTTGATGCTTGATAGTCTTGAAGAGGTTGCCATCCATTCAGTCTATAAGAACGGGAAATGTATCGTAAGCGAAGGTTCTGTCCAGGGATTCCCAGAGAACTATCCATATGCTATAGCGGAAAATCTGGCGAATACCGTTTCCCTCGGTAAGATTGATTCGAACGATTTGGCAATCAAGCTGAAGGGGGAAGAAGCAAATATTATTGGCATCATTCCGAACAGCCTAATCACCAAACGTCTCATCGAGAAGACGAATCGGACAAAGGAGGGCTTCTTCGAATCGGATACCCATCTTGATCATCTAAAGATTGCGCTTATTGAACGGCATAACGCGACAGGCAAGATTGGCCTCGGAATTGTTAAGGGGCTAGGGCTGAAATCAGGAGCTTTGGCCACGACGGTTGCACATGATTCTCATAATTTAATTGTCACTGGCACGAATGATGAAGACATGCTGGCAGCCATTCAGGAGCTTGAAAAAAGCCGAGGAGGGCTGGTCATTGTCAGTGAAGGAAAAGTGCGGGCCAAGCTTGCTTTGCCAATAGCAGGCTTGATGTCAATGGAAAGCGCGAATGCTGTCTACGGACACTTGCGCGAAATGAATCAAGTATTAGCTGACTTAGGGGTTTCACAGGACTTCAATCCATTCCTGACCCTGTCATTCCTGGCACTTCCGGTTATTCCGGCATGTAAGATTACGATTGATGGACTCTTCGATGTCACGGAGTTCAAACATATCTCGATTGATGCCTAAATGAAAAGCTGGCCTCCACGAAAAATCCTTGTGATTTTTTGGAAGCCAGTTTTTTTATATTCTTCCATTCATTTATGGTTTGGATTTCTTGATTATACATAGTCTATTGAACATGACAAAAAAACAGGCGGATCTTTCCGCCTGGACGAAGAGTAAGTCTTATTGTTTAATGACATGATGAAGTTCTTCAGTGAGCCGCTGAATGCCTTCTGGACTTAGGATGATTTTGCCGTTGGCGAGTGTAATATTGTTGTTGCTCACCTCGCCTGTAATGATACAAGCCTTGCCAGGCATGTATTTCTGAAGGATGATTTGATTTTCGTCCGTAAAGATTTCAATTGAGTCTTTTATGTTAATATCCAAGGTACGTCTTAATTCAATCGGAAGAACAATTCGGCCTAGTTCGTCGACCTTTCTGACTATACCGGTAGATTTCATATCTATCACATTCTTTCCCTTTTTATAGAATAATAGTATTAATTTGACAAATAGTAAATAGAAAAGCTTGATATTAACAATAATGTAACATTTTGAAATCAAACTGTTTGATAAATGAATAATTTCCTTTATGGCAGAACATCCTACCATTGGAGGAGGTGTAAGCAATGGCTAAAATAGGAGTGGAAGAATCCTTATCAGATGTGCAGCAAGCGCTTCGTGAGAAGGGATATGAAGTGGTACAGTTAAACCATGAGTATGGTGCAGCGAGCTGTGACTGTTGTGTCATCTCTGGAATGGATAAGAATGTAATGGGTATGCAGGACGCTGCGATTGAAGGTCCCGTAATCAATGCGGATGGATTAACAGCAGACCAAGTGTGCTCAGAAGTGGAAAGCAGACTTCAATAAATAATGTACGGGAAATGAGTGGCAATGAATGGAGCAATCTATTCATTGCCGCTATTTTTTTGAATCGTTTTTTTTTCATTGGTGATTTCGTGTGAATACATGTGCGGCTTGAATCTTCTTGATTAGGAAGGTTCTTTTTTCTTTTTATCCAGTTAAAGATGAATGTTGATAGTTAATAGTAGAATACTGCCCGTTAACGCATCAAATTGTTGACTCCTGTGGGATTAGCACCACGACCGCATGCGATTTAGCTGCCGCTTGCAACGAAAATCAGCATTTAAGATAAACAGAGCTTTTCGTTTAAATGATAGGGCTGAGCAGCCTTATGAGCACGATTGCATAATAAAAATTTCGCGTCCGACATTTAATTGACACAATTCCGTTTTAAAGTGATAGACAGGTTAGTTACATAACTGACGTTAGATAGAGAGAGGATGGAGAAGAAGGATGAACTTTATCAAACGAGCATTCTTGAGCGTAAAGGCCAAGAAGGGCAAAAGCATATTACAGTTATTTGTCTTCACGGTTATTTGCGTGTTGGTATTGAGCGGGTTATCTATTCAGAGTGCAGCTTCGACTTCAGCAGAGCTTGCGAAACAGCAGCTTGGAGGAACCGTCACACTGAGCTATGACCAAGAGAAGATGATGCAGGAGCAGCGTGAAGCAAGAGAAAGTGCTGGTTCAGAGGATGCCCGGGAGCCATTTCGTTTTGCTCAAACACCTGTTGAGGTAGAGGATGCGGAGGAATTAACGACCTTAGCCCAATTAAGCGGCTATAACTTCACTTCAAGCACACAGGCAGCAGCCAGCAGCTTTGATCCTATTGAAGCTTCATCAAGTGATACTTCGAGCAATTCGAATCCAATGGGCGGGAAAATGCCTGATAACGGCATGAGCGATGCAGATGTGACCCTGCAAGGGGTGGTTTTCACAGATGCAACGAGTGATTTCATGGATGGGAATGCAGAAATGACAGAGGGAACGCATATTTCTGATGAGCATATTGGTAAAAATGTCGCCATCATTGAGGAAACATTAGCAGAGGAAAATGATTTATCTGTCGGTGATACCATTGAAGTTGCCTCTACAAGCGATGAAGATACAACAGTAAAAGTCGAGATTATCGGAATCTACAAAACGACTTCCACATCGACTGATTCGATGGGGATGAGTTTTACTTCCATGAACCCATACAATAAAATCTATGTTCCTTATACAGTAGCCAATGAAATGAAAGGCGAAGATTATGAGGGCACAATTGATAGCGCTACATATTACATGGCAGATCCTGCTGATACAGATTCCTTCATTGAGGATGCAAAGGCAATGGATGTCATTGATTTCGATACATTTAAGCTGGATGCAAATGATGACCTTTATCAGCAAATGGTAGAGCCAATCAATAATGTCGCCTCATTTTCAAAAAACATTGTATATTTAGTGACCATTGCAGGTGCAATTATTCTTGGATTAATTGTGATGCTTGGCATTCGGGAACGAAAATATGAAATGGGTGTCCTTCTTGCCATTGGTGAGAAAAAGAGCAAGTTAATTGGACAATTTATCGTCGAGATTCTTATTGTTGCGGTCTTTGCGATTGGGATAGCCTCCCTGACAGGTAATTTAGTGGCTGATAAGATTGGTGACCAGCTTCTATCACAACAAGAGGAAGCTTCAGCAAGTTCTAGTGCAGATGCGACTCAGTTTGGCGGCAGAGGAATGCAAATGGGCGGTGGGGGTATGGGTGCTCCAGGCGGTTTCAGAGGTCCTGGCGGACAAGCTGGTGCAGCTGACGCAGAAGTGGCAACGGTTGACCTGGATGTTCAAGTAACTCCATCTGATCTAGGAAAGCTGACGGGAATTGGTTTGCTGATTGCGGTTATCGCGACATTAATTCCTTCATTATCCGTATTTAGACTGCAGCCGAAAGCAATCCTTTCAAGACAGGATTAAGGAGGAGAAGCAATGACGAATTTACTGGAATTTAAGGATGTAAGTTATTGGTATAAGTTTGAGAATAAGAGGCAAGACATACTAAAGAAAATTAATGTATCCTTTAATAAAGGTCTGTTCTATACCATTGTCGGTCCTTCCGGGTCTGGGAAGACAACCTTCCTGGCATTAGCGAGTGCGCTGGATATGCCGAAGGATGGGGAAGTGCTGTATGAAGGAAAGAATATCAAAAAAATCGGTTATTCCAAATTTCGAAATAAATATGTTTCTATTGTCTTCCAGGCATACAATCTGCTCCCTTATATGACGGCCCTGCAAAATATCACGACCGCTATGGAAATAACGGGAACTAAGGTGGGTAATCGCAAGGCCTATGCACTGGAAATGCTTCAGAAGGTCGGGATCGATGAGAAGCAGGCTCATCAGCGTGTGCTTACCTTGAGCGGCGGCCAGCAGCAGCGTGTATCAATTGCGCGGGCTCTGTGCTGCCAATCGGAATTGATTGTGGCCGATGAGCCAACAGGAAACCTGGATGAGGACACAGCGAAGGAAATCATCGACTTATTCCTTGATCTGGCTCATAAAGAAGGAAAATGTGTCATTGTTGTAACGCATGATACTAATCTGGCCAAGATTTCGGATGTGAATATTCGCTTATCAAAAGGTGAAATCACGATTTCAAATAAGGAAGAACCAGTAATGGTGTAAAATAAGAGTAAAACAAAAATCTCCGGACATTTCGGGGATTTTTGTCCTATTCGTTTTTAGCGGGAGAGTGTTGCAGCATGCATAAAATCTTGATTGTTGAAGATGAAATCGCAATCAGCCAAGTGTTAAAGGCATATTTGAAAAAAGCGGGCTATGAGACGAAACAAGTTTATACAGGTGAAGAGGCAATCGATGAATTCCACGAGTATAAGCCGGATTTGGTGCTGCTCGATGTGATGCTTCCTGGTAAAAGCGGATGGGATATCTTGAAGGAGATCCGCATAGAAAGCACATGCCCGGTTATTATGCTGACAGCCCTTGGTGATGTGAACTACCGGCTCACAGGCTTGAATGATGGAGCAGATGATTATATTACGAAGCCGTTTGTCGGTGATGAGGTTGTCGCAAGGGTACAGGCTGTACTTAGAAGGTCAGTGCAGGTCATTGATGATAAAGAACGGAAGCAATTTGGTTCATTAACCATCAATATGAAGGCTCATTCGGTCACTTTGCATGGTATTGAATTGGATTTGACTCCACGTGATCTCGCACTGCTCATTTTTTTGAGTCAGCATCCCAATCAATTATTCACACGGGACCAGTTGATTGAACATGTATGGGGTCTGGATTATGATGGCAGTGACCGGGCAGTTGATTTATCCATTAAGAGATTGAGAAAAGCCTTGAAAAATTGGCCTAGTACAGAAGGAGAAATCAAAACTTTGCGGGGATTGGGGTATCAGTTAAGTGTCTTCGATAAAAAATAAACTTCAGACTAAAATCACCCATCTCACCTATGCATGGAAAAATAAGTGGGCTAAGGAGCAGGAGGAACAAAAAAGGATCAGCCTCCTGCGCTATTGGACAATACGCTATCTCGTTACGCTTGTGATTGGCTTGGCGGTGATTGGCTTCGTCACGGGAATTATCATCCGGCAATCGACTTTAAATAAAAACCTTGAGATTGATCAATATTTGGCGGAGGAAGTGGCTGCGCGAATGCTTGATCAAATAGTCGGGACCGATATACCGACCGATGGAAATGATGAATTATTTTATAATCGGAAAAAATTACTTGAAACAAGCGGTAGTCCATCCATTTATATCGTCGACCCGTCCGGTACGATTCTTATGGAGAACCGCTCAGAGAATCATTTAAGGATTTCATCCTTTTCGGAGAAGTTAATTTCGAGCGAGGATGAGGTAAGAAAATTAAACAATATTGGCGGGAGAGATTATTATCTCATCAAACGACCGATTACCTTGAATAATTCTGTTCTTGGCTGGGTCGTAGTCATCCAGTCGGAGGCAGAACTGACTGCTGTGGACCAGGAATACAAGTTGCTCTTTCTGATGATTCTCAGTGCAGCCATGCTTGGCTGGGCAGCGATATACTTCCTGTCTAAACGTCTGCTTAAGCCGATTGAGAATGTAGCAAAGGCAGCAAAGGAAGTCGAAGCAGGTAATTACGATGTTGAGCTGAATGAAAGGGTACGAGAACAAGAGGTGTATGATCTAGTTCATTCATTTAAAGAAATGGCCCTTAAGCTTGAACAGCTGGAATCCATTAGGGCTGAGCTGCTTGCTGGGGTGACGCATGAATTGAAAACCCCTGTCACCTCTATCAGCGGCCTCCTGCAGGCAGTGAACGATAAGGTTGTTACAGGAGAAGAAGCAAAGGAGTTTCTTGCTATTTCCTTGCAGGAGACGAATCGTCTGCAGAAGATGGTCGGGGATTTGCTTGATTTCAATTCTTTTGCGGCAAACGCCATTCCAGTGAATAAAAAACCATGCTTCATTGGAGAAAGCGTGAAAGAGATGGTCTATCAATGGAGCATTATTCAAGATAATTCCGATATAGAGGTTGCCATAAATAAGCCTGAGGAAGACTTCGAAGTGTATACTGATACGCTTCGTCTCCAGCAAATTCTCATTAACCTGCTTAATAATGCAAAGCAGGCTATTCAGGGGGATGGAAAAATCACGATCACCATTCACCCGACGGACGGTGAATGGCTCGCGATTGATGTTCAGGATAATGGCACAGGAATCCCTGATGCTGAGCAGGATTTGATTTTCGAGCGTTTCTACCGTGGTGAAGAAAAGAAATATAAGGTAAGAGGCTTGGGGCTCGGCCTGCCTTTCAGCAAGATGCTGGCAAGAGCCATGGGAGGCGACCTAAAGCTTTTAAAAAGCAACGGGGAAGGGACGACCTTTACCATCAATCTTCCTTACAGGGATGAATAAAGAGGCGGAAGCTGGCGGAGACCATCGCCAGCTTTTCCATTTATTAAAGGAAACACAAGAATAGACTTCCATTTATAATAAAGGTATCATTTTATAAAAATATTACACGCTGACATACCTCTGACACAAAGTGTGGGTATAGTAGGTAATGTAGTCAGGAAACTATTATTTTAACGTAATCATTAATTCATATACTTTCAGCATAATAGGTAAGGAGAGGAATTAGATGGATTTCACTAACCGAAATGAACGTGATGAATGGGAAGAAACAAAGCGAAATGATGAAGAAACGATAAATGAAACAACAGAAGCTGAGCCAACGAGCCGTTCTATTGATCCGACCTATGTATCCTATCAGGGATATCATGAGCTTGATTCCAGCCAAATTGGCAAAGGGCCATACGATCATGCAGCTGAGGAATTAATTGAGCCTGTTATTAGCAACGAACAACCGGACAAACAAGAGCCTCATGAAAGCCAGTCATCGAAAAGCAGAAAAAGATGGCTTACACCTGTGATTACAGCCATTCTTGGAGGAGCGATTGTCCTTGGCTCTGGTTCTTATTTTGGATTTGTTGATTTAACCGGATTCCTGCCTGGCAGCGGAGATGGAACTGTAGAATCAGTTGAAACTGCCGTTGCCCAAGTTGATGATAAGGATGGGCTGCAAATTGATGAGACAGCCATTTCCACAAGTGACACAATTAAGATGATCGAAGAAGTATCCCCTGCTGTTGTGGGGGTCGTCAATATCCAGAAAATGAGCACAGAAAACTACTATAACTATGGATTACCGACCACTGAAGGGGAGAACTCAGACAAGGAAGAAAGCGGAACTGGTTCAGGTGTCATCTTTAAGAAGGAAGGCGATTATGCCTATATTGTTACGAATAATCACGTAATTGAAGATGCTGATACCATTGAAGTATATTTAGCTAATGAAACAAAAGTGGAAGCTAAGCTTGTTGGTACAGATGCGCTGACAGACCTTGCCGTCTTGCAAATCAGCAGTAAGAATGTCACGAAGGTAGCAGAATTCGGGGATTCCGATAAATTGAGTGTCGGACAGGAAGTGCTTGCTATCGGAAATCCGCTTGGCTTAGATTTCTCTGGTTCAGTGACACAAGGAATTATCAGTGGCCTGCAGCGTACAGTGACTGTTTCTACATCAGCTGGTGAATGGGATATGGATGTTATCCAGACGGATGCTGCCATCAACCCAGGGAACAGCGGAGGAGCACTTGTGAACTCAAGCGGTCAGGTCATTGGAATCAACAGTATGAAAATCTCCTCGGAAGATGTAGAAGGGATTGGATTTGCCATCCCAACTCAAGAGGTCAAAACAATTGTGAATGATCTGCTTGCTGACGGATCCGTCCAACGCGCTTATGTGGGCGTAGGCTTGCAGTCTATTGCAGAGATTCCGCAATACGTACTGGAGCGTCAGCTTAACCTTCCAGCTGACGTGTCAGAAGGGCTGGTGGTTACGCAAGTTGAAGCTGGGTCACCTGCTGATAAAGCTGGCATCGCAACATATGATGTGATCGTCTCAGTCGATGATACAGAGGTTTCGACTCTCAGTGAGTTCAGAAAATACCTATACAGCCATACAAAGAGCGGGGATACCGTAAAAATCAAACTATACCGTGATGGAGCGGAAAAAACCGTATCCGTAACGGTAACAGAGCAATAACATAACCCTTTGTGAATAATTGTTGCTATCTTTCCCCCTAGGATAGTAAACGTTATTTGAATAGAGAAGATTTCGCTAAAGAAGCTTGATAGACTCAAGTTTCTTTAGGCTATTCAGACAGATTCGTCAGAATCTGTCTTTCTTTATGCCTGTATTTCCTTAAGATGAGCTAGAAAGTATAGATTATTTAAATATAGTTAAAGTTGGATAGGTGCATGGACAGTTCATTTCGTGATCCCTTAGCATTATCCAAAATGATAAGGAATATCTCCGAAGTTAAGATGGGATTCGACAGGAGATAGGACATTCATATTTACTGATGATTATGATAATTAATAGAAAAAAGTAACAACGGTTTTATGGTGAAGAAATATAGGGGAATAAATGATAAAAAGGGGAAAAAAGACGGATAGACTCGAATATTTGGAGTTACAAAATATATTACTGTAAGAATATTTAGAAAAAAATGTCATTTTACATTTACATTGCATTTATTTTCCACTAAACTTCATTATAAGCCAACCTATTCAAAAGGGAGAAAAATATGATCAATGACCTTGTTGAAAGTTTCATCATCAACTTGTTTATCATCTTGATCTGCGTACAAATTAATTATTTTTGGCAGGTAAAAAGGGAAACGGACGAAAATAACAACTATTTGGCCTTATTTATCGCGCTTGCTGGCAGCCTCCTCATCAATAGGCTATTTTTTGTTTCTGAAATAAATTCATCCCTCTCCCTGCATATCGGGGATCTGGTTGTGATTATCGGAGTACTGTATGGTCGTGCCTGGATAGGAACCATGCTGTTTATTCTTTTAACTGTCATGTCGACGTTGATCCATCCTTTGCAAGGACTTTATACCATCATGACGAGTTTGCCGCCTTTGTTAATCTCACTCTATTTACGAAAAATCTATATTAAGATTCCAATAAAAAAGAAATATACGCAAGCCTTTTTAATTGCGCTGATTTCCTCCATTATCAGTATGTCCTTGGCGAACGGCCTTTTCTCCAATAGGTGGACATGGCTCGACAGCATTCTCTATATGCTTGTCTATATAGGAGGACTTCTCGGCTTAGTGTATTATATGGAGAATTTAAAGAGGAGCAGAATGCTGAAGCGGGAGATCATCAACACGGAGAAACTTCAGGCTGTCAGTCATTTGGCCGCATCAATCTCTCATGAAGTTCGCAACCCTTTAACAGCAACAAAGGGGTTTTTGCAATTATTAAAGAGTGATGATAACCTGCCGGCAGAGAAGAAGCAGCAATTTATTGATATAGCCATATCTGAATTGAATCGGGCAGAGAATATCATCAATGATTACCTTGCCTTTGCAAAGCCTTCTATGGAACTGCAGGAAACCATTGAAATCCAATCTGAGATTCTCAAGGTGATTGAAATTGTGAAGCCGCTTGCGAATATGAATGCGGTCTTTATTCAATGTCATGTACCTGTGTTTTACGTGAATGGAGAAAAGCATTTATTCCAGCAATGCTTCGTTAATCTCGTAAAGAATGCAATTGAATCCATGCAGGAGGGCGGTGTCCTGATTTTGAAGGCACAGCCAATCAAGAAAGGGATTAATATTACCATATCTGATACAGGAATCGGGATGAGTGATGAACAGATCAGCCGGCTTGGTGAGCCTTATTTTTCTACTAAAGGTGTCAAGGGTACGGGCTTAGGGATGGTAGCTGTCTATCGGATTGTGAAGTCCATGCATGGCTCGATACGGGTCAAGAGCAAGCCGAAGGAAGGCACAACATTCACCATCTACTTGCCTGGTCATCCATAAGAAGGTAAGAATAAATCCCCTCGCAGCCAATGTGCGAGGGGATTTTGTATGTCATTTGGTCATCTTAATTCATATAAGTTATTAGGAACATCTTTGATAAATGGACTTGGCTCTCCGCATGAGAGAAGGTGGAGCTCATGCATCGCACGCGTACAGGCTGTATAGAATAAGTTCCGTTCTTGTTCACGATAGTATTGATCCTTCGATGCATTAAAGATAATAACTGCATCGAATTCAATCCCTTTTGCCAAATAGGCTGGAAGAATGAGAATGCCCTTTGTGAAGCTGTAAATGGATTTGTCCATCAGTTGAACGAATTCAATCCCTTTTAACCTTTCAAAGGCCATATCCGCCTCGTATTGTGTTTTGCATATAATAGCGATGGTTTGGTGTCCAGCCTCCTGCAGGCTCTTTAGCAGCTGAGTGATCAGCTTAAAGGATGCATCAATGTCGGTTCGTTGATAGAGGACAGGTAGCATTCCATTTCGATTGAAGGGCTGAATCTGAATATCACCTAGAATGGCACTGGTGAAGTCAATGATTTGGCGTGTGGAACGATAGCTCTTCAATAAGATAATTCTTTCCGTTTCGTCGGCTGGGTAAAGTTCCTCTGACAGCAGTGTCGGTGCTCCGTAGGAATGGGCGTAAATGGCTTGATTCATATCTCCTAATATCGTCATGCGCCCATTTGGAAAGAGCCGGTGAATGACTTCGAGCTGGAAGGCAGAGTAATCTTGTGCTTCATCAATGAAAAGGTAGCGAATCAGTCTGTTTGTTCTCACCCCTTCAAGCTCTTCTTTAAAGTATAGATACGGAGCAGCATCTTCATATGGAAGGCGATTTTGACCTGTTTCCTTAAGGGTAATTCCGCCAATCTCTCCCCAGTTGGCTGGAATAGAAGCTTCCATTTTCAGCTGTTCGGCAATATTTTCCTGAAACAAGTCTTTGTACATCTTCTTGACATTCAAGAAACGGAATTGCTTAACGGCTATTCGAATCGGCTTGAAGTATTTATGGGTAACCTTTTTGGCCAGCTCTTGCTGTTCCCTGTCAAAATCATCAAATGTCTCCTCTGTATAGGATTTCCTTTTGTGCAAAAACTGGAAGGTTTTGGTGTAGTCTGCTGTATCCAGAAGCTCAATCTCCTCCTCTACCCATTCGGAACGGCGCTCCAATTTTTCGATTTTGTACAGCTCCTTTAGAAGCCAGTCCTTTACAAACTCTAGGCGGTTTTGGATGGAGAGCGATGGATCAAGGGAATAAAAATAGTCAGCTATAGCAGAAGACGTTATCAGTGTCTTCTTACGCAAATTGATATTTCTGAACTGAAGCCCGGCATGGCTGAGAGATTGGATATATTGGTCAAGCAGTGCCTTAAATTCCAGTGTGTTTTTGTAGCGGATGGCTTCAAGTCTAGCCTCGTAGAAATCATCATCTTCCTCATGCAGGACGTATTCCATTTGCTCAAACGGGTCGCTGACTTCATAGTCGTCCCCAATCATTTTCGCCATGTAATCAAAGAAGGTAACCTGCTGCATATTGTCTTCTCCGAGTGATGGAAGAACAGTGGCTGTGTAGCTGCTAAATAGCGGGTTAGGGGAAAAGAGCAGGATATTATCAGCCTTAATCTCATGAACATGCCGGTATAGAAGGAAGGCAACCCTTTGCAGGGCGGCGGACGTCTTGCCGCTGCCGGCTGCCCCTTGAACGACAAGGTAGCGCTTTTTGTCATTTCGAATCAACGTATTTTGTTCCTTTTGGATGGTGGCAACAATATTCTTCATCTGGCTATCTGCATTTTTGCCAAGCACTTCCTTCAGAATTTCATCCCCAATTGTAATGCCTGTATCGAACATGCTTTTCAGCTGTCCACCCTTAATAATGTATTGCCTTTTCTGCTCCATTTCTCCTTCGATGATGCCGCCAGGTGTTTCATACTGAGCAGGTCCGGGCGAATAGTCATAATAAATGCTTGAGATTGGTGCCCGCCAGTCATAAATAAGGAAATTCTCCTTCGCATCATCCATCAATGATGAAATGCCGAGGTAGACAATATCAGTGATTGGTTCTCCTTCTTCGTGAAAATCAACACGTCCAAAATAAGGAGAATCCTTGAGGAGATTCAATGTCTTCAGCTGTCTGCTCATATGGCCGTGTGCCCGTTCACGTTCGGACAAGAGCTCTGCCTGCTGGCGGATACTCGCCAGTGTTTCCACAGCGTCCTCCGGGTCGTCAATATTAACGGTTACGTCGTCCCAGAAGGTTTGGCGGATCTCTGTTACATCCTGTCTGATTCCCCCCTGTGAATTTCTCACAGACTCAGCTCTTTTCTCTATTAAGGAAACGATATCTGCTAATCTGGCTTTTTCGGCCTGCAGCGCTTCGTTTAAATCAGCTTTGTTCATATGGGACCCCTCCAGAAATATAAAATAAACATGAAACAATATTTCACAGTAATCACCGTTATTTGATTCGTATTTTATAGTTTGTTAAAATTAAATATTGTTATTCAAATCCTGCCAATGACTGGCATTTGGTTTTCTAGAAAGAAGGTAAGAGGATAATGGAAACAAAAACGTGTAATGAATCCAGAGTAGTAAAAACAAGCCGAATCTTTCCGAGTGATGTAAATGATCATAACACATTATTTGGCGGAAAACTTATGAGTGATATTGATATGACAGCTTCTATCTCGGCGACGCGGCATTGTCGGAACGCTGTTGTAACGGCTTCTACCGACTCTGTCGATTTCTTAGCTCCTATCTCTCCGGAGGATTCTGTCTGCTTGGAGTCCTATGTGAGCTGGACAGGGAATAGTTCCATGGAAGTGTTCGTTAAGGTCACTGCCGAGCATTTAATGACAGGTGAACGCAAAATAGCTGCCACAGCCTTCTTGACATTTGTTGCGATGGATGAGAGCGGAAAGCCGACACGGGTGCCAAAAGTCATTCCGGAAACGGAAGAAGAAAAGAAATTGAACGAAACTGCAGCCTTTAGAGCAGCTAAACGGAAGGAACACCGTAAGCAAAGTAAAGAACTCGCAGAATTCTTTAATACTAATCGTCCTTGGGAACGCTAATAATTCCTGCAGCAAGCAGGGTTCAACAAGAAAGGAACCATCCTGGTGAAGCATTCGGGAGTGGTTCCTTTTCTTTATTCATGTTTCTTCATATATACGCTTCTGGGGCTTGGCTATTTCATCAAAATGTACAGCAAGTTCATCCAGCTTATGTGATAAATATTCTTCTAACAACGGCAGCCCATGGCCAGTGACAGCATATTTAGGTTTCAAGTCATTCAGTCTTCGGACGGATTCACGAGCAGCTTCCCAGTCAGTAGTGAAGTAGGCTGGCGGCCCGCTGATCTCCTGCTTCTGCGTAAGAACCTTATATAAGGATTCTTGTTTAACTCCAACGAAAGCATCCCCGGCAATCAGGAAGCAATCTTCTTCACGGAAGAGAGAGACGTGGCCAGGTGTATGACCGGGTGTGTGTAGCCATTGCCAGCCGGGCATATAAGGAACGGTTCCGTCGTCTGGCAATGGCTGTACCTTATTGCCTATGTCAATACCATGATTCGGGAAGAAACGGGCGATGTCTGGTACAAGTCCGCCGGCAGCCTTTGTATTCGGTTCAGGGTAATTGCGCTGTCCGGTTAAGTAGGGAAGCTCCAGTTTGTGTGCATAAACGGGGATATCCCATTTCTCAAGCAAGGCCTCGAGTGCCCCGACATGATCGAAGTGCCCGTGTGTCAGAATAATGGCCTTCGGCTTGCTGCCTTCGCCGAAGCGTTTTTCGACAGCTTCGATAATCTCATCATCGGCCTTGGGCATTCCTGCGTCCACTAACACGAAGTCCTCTTGGTTCGGCTGGCCGACTAATATAACATTCACAATCTGGGTGTTCAGTACATAAATATCTTCCTTGACTTCAATCCCCATTCCGCTGGTCATGGAGGTTAAAGGAATATATGTATGCTGGAATGTTTGTTTTGATTTTCGTTCCATGACATACTCCTCCTTCTTTCTTCGCTTTTTTCTCTTTACCCTCTTTATTTTTCTTAATAACGGGAAATCTGAAACTGGTACAAAATGGTGTGCAAAAAAGAAATGGATGCTCATTGGTATCAAAAAGTGTATAATATTAACTTTAGGTTATAAAATTGGCTGATATCCTTTAAGTTGTGATTTTAGCCTGTTCAAGTATAATAAGGGGTATGGCTTTACCTTAACTTTAGGATGAATATGGTGGGTTTACATGTCTAACAATAATAATCGAAATTTCACGTCTAAGATCGATTACGGTCTTTTGTTCATCATTTTCCTTTTATTTGTCACGAGCTGTCTGGCCATATATAGTGCCCAGACAACCGGTCAGTATGGGGAAAACTTTGTCGTAAAACAAATCATGTGGTACGTGGTCGGATTGACAATTGCCTTTTTAATTATGACATTGGATGCGGATCAGCTGAAGAAGATGTCATGGTATTTATATGGCTTTGGTCTCCTTCTCTTACTCGGACTTATTGTAGCTCCAGAAACCTTGGCACCGATTCGAAATGGGGCAAAGAGCTGGTATCAATTCCCAGGGGTGGGTTCTATCCAGCCTTCGGAGATGATGAAGGTATTTTTGATTATGGCCTTGTCAGCCCTTATACAAAACCATCATGCAAAGCACCGTATCAGGACTTTGCAGACGGATTTTATACTGCTGATGAAGATAGGATTAACGACAGGAGCACCATTATTGCTCGTCATGCAGCAGCCTGACCTTGGAACCTCACTCGTTATGATTGCCATCATGATTGGAATGATATTCGTATCAGGGATAACATGGAAGATGCTCGTGCCGATGTTCGGGGGAGGCTTCCTGCTGGTTGGCGTGATTTTTTATCTCGTTGTCTGGCATCCAGATATTATGGAGAAATACTTCCACGTGAAACAATACCAATTTGGCCGGATTTATGCGTGGCTGGATCCGTACAATTATACCTCCTCAGAGGGGTATCAATTAATTAAATCCTTACTGGCCATTGGGTCAGGAACGACCTCGGGCAAAGGATTTGGGAACCGTGAAGTGTACCTGCCGGAGGGGCATACAGACTTTATCTTTGCTGTCATTGGCGAGGAATATGGCTTCCTTGGTGCAAGCATTGTGATTATTCTTTACTTTATGCTTGTCTATAATATGACTAAAATCGGACTTGAAACGAAGAATGAATATAATACGTATATTTGCGTCGGTGTCATTTGCATGCTGACCTTCCACGTGTTCGAGAATATTGGAATGACGATCGGCTTATTGCCAATAACTGGTATTCCATTGCCATTCTTAAGCTATGGGGGGAGTTCACTCCTTGGTAATATGATGGCACTAGGACTGATTTTCAGCATCCGATATCACCATAAGAAATATATGTTTTCAACTTCATGAAGAAAAGGAGGGATTCATCCCTTCTTTTTTCTTTGTAGGACAATATGAAAAAAATGGTAGAAATATACTGTGAACTAACCTATGATAAATAGAAAGATAAAAAGAATACAGGCCTAATGTAGAAAATGATAAATACGAGGGAAAGTTTTGGTGGCCAAATATGAAGCGAAAGATAGTAGAGATGATGGAAGAGCAATGGAGGAAGATTTTTCTGTACATAATTATGCTATTATTCTTTTTCAGCATTCTTCAAATGGCAGCGCTTTACCACTGGACAGAGTCTGTCCTTTATGTGCATTGGCTGCCGACACTTATACTTGTATTACTTCTTATTGCTCTGCTCTGTACCGCCATTTTCTCAGGAGGATGGAAAAGCTCAGTGGAAAAAGAGGATTGGGCTATTGGTATGAACGAGATTGACTATGGTGTGATTATCTATGACCGGAATGGAAATGTGTGTGAAATGAATGAAGTAGCTCTGGATATTTTGAACATGTTCTCTAAGGAGCAACTAGCATCGCCTTTTCCACTGTTGAACACGGAGTGGGAAATCACAGATGATCAAGGTAAAGGTATTCTCATAGAGGATATGCCGCTCACTGTGACGTTTAATACAAGAAACCATAGTAAGAAAAGAACGATGAGACTATCACATCCATCATTGAACAAGAGTATCTGGATTGAAGCATCTGCTACTCCTGTGCTGAATGGGACAGGAGAGATGGAGAAGGTTTTGGTAGGTTTTCTTGAAATAACTGAACAGAAAGAAAATGTTTTTCGTCTTTTGAAGAAAAATGAAGAGCTTCAGGTATTAGCTCTGACAGACTGTTCATTAAATATGCCCAATTCCAGGTATTTCCGCTCTTATTTGACGGAATTATGGGAATTTTCAAGGAAATCGGGCACACCCGTAACATTGATGATTATTACCTTGGATTTTTCCTTTGAGGCAAGACGGATGATAGATTTTTCCGTAGGAAAGAATCTCTTGAAGGATTCAGCAGAAGTGTTGAGAGTGATTGAGCGATATGGAGGAAAAGCTGTGAAGCTTGACGGCAATCTATTTGGTGTGATCTTATCCGGACTATTTGGCAATGAAGCTATTGATCTTGAAAGGACC
This sequence comes from Bacillus sp. FJAT-27916, assembly GCF_001183965.1. Lineage (GTDB taxonomy): Bacteria > Bacillota > Bacilli > Bacillales > Pradoshiaceae > Pradoshia. Next base: position 512,858 of record NZ_LFZV01000001.1, read on the forward strand.
CTGCATAAGGAACTTCTTAAATTAGGCGACTACTACAAATTGACTGGAGATCTAGGTGAATTTAATGTAAATATCGGTACATCCTCAATGGTTGCTGTTAGTCAGGCAGGGTGGGAGAGCTTGCTGAATGATGCTTTGAGCCAGCTTAATCAAGCTCGATTTGTATAAATGAATCATCTAAAACATGAATGGTATGTAGGAAACTCTCTACATACCATTTTATTATTTTGATATAATAAATTCAGAGATCATTTAGTACTAATTACTCGTAATACAATAAAGGTAGCAAGGAAGTACAGTTCCGTCTGTCAACAATTGATGGGTATTGCAGAAATGTTTGAAACAAGAATCAGGACAATGAAGCAAGCACAAAAATAGGATGAAGCGGGTGTACATTATGAGCGGTGAAATCATTGATCTTATTAAGGGAAAGGAATTGTTCTCGTCTTTAAGTAAGCAAGATTTAAGTGTATTAGAACCATTTTTATACGAAAGAACACTCAAGAAGGGACAGTATCTTTTTTGGCAGGGAGATCCGAGGCAAAGAATCTATTATTTGCTTGATGGTTATGTCACGCTGGAAAAGTCAAATAAGCAGGGCAGTATGCAATATAATCAATACATAAAGAAGGATACGTTGTTTCCTTATAATGGCTTATTTACGGGAAGCAAGGAATATTGTCATTCTGCTATTGCCGAAACAGATATCCATGTTGTCTACCTGTCTACAGATGTGTTTGAAAGCTTTTTGTCCAAGCATAATCGGCTGCTGCAAAAAGTAATTAAGGAATATGGAAAAATTCTCGAAGGGCAGGAGAAGCGAATACAGCATGGCATTATTCCTAATGCACAGGAGAGGGTGTTAAATTCAATTTCTTATTTAATGATGGACCTTGGAGTAGAGTATCCAGATTATATACGAATTGATTTTCCTTTTACAACTTCTAAGTTATCGGTGCTGTCAGGTACATCAAGAGAAACGGCCAGCCTTGTCATTAATAAATTGAAACGGGAAAAAAAACTAACCATCAAGGAGAAAATGATTTACATACACGAGCCCCAATATTTTGAAAAACTAGTTATATAGGTCTTAAGATACACATTATTTGAAAACACACATATATAACCAGTATTATAGGACTAATAACATTGGCTAGAATGGAAGTGCTACAATGATTAAAGTGTCCTATAATGTATTGGGAGCCGTTGTCTATGTAACTGGTCTGGCTCTTGTACTACAGTTTCCAGGTCAGAAGTCAATGGTCGGAAGCCAGTTGTTTGAAGAGTTCTCATTGCCAACGGAGGGATTTCTGGGTCTCTCTAATATATGGCTGCTGGCTGCCTTTATCCAATTTATTGGCGTATTGCTGCTCGTGAAATGGTTTGCCGAGGAATATCCTGCCCATCGAAGGAAATATCGTTTTATAGAGCCGGCTGTCTTGATATTGGCTGTCCTCGTACCGTCTATTGCCTTTAACAACCTTTTCGAAATAGGGGAAGAGGTATATGCGCATTCCGGCCAATCAGGTGCGGAGGCCGTCGTCTATATTCAGGATGAAAGCTCATGCACAGAATTGACGGATAACGGAATGGTGGAATGCTCGATTGTCCTTCGTAATTTCCAGCATCATTCCCAGCAAATCAGTCTCGTATTTCCAAAGGAAGCAGGTTTGAAGACAAAAAAGGTTGAGACGGCTTATTTGCAGCAGCGTGAGAAGAAAGCTGTAAAGGTAACCTTCTCTCCTGAAGATATAGCGGATAAGGGAGAGATACCGACATTTTATATAGAAGGTTAAAGGGGGAGGTCTATGTCCAGTCAAATGGGGATAGGCCTCTTATGCAGTTCAACATGAGAAAGGATGACGATGATGAACAAGAAAGAAAGACATGCCTTAATTAAGAAAGTGATTACTCAAAATGAAATTAAGACACAGGAACAGCTTGTGGAGGAATTGGCGAAGAATGGGCTTGAGGTAACACAGGCAACGATCTCAAGGGATATTCGCGAACTGAACCTAGCAAAATATCCTGCGAAATCGGGCGGTACCCGATATGGTTTCATAGCTGAGTATAAATATTTAGATACGATGAAATTACGTAAAAAGCTAGAAGATGCGCTAATTGGAATGGAGCGAATTGAGTATTTTATCATTTTAAAGACGCTGCCTGGCCATGCTCAAACAATAGGAGCAGTATTGGATGAGCTGGATTGGACAGAAAAAGCTGGCACAATCTGCGGGAATGATACATGCCTCATTATTTGCAAAACGAAGGAACAGGCAAAAGTAGTAGAAAATCGGATGGTTACGCTAAGTCATTAAAAAAATTTTTTTGAATAGAAGATGTGTATTATACAGCTTTTTATTCAGTTTTTCGTTTTCGGTAAGCGCTTTCTTAGATGGTGTTTAAATAATCATGCGGTTATTTCGCTAATTATAAAGAATTTTGTGAGATTTTACACACTTTTTATGTGAAAATTATCACAATTTTAAAATGGAGTGTTTCTTATAATTAACTTGTAAGTTAAATCAAACGCGGGAGGTAAGGAGATTGAGCACCCCTATTCATGTAACTTCAGAAATTGGGAAATTAAAAACTGTGATGTTAAAACGTCCAGGTCAAGAAGTAGAAAACTTAACCCCGGAATATCTAGAGAGATTGCTTTTCGATGATATCCCTTATTTACCTAAAATCCAAGAAGAACATGATTATTTTGCTAAGACCTTGCAAGACCAGGGCATTGAAGTTTTGTACCTTGAAAACTTGGTGGCCGAATCATTAACCAACCCGGAAATTAAAAAGGAATTTGTCGGCCGTATGCTAAAAGAAAGCAATGCGACAAGTCCTCAAACTTTTGAGAATCTTCAAGAGTATTTATTATCATTCTCTAATCTCGATATGGTCAATAAAATTATGGCCGGTATTCGCAAGAATGAGCTTGAGATTGAGAAGAGAAAACATTTGTATGAAATGATGGAGGATCATTATCCATTCTACACCGATCCAATGCCAAACCTTTATTTCACACGCGACCCTGCTGCTTCAATCGGCAATGGCTTAACTATTAATAATATGAGAGAGCCTGCTCGTCGCCGTGAATCTATGTTCATGGAATATATCATTAAGCATCACCCAAGATTTGCGGGTCATGATATTCCAGTTTGGCTTGATCGCAATTATCATAATCCAATTGAGGGCGGCGATGAGCTTGTCTTGAGTGAAGAAGTCATTGCGATTGGCGTATCAGCACGTACATCTGCTAAAGCCATTGAGCGCTTGGCTTTGAATCTATTCAAACATCCTAAACAAGACAAAGTTAAGAAAGTCGTAGCCATTGAAATTCCAAAAAGCCGTGCATTCATGCATTTGGACACTGTCTTCACGATGGTCGACCATAATAGCTTCACCATGCATCCAATGATTCAAGGCCCAGGCGGTAAAATGAATATCTATATCCTTGAAAAAGGTGAAGATGAAAACCATGTAAATGTCACTCACCGCACAAACCTTCAAGAGGCGTTGAAAGAAGTCTTGAATCTTTCTGAGCTTGACCTGATTCTTTGCGGTAACGGTGACGAAATCGCAGCTGCGCGTGAACAATGGAATGATGGATCCAACACGCTTGCGATTGCACCAGGTGTGGTTGTTACATATGATCGAAACTATATTTCTAACCAATGCTTACGTGAACACGGCATTAAGGTTATTGAAGTCAAAAGCTCGGAATTATCCCGCGGTCGTGGGGGCCCACGCTGCATGAGCATGCCGATTGTACGCGAGGATATTTAATTACGACTAAAAGATAAATCATTCACCATTTATGGAAGGGGAATCGTCTAAATGCTAGTAACAAAACCAGATTTCAAAGGAAGAAGTTTCTTATGTGAAAAGGATTTTTCTGAAGAAGAATTATTATACATGATTGATTTTGCGGCTAATTTGAAAGAGATGAAAAAACAAGGCATTCCGCATCATTATATGGCTGGCAAGAACATTGCCCTTCTTTTTGAAAAACCATCAACAAGAACTCGCTGCTCTTTCACAGTTGCTTGTATCGATCTAGGAGCACACCCTGAATACTTGGGTAAAGATGATATTCAGCTTGGAAAGAAAGAATCTATTGAAGATACAGCAAAGGTTCTTGGCAGAATGTTTGACGGAATTGAGTTCCGCGGATTCGAGCATTCTAAAGTAGAGTTATTGGCTGAACACTCTGGTGTTCCAGTATGGAATGGCTTGACAGATATGTGGCATCCGACTCAAACATTAGCAGATTTCTTAACTGTTAAAGAAAATATCGGCCACTTAAAAGGTGTGAAATTTGTCTATGTCGGAGACGGCCGCAATAATGTTGCAAACAGCTTGCTGATTGGCGGAGCAATCGTCGGTATGGATGTGAGAATTTGCTCTCCTGAATCTTTATTCCCTGAAAGCTCTATCGTTGAGACAGCAAGAGAATTGGCAGAGAAATCTGGTGGACGTGTAACCATTACAGCAGATGTTGATGAAGCGGTAAATGGAGCAGATGTCATTTATACAGATGTTTGGGTATCCATGGGTGAAGAGGATAAATTCGCAGAACGCATCGCCTTGCTTTCTCCATATCAAGTGAACATGGAGATGATTAGAAAAACAGGCAATGATAATGTTATTTTCCTTCACTGCTTGCCAGCATTCCATGATCTAGAAACTTCCTATGGCCGTGCAGTGCATGAAAAACACGGATTAAGTGAAATGGAAGTGACAGATGAGGTATTCCGCAGCAAACACTCTAAAGTATTTGATCAAGCGGAAAACCGTATGCACACAATCAAGGCTGTAATGGCCCTAACATTGGGTGATATTGATTAATCACATAGATCAGGAGGCGGGGATTTGCTTCCCTGCCTTCACAATTTATCAAAGAGGTGAGAAACAATGGATGGTAACAAGAAGTTAGGTTTGGTTTCGTTAATCGCGATTGTTGTCGGTTCCATGATTGGCGGCGGAGCATTTAACTTAGCCTCCGACATGGCAGGAGCCGCATCACCGGGTGCCACAATCATTGGTTGGGTCATCACAGGTATCGGGATGATTGCTCTAGCATTCTCTTTTGAAAACTTGAATGAAAAACGCCCTGACCTGGATGGCGGGGTATTTAGCTATGCTACAGCAGGTTTTGGTAAATTCCTAGGGTTTAACAGTGCTTGGGGGTACTGGATTTCTGCTTGGCTCGGAAACGTAGCCTATGCGACACTCGTATTCTCATCCATCGGTTATTTCTTCCCAATCTTTGAAGGCGGCCAAACGATTGCTGCCATTATCGGGGCAAGTATACTTTTATGGTTCGTTCATGGTCTTGTATTAAGCGGTGTACACTCTGCAGCGCTTGTTAACGTCGTGACAACAATCGCTAAGCTTGTTCCTATTTTCCTATTCATTATTATCGGTATTTTTGCTTTTCATGCAGATATTTTCATCGATGATTTCTGGGGAACAGGCGGCGGATTCCAATTCGCTGATGTCATGGCTCAATCAAAAAGCACAATGCTAGTTACATTATGGGTATTCATTGGTATTGAGGGAGCGGTTGTTCTTTCAACTCGTGCCAAAGACAAAAAAGATATCGGTAAAGCAACTGTTATCGGTTTGGTAAGTACGCTCATTATTTATATTTTAATTTCCTTCTTGTCTATGGGTGTTATGGCTCGAGCAGATGTAGCTGGGTTAAGCAACCCTTCCATGGCCTATGTACTTGAAAGTATTGTTGGTCCTTGGGGTGCTATTGTCATCAACCTTGGCTTGATCATTTCCGTATTGGGAGCTTGGTTAGGCTGGACAATGCTTGCAGCTGAAATTCCATATTTGGCAGGTAAAGAAAAATTATTCCCATCTTGGTTTGCAAAAGTGAACAAGAATGGTGCGCCATCCAATTCTCTATGGCTGACAAACGGATTAATCCAAGTATTCTTACTTACATTCCTAGTATCTGAGGAAGCGTATAACTTTGCATTCTCATTAGCATCATCAGCTATTTTGATTCCATATGCTTTCACAGCATTCTATCAATTGAAATATTCCATTCAAGATAAAGCAGCCGATCGTACGAAGAATCTCGTTGTTGGGATTGTTGCGAGCGTCTATGCTATCTGGATGGTCTATGCAGCAGGTGTCGGTTACCTACTATTAACTATGCTGCTCTATGCACCAGGTATCATTATTTATTATCTCGTTCAAAAAGAAGCCAATGTGAAACAAGTATTCACCAAATCAGACTTGGCGATTTCTGCCGCCCTTATTATCTTTGCGGTCATGGCCATTTATGAATTAATCACTGGAGGCATTACGATTTAATCCATTCATTTGATACGGTAGGAGGAATTCTTTTATGAAAAGGCAAAAGATTGTCATTGCTCTCGGAGGCAATGCTATACAGTCTGGAGATGCGAGTGCTAAAGCACAGCAAAAGGCGCTTGAGAAGACAGCCGAACAGCTTGTCGGCCTTGTCGAGAAAGGAAATGATATTTTAATCTCTCATGGGAACGGTCCGCAGGTCGGCAATATTCTTTTGCAGCAAAAAGCAGCGGACAGTGAAAAGAATCCAGCAATGCCTCTCGATACATGCGGTGCAATGTCCCAAGGGATGATCGGGTATTGGCTAGAAAATGCAATGGATAAAGCATTAGCCAAAAAAGGGCTGGATAAAGAGGTTGTCGGCATTGTTACACGAGTAGTTGTTGACGAGAATGATCCTGCCTTCATTCATCCGACAAAGCCGATTGGTCCTTTCTATACAAAAGAAGAAGCAGAAAAAATGATGTCCGAAACAGGGGCTTCTGTAAAAGAGGACGCAGGACGCGGCTGGAGAAAGGTAGTTCCTTCACCAAAGCCGATCAGCATTCAAGAGCATAAAAGCATCAATACACTTGTTGAAGACGGCAAAATTGTCATCTCAACAGGCGGCGGCGGAATACCGGTCGTAGAAAAGAATGGAGAATTAATCGGAGTCGAGGCTGTAATTGATAAGGACTTTGCTTCAGAGAAGCTAGCTGAGCTTGTTGATGCGGATGTTTTCCTTATTCTTACAGCTGTAGACAATATTTATATCAATTTCAATAAACCGAATCAGCTGATGCTTGAAGAAGTTGGTACGGAACAGTTAAAAGAATACGCGGAGGAAGGGCAATTCGCACCAGGAAGCATGCTTCCAAAGGTTGAGGCCGCCATTCAATTCGCAGAATCAAGGGAAGGCAGAGCAACAATCATTACCTCCCTTGATCAAGTTGTGGAAGCCCTTGAAGGAAAAGCAGGAACAAGGGTCTCCATGGAATATAATAAAATGTACACCGTTTAATTAGGCAAACAAGGTTTATGGGCCCTGTACCATTCATATAATGGTATGGGGTCCATTATTTTTTGAATTGACTGTTCTGGCTGTTGGACTTTCCATAACGCTTTTCTACATGCGGTCCAGCGTCTCCTTTCACGCTTGCCGCACTGACACCTGCTTTAGATGGATTTTTCTTTAATCGAGCCATTAGTGAATCACCTCCACATATAGCTTTTACTAAATGATGCAAAACAAAAATACCATTTTTATGGCTTTTTCATTGCAGAATTTACAAATATCTCTTATATTTATAAATATAGGATATTAATTTTCAAATTTTTTTGAGTTAAAAATGAATGAGCATTCAATTAAAGGGGGATTAATGTTGAACCTTCAAATTAAAAAAGCAGCCGTATTAGGCTCCGGAGTAATGGGATCTGGGATTGCCGCACATTTAGCCAATCTGGGGATTCCAGTTAAGCTACTAGATATCGTTCCGAGAGAGCTTTCTGGAGACGAACAAAAGAAGGGGCTTACACTCGAAGATAAGCAAGTTCGTAACCGACTAGCCCAAACAGCGATTCAAAAATTAGTCAAACAAAAGCCTGCACCACTGACTTCAAAGAAAAACCTATCATTAATCGAAGCAGGAAATTTCGAGGACGACCTACCGAATATCGGTGACTGTGATTGGATCATTGAGGTAGTTGTTGAAAGATTGGATATTAAACAAAGTGTATTTGCTCAAATAGATGAATATAGAAAGCCTGGGTCGATTATCAGTTCCAATACATCCGGCATTTCAATCGAAGCGATGGCAGAAGGACGCTCAGAGGACTTCCGGAAGCATTTCCTTGGAACTCACTTCTTTAATCCGCCGCGGTACTTAAAGCTATTGGAGATTATCCCGACAAAGGATACCGACCCGCAGGTCTTAAAGGCGATGAAATTGTTTGGTGAGGATGTACTTGGCAAAGGAGTCGTAGAGGCGAAGGATACACCGAACTTCATCGGGAACCGAATTGGAACCTATGGCTTGCTCGTCACTGTCCAGGAAATGATTGAAAGGGGTTACAGTGTTGGCGAGGTTGATTCTGTAACAGGCCCGCTGATTGGACGTCCGAAGAGTGCGACATTTAGAACGCTTGATGTAGTCGGTCTTGATACATTTGCGCATGTTGCGAGGAATGTCTATGACAATGTCAGCAATGAAAAAGAAAAGAAAGTATTTGAAATACCAGAGTTCATGACAAAAATGCTTGAAAATGGATGGCTCGGAAGCAAATCAGGCCAAGGATTCTACCTAAAGAAGGGGAAAGAGATTCTTGAGCTGGACCCATCTACACTTGAATATACAGAGCGTAAGAAACTGAAAGCGCCATCACTAGAGATGGCGAAGCAGGCAAAAGGCGCAGCTCGTAAATTGAAATCACTTGTCTATGCGAAAGACCGCGTGGGGGAATTATTGTGGAATATCACTAGCCCAACACTTGTGTACTCAGCACAATTATTAGGTGAGATTGCAGATGATATCGTCGCAATTGACCAAGCGATGAAGTGGGGCTTCGGCTGGCAGCTTGGGCCGTTTGAAATCTGGGATGCCATTGGGGTTGAGAAATCTGTAGCTAAGATGGAAGAAGAGGGTATGACGGTTCCTGCGTGGGTGAAAGAAATGCTTGAAGCTGGCCACACCTCCTTCTATAAAGAAGGGGAGAATGGCACGCTCTTCTATATAAATGGAGACTACAAGGAAGTCGCTGTTAATGAGAAAGCGATTAACTTGAAGCAGCTCAAAAAGCAAAAAGGAGTTATTAAGAAAAACAGCGGCGCCAGCCTGATTGATCTCGGCGATGGTGTTGCCTTGCTTGAATTCCATTCACCAAATAACGCGATTGGTTTTGACATTATCCAAATGATTAATTATGCGATTGATGAAGTCGAGAAGAATTACAAAGGCTTGGTAATTGGCAACCAGGGCAAGAATTTCTGTGTCGGTGCCAACTTGGCCATGATTCTCATGGAAGTTCAGGATGACAATATATTTGATGTTGATATGATTATTCGTCAATTCCAGCAAGCGATGATGAAGATTAAATATAGCAAGAAACCAGTAGTAGCTGCACCGCACAATATGACACTGGGCGGAGGAGCAGAAATTTGCTTGCCGGCAGCCCGCATTCAGGCCTCATCTGAGACCTATATGGGTCTTGTTGAAACAGGAGTCGGCTTGCTTCCTGGCGGAGGCGGAAATAAGGAATTGTATATCAAACATTTGAGCAGCCTGCCAAATGGGGTAGACTTTGACCTTACCCAAATAGCCATCAAGGTATTTGAAACCATTGCCACAGCGAAGGTATCCACATCCGGTGAAGAAGCCCGTGATAATAACTTCTTGAATGCGGCAGACGGCGTAAGTGCCAATCCTGATCATCAATTATATGATGCGAAGCAGGTCGTTTTAGGATTAGCCAATACAGGCTATAAGCCGCCGGTTCGCAAGAAAATACCTGTATCCGGTGAGCCTGGATATGCAGCCCTGCTGCTAGGGGCACAAACGATGCTTTATTCCGGCTATATATCTGAGCATGATTTGAAGATTGCGCAGAAGATTGCCTATGTACTTGCAGGAGGCAAGGTTCCATATGGCACTGAGGTCGATGAGCAGTATTTGCTTGACCTTGAGCGCGAGGCTTTCATCAGTCTTGTTCAAGAAGCTAAATCACAAGCTCGTATGCAGCACATGCTCGTTAAAGGCAAGCCATTACGTAACTAAGAATAAATCGATTTATGAGGGGGATTGGCATGAGAGAAGCAGTAATAGTAGCTGGAGCAAGAACGCCGGTCGGAAGAGCGAAAAAAGGAACTCTTGCAAGTGTAAGACCGGATGATTTAGGTGCTTTGGTTGTTAAAGAAACATTAAAACGTGCAAATAATTATGACGGTCCAATTGATGATATGGTGTTTGGCTGTGCGATGCCTGAAGCAGAACAAGGCTTGAATGTTGCAAGAAACATTGGAGCATTGGCTGGGCTTCCATACAATGTGCCAGCTATCACCATCAACCGCTATTGTTCCTCTGGCCTTCAATCGATTGCCTACGGAGCGGAGCGCATTATGCTCGGCCATTCTGATACGGTGCTGGCCGGCGGGGTGGAATCGATGAGCATGGTCCCGATGATGGGTCATGTCGTCCGCCCTAATGCCACATTGGCTGAAACGGCTCCTGAATATTATATGGGTATGGGCCACACAGCTGAGGAAGTAGCAAAGAAATTCAATATCTCCCGTGAGGATCAGGATGCGTTTGCTGTACGAAGCCATGAGAGAGCGGCTAAAGCAATCGCTGAAGGAAAATTCAAGGATGAAATCGTTCCGGTTGACGTAACCCTTCGTCAGGTTGGGGCAGATAATAAATTGATTGAAAAGCAAATCCAATTCGATACTGATGAAGGTGTTCGACCAGGAACAACGGCAGAAGTACTTGGCAAACTGCGCCCAGCTTTCTCCGTCACCGGTACGGTCACTGCAGGGAATGCTTCTCAAACGAGTGACGGTGCTGCTGCTGTTTTGTTAATGGATAAGGAAAAGGCTATTGCTGAAGGATTAAAACCGCTTTTGAAATTCCATTCCTTCGCGGTTGCAGGTGTACCGCCAGAGATTATGGGAATTGGTCCAGTTGAGGCTATTCCAAAGGCACTTAAACTCGCTGGATTAAGCCTGTCTGATATCGGTTTGTTTGAATTAAATGAGGCGTTTGCTTCTCAATCCATTCAGGTTATCCGTCATCTAGGCTTGGATGAAGAAAAGGTCAATGTTAACGGCGGAGCCATTGCGCTTGGGCATCCGTTGGGCTGCTCTGGAACGAAATTGACACTCAGCCTTCTGCATGAAATGAAGCGCCGCAATGAGCAATTCGGTGTCGTGACCATGTGTATCGGCGGCGGAATGGGTGCTGCAGGCGTATTCGAATTACTGGCTTAATAGATGAATAGAATTCACTCCGGCAGAAGAGGTCAGTACCTTTTTGCCGGAGCCAAACATTAAGGAGGAACGAAGAAAATGGCTAACCAAACAGAAGAAGTGTTAAAAGGCGGAGCATTCTTAATTGAAGATATCGATGCAGAGAAAATGTTCACACCGGAAGATTACTCAGATGAGCATAAAATGATTGCGAAAACAACTCAAGACTATTTGGTCAATGAAGTCATTCCACAAGTCGAATACTTGGAGGAGCATGAATTTGACCGTTCTGTCAAACTATTGAAGCAAGCTGGAGAGCTTGGATTACTAGGAGCTGACGTACCAGAAGAGTACGGCGGACTTGGTCTAGATAAGATTAGTTCTGCGCTAATTACAGAGAAAATGGCTCCTGCAGGAGGGTTCTCCATTACTCATGGCGCTCACGTTGGAATTGGGTCCCTTCCAATTGTCTTGTTCGGTAATGAAGAACAAAAACAAAAATACTTGCCGCTTCTTGCGACAGGTGAAAAATTGGCTGCCTATGCACTAACTGAGCCGAGCTCAGGATCTGACGCACTTGGTGCGAAAACAACAGCTAAATTGAATGAAGCGGGTACTCATTACATCCTTAACGGAGAAAAACAGTGGATCACGAATGCTGGATTCGCAGATGTATTCGTTGTTTATGCGAAAATCGACGGCGACAAATTCTCTGCTTTCATCGTCGAAAGAGAATATCCAGGCGTTTCTACAGGAGCAGAAGAAAAGAAAATGGGAATCAAGAGCTCTTCAACACGTACATTGATTTTGGAAGATGCTGAGGTTCCAGTTGAAAATCTTCTAGGCGAAGTTGGACGAGGACATGTCATCGCCTTTAATATCTTAAATATCGGACGTTACAAGTTGGGTGTAGGTGCAGTAGGTGCCTCCAAACGCGCTCTTGAGCTTGCATCAAGCTATGCAAATCAGCGTCAGCAGTTCAAAACACCAATTTCCTCCTTCAATCTGACTAGAGAGAAGCTTGCGACAATGGCATCCAAAATCTATGCTTCTGAAAGCTCTGTTTATAGAACAGTTGGTTTATTTGAAGAAAGAATGAGCCGCTTGAGCGATGAAGAAGTAAAAGATGGCAAAGCAGTTGCACAATCCATTGCCGAGTATGCCATCGAGTGCTCTCTCAATAAATTCTTTGCCTCTGAAGTATTAGATTATGTTGTCGATGAAGGCGTACAAATTCACGGTGGATATGGCTTTATGGCTGAATATGAGATCGAAAGAATTTATCGTGACTCTCGTATTAACCGAATTTTCGAAGGAACAAACGAAATCAACCGTTTGCTTGTACCAGGTACCTTCTTGAAAAAAGCGCTTAAAGGCGAACTGCCATTGCTTCAAAAAGCCCAAGAGATTTCTGAAGGCCTTATGATGATGATGCCGGAAGAAGCAGGAGAAGAGCCGCTTGATCAAGAAAAGCTGCTAGTGAAAAACGCGAAGAAAATCGGGATCATGATTGCCGGCCTGGCTGCTCAAAAATTCGGTACAGAGCTTGAGAAGGAGCAAGAAATCCTTGTGAATATTGCAGATATTGCTTCTTACATCTATGCTATGGAATCTGTTGTCCTTCGTACCGAAAAGGCCATTCGTGCAACTGGTCTAGAGAAGAACAAACAGAAGCTTCTTTACACACAAATCTTCTGCCAGGAAGCATTTGGAGAAATTGAGAAGCATGCGAAGGAAACCCTTGTTGGCACAGAAACAGGTGATACTCTTCGCATGATGACATCTGCCCTTCGCAAATTCACTCGTTTTACTCCAGTAAACGTGATTGCGCTTAAACGCGAAGCAGCAGAAAAAATCGTTGAAGCAGAGCGCTTTGTTCTTTAATGAAAAGTAGATGTTATGAAGCCCGGCATGTGCTGGGCTTTTTTCGTGCGGATATGATATGCTTCAAATGAGGTGAAGATAAATATGATGACGTTTTATTGGTACCCAAAATGCGGGACATGCAGGAAAGCGAAAAAATGGCTGGATGATCATGGCGCAGCCTATGAAGCCATCCATATCGCTGAAACCCCGCCGACAAAAGAAGAGCTTAAAGCGATATATGAAAAAAGCGGTTTACCTTTGACGAAGCTCTTCAATACAAGTGGAATGAAATATCGTGAATTAGGGTTAAAGGACAAACTGAAGGGAATGTCTGAGGATGAGATGCTCTCCTTATTGGTCTCTGACGGAATGTTAATCAAGCGTCCGATTGCGTATGACGGGGAAAAGGCAACCATCGGCTTTAAGGAAGAAAATTTTGAGTCTGTATGGGCATGAATTAATTGTCAAAAAAATCGTTTGATGTCATGATAGAGATGATGAAAGACTACATAATATGGGGGTAGAGCAAAATGAGCATACTGAAGGATTTGAAATACACAAAAGAGCATGAGTGGGTTAAGCAGGAAGATGGAACAGTGCGTATTGGAATCACTGATTTCGCCCAAGCGGAGCTTGGTGACATCGTCTTTGTTGAACTTCCTGAAGTGGATGATGAAATCACAAAAGACGAACCATTCGGAAGCGTAGAATCTGTTAAAACGGTCTCTGAGCTCTATGCGCCAATCAGCGGAAAGGTTGTTGCCATTAATGAGGAGCTGAGTGACAGCCCTGAATATGTCAACGAATCTCCATATGAAAAAGCATGGATGATTATTGTTGAACCATCTAACAGCAGTGAATTAGAGGATTTACTCAGCGCTGAACAATATGAAGAAGCCATTAATGAAGACTAATTCTTAAAGGATATGAGAAAGGGAAGGAGATGTCCTTCCTTTTTTTAATGCCTATCTATTTGTCCTTTGAATGCGGCTTGCCTTCTTAGAACTACATAATCTGCATACTAATAACATGCTTTTGATTGTTAGAGAACCGAGAAAAGCTTTATGCAAAGAGTTGGTTTGTTACATTTACCTTGCATGGGGTATGATACGTATAATAGAAGGAAGGCTTATAATAGCTCGGAAAAGGTGATGAAATGACGGACAAGGTCATCATTGTAGAAGGCAATCGCGACCGAAAGAAGGTATTGGCCGTTTTGGCTGAGGATATAGAAATCATTTGCACGAATGGAACAATAGGGCTTGAGAAGCTGGATGAATTAGTGGAATCTCTTGAGGATAAGGATGTATATATACTGGTGGATGCCGATGAATCTGGAGAGAAATTAAGACGTCAATTAAGAAGAGAGCTCCCGAATGCGGAGCATTTATATATAGATCGAGTGTATCGAGAGGTCGAGGATGCCCCTGCCCGTCATATTGCAGAGGTTCTAACAGAAGCCGATATTCTTGTGAAATCGTTCAATCAATAAAAGATAGAGAGGATCGAAGAAGATTCATGAAGAAAGCTATCTATGCGTATACCCCCTTATGCGGTACATGCCAAGTCGCAGGAAAGATGCTTGATGTGGCTGAAGAGCTAGTGTGCAATGTCGAAATCGAAAGAGTGAACTTAAATTATGCTAAGGAGCTTGCGGAACAATATCAAATTGAGAGTGTGCCATGCTTAATTCTCCTGGAAGGAGAGCTGGTGGTTGATAAAATATATGCCTTCCAGTCGGTTCCGTATCTTATTGCACGATTGCGTGATTTATAGAGTGTAAGAAAACAGTCTGTTATTTCGAGTAAACAGTCTGTTTTTTTGTGGATATTAATAATTAAAAATTCAGAATTATCAATTGACTCCTTTTTTTTCCTATGCTATAGTTTTAATCAACTAAACTGAATAACTTATCGAGAGTGGCGGAGGGACTGGCCCGTTGAAGCCCGGCAACCGGTATCACTAAATGTGATGCACGGTGCTAAATCCTGCGGAATCATATTCCGGGAGATAAGGCGAGATGAATCGAATCTACCCTCTTCTCCTAAGTGAAGAGTTTTTTTATTTTCCGGGAAATCACAAAAGATGAAAAGGAGTGTCGAAGGATGGGAGAAAAGAAGAAGTATCGCTTTGAAACAGTAGGAATTCATGGAGGGCTGCAGGAGGATGCATTATCTGGAGCAAGGGCCGTGCCTATCTATCAATCCAATGCTTATTTATTTAAGGATACAGACCATGCGGCCAATTTATTCGGGTTATCAGAGCCTGGCTATATTTATACCCGGATTCACAATCCGACATCGAGTGTCCTTGAGGAAAGGGTTGCAGAGCTTGAGGGTGGAATTGGTGCGCTTGCTGTTGCGAGCGGTCAAGCAGCCGTCACATTGTCCATTTTGAATATTGCGGGTGCAGGCGATGAAATTGTGGCAGCTTCTACACTCTACGGGGGTACATATAATTTATTTGCGACAACACTCCCTAAATATGGAATAGAGGTGAAGTTTGTCGACCCAAGTGATCCGGAGAATTTCAGACAGGCTATCACGCCGAAGACGAAGGCTGTCTTTGGAGAAACAATCGGTAATCCAAGCTTGAGTGTACTGGATATTGAAAAGGTGGCAGAGATTGCCCATGAGGCTGGTATTCCGCTTATTGTTGACAATACATTTGCGACCCCGTATTTATGCCGGCCCATTGAGCATGGAGCAGATATTGTTGTTCACTCTGCAACGAAATGGCTGCTTGGGAATGGAACAACCTTAGGGGGCATTATTGTGGATGCAGGAAAGTTTGACTGGAATTCTCCGAAATTCCCAGGGTTTACGGAGCCTGATTCAAGCTATCATGACATCATTTACAGCGAGGCCATTGGGGCAGCTGCCTATATTATTAAAGCGAGAGTCCAGCTATTAAGGGATTTGGGTCCAGCCTTAAGTCCATACAATGCATTTCAATTTATTCTTGGTCTTGAAACCCTGCATGTCAGGATGAAGGAGCATATTGCCAATACTGAGGAGATCATTGAATACTTAAAGCAGCATCCAGCTGTAAGCTGGGTTCTGTATCCAGGTGATCCAGACCATCCTGATTATGAGCTCGCCAATAAATATTTGCCAAAAGGAGCGGGTGCTGTAGCTGTTTTCGGCATCAAGGGCGGAAGGGCTGCCGGAAAGACATTGATTGATACAATCGGCCTGTGGTCACATGTCGCGAATGTCGGAGATGCGAAGAGCTTGATTATTCATCCCGCAAGCACGACTCACCAGCAATTAAGGGGAGAAGATTTGAAGGCATCCGGGGTGACTGATGATCTCGTTCGTCTTTCCATCGGGATTGAGAATGTGGAGGATTTAATCGAAGAGCTTGAGCTTGCTATCGAGAAGGCAACAGGCATCAGCTCCCAATCCGTTACAACGAAATGATAGAATTTTGTGGTAAAATAAAAAGTCCTTATTGACACCTCGTTCTTCTCCATGGTAGGATAACATTCAGTAACAAGTGAATGAATCGAACGACTCTTATCCAGAGAGGTGGAGGGATGTGCCCTATGAAGCCCGGCAACCGGCAATCATGACAGCCATGATTGAAAAGGTGCCAATTCACACAGGATTATTAAGTCCTGGAAGATGAGAGAAAGGAACATGCATAAGTTAATTATTCATGCCTTTCTGCTCATAGCAGGAAGGCATTTTTTATTGAATTGGAATCTATGGAGCATAAGAGAAAGAGCAGGTGAAGGTTTAAGTGATCACGTTAAATGATGTATCCAAGACATATACAAAAACATTTAAAAAAGGTACATCCATTAAAGCCGTTGATCATGTGTCCCTATCAATTGAGCAAGGTGAGATATTTGGGATTATTGGATACAGCGGAGCTGGAAAAAGTACGCTTATCCGCATGCTAAACGGGTTGGAGAAACCGACAAAAGGAACAGTAAAGGTTGCCGGACGAGATATGGGCGCCATTAAAGGTAAGGAATTACGGAATGCTCGTAAGGAAGTGAGCATGATATTCCAGCACTTCAATCTTCTATGGTCACGGACGGTTAGTGAAAATATAGAATTTCCGCTGGAAATAGCGAGAGTGCCAAAGCATAAGAGGAAAGCTAGAGTGAAGGAGCTTATCAAGCTTGTCGGCCTTGAAGGGCGCGGAGATGCCTATCCTTCCCAATTGAGCGGCGGACAAAAGCAGCGTGTCGGCATTGCGCGTGCACTTGCCAATAATCCAAAGGTCCTTTTATGTGATGAGGCAACATCAGCACTCGATCCACAAACAACAGATGATATTCTCGATTTATTGGTTGATATCAATAAACGTTTAGGCTTAACCATTGTCCTTATCACCCATGAAATGCATGTCATTCGCAAGATTTGTCATCGTGTAGCAGTAATGGAGCTGGGCAAGGTTGTGGAAAGCGGGCAGGTGCTAGATGTGTTCAAGAAACCGGAAGCACCTATTACGAAGCGATTTGTTCAGCAGGTGACAGAGCCAGAGGAAACGAAGGAAACGATTGAGCACATGCTTGAAGCTTATCCGACAGGGAAGGTTGTTCAGCTATCCTTTATTGGTGAGTCAGCGGAAACCCCAGTGCTCTCTGAGGTCATTCGTTCTTACCAAATTAACGTAAATATTATGCAAGGGAAAATCTCTCAAACTCAAAACGGTTCCTATGGAACCTTATTCATTCATCTGGATGGAGAACAATCAGAAGTAGCGAAAGCCATCGAGTATCTCCATAATCAAGACGTCGGTGTGGAGGTGATTTCAGAATGATGGAGACCTATTTTCCAAATGTCGTGTGGGAGCGTATTTCAGAGGCAACGATGGAGACGCTATACATGACAGGAATCGCTTTAGTAGCAACCTTTTTCCTAGGCATTATCCTGGGCCTTCTGTTGTTCTTGACATCAAAAGGAAATCTGTGGGAAAACAAATTCATCTATGGAATTGTGGGCGCCTTTGTGAATATTTTCCGCTCCATTCCATTTATTATCTTAATCGTTCTGCTTATTCCCTTCACAAAAGCCCTCGTGGGAAGCATTATTGGGGCAAATGCGGCACTGCCGGCTTTAATCATCGGTGCGGCGCCATTTTATGCGAGAATGGTTGAGATTGGACTTAGAGAAATTGACAAAGGGGTTATTGAAGCTGCCAAGTCGATGGGAGCAACCTCGTTCACCATCATTTGGAAGGTGTTGATTCCTGAGTCATTACCAGCACTTGTGTCTGGGATAACGGTAACGGCAATCGCATTAGTTGGCTATACAGCGATGGCAGGGTTGATTGGAGCAGGCGGACTTGGTAATTTAGCTTACTTGGAAGGGTTCAGCCGAGGACAATCCGATGTAACAATAGTGGCCACCATCTTAGTATTGATCATCGTGTTTATCCTCCAATTTATTGGAGATATCATAACCAGGAAACTGGATAAACGTTAAGGGAGGAAGATGGAGTTGAAAAAGAAATTATCATTCATTTTAGTACTTTGCTTCACTTTAATATTGGCGGCTTGCGGCAGTTCAGAGGATTCAGGTTCAGGTGATGGGGATACAAAGAAATTGACTGTAGGCGCATCTAATGTTCCTCATGCAGAAATTTTGGAAAAGGCAAAGCCATTACTTGAAGAAAAGGGCATTGACTTGGAGATTGAAGTATTCACTGATTATGTAATGCCGAATAAAGCGTTAGCGGATGGATCCATTGATGCAAACTACTTCCAGCACATCCCGTATTTCGAGCAGCAGGTTGAGGAGAATGAGTATGATTTCGCTAATGCTGGCGGAATTCATATTGAGCCAATCGGCGTTTACTCCAAGAAATATGACAGCTTAGATGACCTGCCAGAAGGGGCTGAAATTATTATGAGCAGCTCCGTTGCTGACCACGGCCGTATCCTATCTATGCTTGAGGCAGAAGGTTTAATCACATTGAAGGAAGATGTGAATAAAGTGAAAGCCACTGTAGATGATATTGAGAAAAACCCTAAGAAATTGAAATTTAAAACAGACATTGAAGCGCCAATGCTTACTCAAGTCTACAATAATGATGAAGGCGATGCAGTCTTAATCAACTCCAACTATGCGATTGACGCAGATCTTGTCCCAGCTGAGGATGCAATCGCACTTGAAAGTCCTGAAGATAACCCGTACGTGAACATTATTGCGGTTCGTACGGAAGATAAGGATAATGAAGCAATCAAGACATTGGTTGAAGTCCTTAAATCCGATGAGATTAAAGACTTCATCAATGAAGAATATAAAGGTTCTGTCATTCCAGCAGAATAAAAAAATACAAAAGGTGCATGTCCGATTCATTTCGGAATGCACCTTTTTTCTTCTATTATATATACCTGCTTGATAAGACATATCGTCCGGCATTTCTCAGAATGATGAAGCAATTCCATTGAGAAATCGACGAAATCACTTTTAACAATCGCTCAGCGTGGTATATAGACATTGAGAGCTCTCTAATAAAGTGATAACCTTAACTTAATAATTCGAAAGGGATGATTCATTATTTTTGACAATCAGCTGCATCTCAGAGTGACGAACGAAATGGAAAAGGCTATGAGGCAGGCGCACGGAGTTGGATATGAGGTGTACAACCAGAAGTTAGATGTGCGCATGCGAGTAGAGGAACGACGAGAAGACAGTTATTTGAAAAGTAATGAGATTGTAAATGATCTGAATCGACGAGTCTTCTAATTTTAGAAGATATTATAGAAAAATGGGAAAGAACCAGCATACAATTGCTGGTTCTTTTCTTTCTCATAATTTAACTTTATAATAGCCTTACGCAGTAATTGTTATGGCAGGAGAGTGTAGTTTTTTCAAGGATTTTTAAGGGCTCAAAAAGTTGAATCCAGATTCTATTTGTTATAATATTGGAATGAGAATAAATTGAGAATAGAAACAATCTAACTTTAGATAACTATATTATTGGAGGTATAAGTATGGCTGGTTCAGTACTTACAATTAAAGATTTACATGTTGCAATTGATGGCAAAGAAATTCTGAAAGGTGTTAACCTTGAAGTTAAAGGTGGAGAAATCCATGCAATCATGGGTCCTAACGGTACAGGGAAATCTACATTGTCCTCTGCAATCATGGGCCACCCTAAATACGAAGTAACAAGCGGATCAATCACAATGGACGGCGAAGATGTGCTTGAAATGGAAGTTGATGAGCGCGCTAAAGCAGGTCTATTCCTAGCAATGCAATATCCAAGCGAAATCTCCGGCGTAACAAACGCTGATTTCATGCGTTCTGCCATCAACAGCAAACGCGGTGAAGGGAACGAAATTTCCTTGATGAAATTCATCAAAGAAATGGATAAGAAAATGGACCTTCTAGAAATGGACCAAGATATGGCACAGCGTTACCTCAATGAAGGTTTCTCCGGCGGTGAGAAAAAGCGTAATGAAATTCTTCAATTAATGATGCTTGAGCCGGCTATTGCCATTCTTGATGAAATTGACTCCGGTCTTGATATCGATGCCCTTAAAGTTGTTTCTAAAGGAATCAACCAAATGAGAGGCGAAGACTTCGGATGCTTAATGATCACTCACTACCAACGCTTATTGAACTACATCACACCTGATTATGTTCACGTTATGATGCAAGGTAAGATCGTGAAATCCGGTGGTGCAGAGCTTGCACAGCGTCTAGAGGCTGAAGGCTATGAGTGGATTAAGGAAGAGCTAGGCATTGAAGACGAAACAGTAGAAATCGAAGCTTAAGCAATAGGAGGATCATTATGACAACAGAAACTACGTTACCAATTGAAAAAGATGCAATCACTTCTTTTTCAAAAGCACATAGTGAGCCTGCTTGGCTAGAAAGCCTTCGTCTTGAAGCCCTTTCTGAAGCCAGTGTGACTCCTATGCCAAAACCAGATAAAACAAAAATCGATAAATGGAATTTAGAGGATATGAAAGTGAGCGCGGTTGACAGTGAGCCGTATGCTGATCTTGATGGGCTCGCTGATGAAGTGAAAAGCTTGCTTAATCCAGCAGAGGACAGAAGCCTCTATATCCAAAGAAACCATACAGCTGCACACCTGACACTTTCGAAAGAACTTCAGGAAAAAGGCGTTATCTTCATGAATCTTCAAGCTGCAGCAAAGGAACATCCTGAGCTTGTTCAAAAATACTTCATGACGAAGAGTGTTCCAGTTACAACAAATAAATTGACTGCTCTTCATGCAGCGTTATTCAATGGCGGCGTATTCTTGTATGTACCTAAGAATGTCGTGATTGAAGAGCCTATTCAAGCAGTCTTTGTTATTGATAATAAAGAAGCAGATCTATATAACCACGTGTTGATCGTTGCAGAGGATAACAGCTCTGTTACGTATGTGGAAAACTATATATCCTTAGCAGACGGCAAGCCGGTTCTTGGAAACTTAATTTCTGAGGTCATTGTCGGAAACAACGCACAAGTAAAATACGGTGCAGTGGATACCCTATCTAAGGATATGCAAACATATGTCAACCGTAATGCATATGTTGAGAATGACGGCCGCGTTGAATGGGCGCTTGGCTTGATGAATGACGGTAATACGATTTCTGAAAACATCACAAATCTTCATGGAAATGGAGCGTATGGTGATACAAAAACAGTCGTTGTCGGAACAGGGAACCAAATCCAGAACTTCACAACGAAGGTTATTCATTTCGGTAAACATTCTAATGGCTACATCTTGAAGCATGGCGTAATGAAAGATGCTGCTTCATCTATCTTCAACGGCATCGGCAAAATTGAACATGGTGCAACGAAAGCAGATGCGGTTCAAGAATCACGCGTATTGATGCTTAGCCCAGAGGCGCGCGGGGATGCAAACCCGATTCTTCTTATTGATGAAGATGATGTAACAGCAGGTCACGCAGCTTCCGTTGGACGCGTCGATCCAACTCAGCTTTACTACTTGATGAGCAGAGGAATCGCCAAAACAGAAGCAGAGCGCTTAATCATTCACGGCTTCTTAGCTCCTGTTGTTAATCAATTACCTGTAGAAGCAGTTAAGAAACAATTGACTGAGGTAATTGAAAGGAAAGTTAAGTAATGATAAGACCTGATATTAAAGAGCTTTTTCCCATCCTTAAGCAAGAAGTCAATGGTCATGAACTTGTTTATCTAGATAGTGCAGCGACATCACAGAAGCCGCTATCTGTCATTCAGACCATCGAAGACTACTATAAACGCTATAATTCCAATGTCCATCGCGGTGTTCATACATTAGGAACCATCGCGACGGATGCTTATGAAAATGCGCGCGAGAAGGTAAGAAAGTTCATTAATGCCCATTCTATTGAGGAGGTTGTTTTCACAAGAGGGACAACAACCTCCATCAATACGGTTGCTGTCAGCTATGGACGAGCTAACCTGAAGCCTGGAGATGAAATTGTCATCAGCATGATGGAGCATCATAGCAATATCATTCCATGGCAGCAAACAGCTAAGGCCACAGGGGCAACCTTAAAGTACATTCCCCTGCAGGAAGACGGAACGATTTCACTTGAGGAAGCAAGAAAGGTAATTACACCTAACACGAAAATCGTCTCTGTTATGCATGTGAGCAATGTTCTAGGCGTTATCAACCCAGTGAAGGAACTAGCGGAGATTGCCCATGAAAACGGTGCGGTCATGGTCGTGGATGGAGCACAAAGTGCCCCGCATATTAAAGTGGATGTCCAAGATCTTGATTGTGACTTTTTCGCTTTTTCAGCTCATAAGATGTGCGGGCCGACTGGTGTCGGTGTCCTATACGGAAAGAAAAAATATCTAGAAGAGATGGAGCCAGTTGAATTCGGCGGAGAAATGATTGACTTCGTAGGATTGCAAGACTCCACTTGGAAAGAACTTCCGTGGAAATTTGAGGCGGGAACGCCGATAATCGCTGGGGCAATCGGACTTGGAGCTGCAATTGATTTTGTGAATGAAATCGGACTCGAAAATATCGAAGCGCATGAACATAAGCTTGCTGCCTATGCTCTTCGGAAATTAGGGGCTATCGAAGGACTCACCATCTATGGTCCGAAAAACCCCGAAGCAAGAGCTGGCGTTATTACATTTAATCTTGATGATGTCCATCCGCATGATGTTGCTACCGTTCTGGATTCAGAGGGTATTGCTATCAGAGCAGGACATCACTGTGCACAGCCATTAATGAAATGGTTACATGTTTCGTCAACGGCACGGGCAAGCTTCTATCTATACAACACAGAACAAGACGTCGACCGCTTGGCCGAAGGACTCGTTAAAACAAAGGAGTATTTCAGTAATGGCTTCTAATAATTTAGATAACCTTTACAGACAAGTAATCATGGATCACTATAAGAATCCTCGCAATAAAGGGTCTCTTGAAGGGGATAGCCTAGTGATTGACATGAATAATCCAACTTGCGGAGATCGAATTCACTTAACTCTTCAGGTGGAGGATGGCATTGTCAAGGATGCAAAGTTTGATGGTGAAGGATGTTCCATCTCCATGTCCTCTGCTTCTATGATGACGCAAACCATCAAAGGCAAGAGTGTGGATGAGGCAATGAAGCTCGCTTCCATTTTCTCTGATATGATGCAAGGCAAGGATTATGATGAAGATAATCTAGACCTCGGTGATATAGAAGCCCTCCAAGGCGTGAATAAGTTCCCGGCACGAATCAAATGTGCCACACTTGCTTGGAAGGCAATGGAAAAAGGTCTGAAGGAATAAATAAAACACGGGTTAGAGGATTTCCTTTAACCAGAAAGAATGGAGGAAGCGATCAATGGCAAAAAAAATGCCTGAAATCGGTGATTATAAATACGGCTTTCATGATAAGGACGTTTCCATCTTCCGTTCTAAACGCGGCCTAACAAAAGAGATCGTTGAAGAGATCTCCCGCATGAAGAACGAACCGCAATGGATGCTTGACTTCCGCTTGAAGTCACTTGAACATTTCTACAAAATGCCTATGCCGCAATGGGGCGGTAACCTTAACGGGCTTAACTTTGACGAAATCACGTACTATGTTAAGCCATCTGAGAAATCAGAGAAATCTTGGGATGAAGTACCTGAAGAAATCAAACGCACATTTGATAAATTAGGTATTCCTGAAGCGGAACAAAAATACTTGGCTGGTGTCTCTGCCCAATATGAATCAGAAGTTGTTTACCACAACATGAAGGAAGACCTCGAAGAAATGGGTATTATCTTCAAGGATACAGATTCGGCTCTCCGTGAGAATGAAGATATCTTCCGTGAACACTGGGCAAAGGTTATCCCGCCATCTGACAATAAGTTTGCTGCTTTGAACTCAGCAGTATGGTCAGGCGGATCATTCATCTATGTACCGCCTGGCGTGAAAGTGGATACGCCATTACAGGCTTACTTCCGCATCAACTCTGAAAACATGGGTCAATTCGAGCGTACATTGATCATTGTTGATAAAGATGCATCTGTGCACTATGTTGAAGGATGTACAGCACCAGTTTACACAACAAACTCCCTTCACAGTGCGGTCGTTGAAATCATCGTGAAAGAAAATGCTTACTGCCGTTATACAACCATCCAAAACTGGGCGAACAACGTATACAACTTGGTTACAAAACGTACCGTTGTTGAAGCGAACGGAACAATGGAATGGGTTGACGGAAACATCGGTTCTAAGCTTACAATGAAATACCCTGCATGTATCCTTAAAGGCGAAGGCGCACGCGGCATGACCTTGTCTATCGCAATCGCTGGTAAAGGTCAGCATCAGGATGCAGGTGCGAAAATGATGCACTTGGCGCCAAACACTTCTTCCACAATTGTTTCGAAATCTATTTCTAAACAAGGCGGAAAAGTAACCTACCGCGGTATTGTCCACTTCGGCAAGAAAGCGGACGGCGCACGCTCTAACATCGAGTGTGACACACTCATTATGGATAATGAATCTACTTCAGATACAATTCCATACAATGAGATTCATAATGATAATATCTCCCTTGAGCATGAAGCGAAGGTTTCCAAGGTTTCTGAAGAACAATTATTCTATCTGATGAGCCGCGGAATCTCTGAGCAAGAAGCGACAGAGATGATCGTTATGGGCTTCATTGAGCCATTCACAAAAGAATTGCCAATGGAATATGCTGTTGAAATGAACCGCCTAATCAGCTTTGAAATGGAAGGTTCCATCGGTTAATATCGTATAAAAAGCCTTGGTAGACACTTGTTTACCAAGGCTTTTTCTATTTCACATTATAGGTCAGTCTATTTATAAGACTACCCTCAAGGAAATGACGAGAGACGAAGAAGCATAGCAATCAGAGGAACGAAGAGAAGTTTTCCTTACTAGAAATAGCTCCGCTTGATAAATGGATAAGCTGCATCCATTTATCGATCGGAGCTATCTTTGTGAAGACAATAGAAAGGGCTGTCAGAAGAGGGAAGGTGAAAAACGAACCAAGTTCTAGAGCGAGGGTATCGTTTTTGGCAAATGACAGGAAGAGTAAATTTTACGATAACTGCATGGTTGTAATACAAGTATTGTCGCCTTCAAAAGTGGAGAGCTCAGATATGGCTGTTTTCCCATCAAATTCAATCTTCACTGTATAGGTTTGATCACGGGGCAACCATAAATCGATGAAACCATTTTTGTATGACTTCTTGGTTTCATTCATAACTACATGACCTTCCTCATCTTGTATGTATAAATTGAATTCCTTTTCAGCTAATTCTCCTTGGCAGCCGGTTAAGCTGTGATTGGTGCAAGGGTGGGTATTGGTGATAAATGGTGCGATTGATACAAAAAACTCATCCTCTGGAAGGTCATACACTGTTTCTTTATCCTCACCCTTTACAAGAAGTTCCTTCGATGTGATGGAAGCAGATTCATCATCCGAATTTCCAACACTGTAATCATGGACCATTTTCTTGATATTCTGTGTTTCCCGATCAATTGCTTCATGCTCTCCACAAGCAGAGACTAGCAGGAAGAGCAATAAGCTAAGTGCTGTCAGCAGCCCTTTTTTCATCTAATTGGTCAACTCCTATTTATGAAAGTGGGTGTTAAACTGGGTATTATTTTAGCATAAATGACTCTTTAGCAGAATGAATAAATGGAATTATATTGAATTTTTTGTTAATGAGAAAGGGCTGCTCCAACAATCAATCTTCACTGACTGTTGGGGCAGCCCTTTTTTGGGGATGGTCGAAGTTCAATTAAGCAAATGCGGTCATAGGTACTTCATGCTTTGCTTGGCCGTCCGTTAATACGGCGTAGAAATTATTGAAGCTTGTTTCAATCATGTTAGAAAGAGCTTCATCCGTATTGGATCCACATGAGGCGTAACAAGGACACGCGGATACATTTCCACTAGTTTTTGAACAGTCGGGTCCGGGAATGAGTGCCAAGGCTCAAACTGTTTAAAGAAGATATCTGTTTCGTTAGCAAAGACATCTGTGCCGAAACCGTCTAGATGATTGCTTTCTAGTGCTTTTAAGATTGCCTTGTTATCTTGTAATTCACCGCGAGCCGTATTGATTAGAATGGAGCCGCGCTTCATTTTTGAAAGGAATTCTTCGTTGATCATGTTCTCGTTTTGGCCAGGGATGTAAGGGACGTGGATCGTTACGATATCGCTGGCTTGCAATAAGGAGTCTAAATCCATGTAGGTTAACACTTCTTTAGCAGCTTCATTTTCAAAAATATCGTAGCCTACTACATTTGCCCCGAGGCCTTTAAATAATTTCGCTTCAGTTAAGCCGATGCGGCCTGTACCAATGATACCGACTGTGCAATTGCGAATCTCTTTGCTGAACATCGTGCTATCTACAAGGAAGTTCTTGTGAGCAGTTCTAACTGTTGTATAAGCAGTACGACGCAGAAGCATCATAGCGAGCGTTAAGGTTAATTCAGCAATCGCATTTGGTGAATAGGATGGGACGTGTGCCACTGGCATGTTGTATTTTTTTGCTGCCTTCAAATCAATGTGATTGTAGCCAACCGTTCTGGTAAATACGTATTTAACTCCATAGTGGGACAATCTCTTTAGATTGATTTCATCAGCAATACAATTTCCTCGTAAAAGGACAGCATCATGTCCCTTTGCTGTATCCACATTTTGATGAGTTAATAGATCTTCAATTAAGGTAAGCTCATAGTTATATTTATTCAGCTTATGGAAGAATGGGACTTCGTTAGGACGAACTCCATAACAGGCAATTTTAATCATGGTTTTATCTCCTTTTATGGTCGGGCTTTATTAGAAAAGACCAACCTTATTGATGATTTCAAGAATAATAATCCAAAATGGCGTAAGCAGAACAGCTGTGATGGTAGAAAGAAGCGAGGCGTTTGATGCCATAATGGCCTCTTTATCAAAGCTGATGGCATAAGCAGCTGCAACTGTTGCCGTAGGTGTAGCCATCATGATAACAATTGTTGCAAGAGCTTCAAAGCTGACAGGCAGAATGTTCGTTACTGTCAAAACAGCAAGGAAAGCAATATTGATCGCTGGTACGAGCAATACTTTAATGGAGCTGTAGTACCAAGAAGTTTTGCAAGATGCGGCTGATTTAAAGCTGATTTCCCCTAAAGTTGCCCCGATGGAAAGCCATGCAAGCGGAGAAGCGATATTAGCTAAGTAGGTCATTGGCTTATATAGCCAGATAGCTGTTTGGTCAATTCGCAAGAACGCCACTGAAGCGGCAGTTCCTTCAGCTGTTGCAACAGTCACCTGCGGCATATAGCCTTGGAAGATCCAGATGAAAAGACCAGCGAATGTCGCAATGACAATCGGATTAAGGAACATCGTTTTAATATTTTTCAGTTCCATTTTCAAGCCGCTCATTTTGATATATCCATAAGAATAAAGGAAGATACGATACCCGATATTGAAAATGGAGCTGAACATAACTCCGACAGGACCATAAATGGCACTGACAATTGGAATACCAAAAAAGGTAGTGGAGCCGAAAATCGTCAATACACGCAATGTGTCTTGCTTGTCTGCATGATAGCGAAGGAAGAAAGGCTTAGAGATAAAGATTAAAATAATGTAAATGGCAATTCCCCAAATGAGTACGTTCATGCCCTGCTTTAAGGTTTCAGGATTGATATCCTGCATAAAGGCATTAAACGCAAGAGCAGGTAAAGCTACCGTTAATACAACATTACTGAGGAGCTTGCTAACCTGAGAGGAGAAAATTTCTTTTTTTCTTAAGAAGAAACCTAACAGAATGATTAGGACAGTAGATGCAATCGCACCGATGAACGCTGAATCTGATAAGGTGGTTTTAAAAATATCAAATAGATTCATTGATGAATACCTCCAGTTAATGTGAATAACTTCACAATATTGATTGTGGCTGAACAGCTTGATTCCGGAACAAGGCTAATTATAGGAGGCACAAAGCTTGGAGAAAACCATTTGTAACTAAAGAAAGTAAAGATAATAACGAAAGAAATGTAAACAGGAACAACAAAACGGGACATTGATATGCCCCGTTTAATCATCAGAGTTTGCACTGCATGCAAAGTATTTATTTTTTCTCGGCCAGCCATGCTGCGACATTCTCAGCCTCTTCACCCTTAATGATTCCTGCAGGCATGCCCCGTCCGCCCTTATTGATCATCTCAAGTATTTCATCCTTGTCCATTTTGGTGCCAATGTTCACAAGTTCAGGTCCTGCATAGCCTTCCAGCGTCTTGCCGTGGCAGGAGGCGCAGTTATTTTGGTAAATCCGTTCTTCTTCGGTCACATTTGCAGTGTTCGTTTCTTCATCAGAGGAGCATGCCCCTAATAAGAAGAGGAGCGGAATGGAGAGCAATGCTTTCTTATACATAGAAATCTCCTTTCTGTACATATATTGCTTGTGATTGTGGTATTCCACACTAATTTTAACATTTCTTCCTGATATTACGGAAAGAAAGTGATTGAGCTCCTATCTTTGTGAAATGTTTCACAAAATTGCCAAAGACAAACGATGATTTTTCAGATAAAATAAAAGTATCAGATGAGGTTATATTTTTTAGTCTGAAAGGGACAGTAATTGACCATGAGGGACAATAATTGCCCCGAAAGAGTATTCCATAGGGAGGAACTATCCATGGCTATTAAAGAAAGAGAAATTGAAGAAGTCCTATCTGTAACGGAAATGATTGATGAATTGGTTGTGAAAGGGAAAGAAGCTCTACATGTGCTCGAAACCTTTGATCAAGAGAAAATTGACGAAATCGTTCATCAAATGTCCATCGCAGGTCTTGACCAGCATATGCCGCTAGCAAAAATGGCAGTGGAAGAAACAGGCCGCGGAATCTACGAAGATAAATGCATCAAAAACATATTTGCAACTGAATACATCTGGCACAGCATTAAATACAACAAAACAGCCGGAGTCATCAATGAAGATGAGCAAACAGGCGTTGTTGAAATCGCTGAGCCTGTGGGAATCGTTGCAGGTGTAACACCAGTTACAAACCCTACTTCTACCACGATGTTCAAAGCATTGATCTCTATCAAAACGCGTAACCCAATTATTTTCGCCTTCCATCCATCTGCGCAAGAGTCTTCTAAGCGAGCAGCAGAAATCTTACACGATGCAGCAGTCAAGGCAGGAGCTCCTGAAGGATGTATTCAATGGATTGAGAAGCCTTCCATTGAAGCAACAAAACAGCTTATGAACCATAAGGATGTTGCGCTTGTATTAGCAACAGGCGGAGCTGGCATGGTCAAATCTGCATACTCTACTGGTAAACCAGCACTTGGCGTTGGCCCAGGAAATGTCCCTTGTTATATTGAAAAATCAGCTAAGGTCAAACGTGCCGTTAATGATGTCATCCTCTCTAAAACATTTGATAACGGAATGATTTGTGCCTCAGAGCAAGCCATCATCGTTGACACGGAAATCTATGATGAAGTAAGAAATGAATTCATCCTCAATAACTGCCACTTCGTCAATGCAACTGAATTGAAAAAACTAGAACGACTAGTAATTAATAAAGATACATGTGCCGTAAACCCTGGCATCGTTGGTAAACCTGCAGCTGAAATCGCAGCTATGGCAGGCTTTAAAGTACCAGCTGATACAAAAATATTGATTGCTGAACTTGAAGGAGCAGGTGCTGATTACCCGCTATCAAGAGAAAAACTTAGCCCAGTGCTTGCCTGCATTCGAGTAAACTCTACTGAGGAAGGCTACCAAACATGCATGAACATGCTCAACCTTGGCGGTCTTGGCCACTCTGCTGTTATTCACAGCACAGATAAAGATGTACAAATGGAATACGGAAAACGAATGAAAGCTTGCCGTATTATCGTCAATGCTCCATCTGCACAAGGCGGTATCGGTGACATCTACAACGGCTTCATTCCTTCCCTGACACTAGGCTGCGGATCTTACGGAAATAACTCTGTATCAGAGAACGTATCTGCAACTCACTTAATCAATGTGAAGAAAATGACTCAACGCCGCAATAACATGCAATGGATCAAATTGCCGCCTAAAGTTTATTTCGAAAAATATTCTACACAATACTTGGCCAAAATGCCACGTATCAAACGTGCCTTCATCGTAACCGATGAAGGGATGGTCCGCCTCGGATATATAGACATTGTTAAAGAATATTTACGTAAAAACAAAGGCATTGAAGCGGTAGAAATGTTCTCAGATGTAGAACCAGACCCAAGTGATGAAACAGTATTCAAAGGCGCTAAATTAATGCATGCATTCCAGCCGGATGTCATCATCGCCATCGGCGGAGGCTCCGCAATGGATGCTGCAAAAGGAATGTGGCTCTTCTATGAACAGCCTGAAACAACCTTCTTCGGCATCAAACAAAAATTCTTGGATATCCGTAAACGTACCTTCAAATATCCAGAACTAGGTGGAAAAGCGCAATTCGTTGCCATCCCAACTACATCCGGTACAGGATCAGAGGTAACACCATTTGCGGTTATCACAGACAAAGAAACAAACGTCAAATACCCATTAGCGGATTACGCTTTAACACCTGATGTGGCCATCATCGACTCTCAATTCGTCATGACCGTACCAAAAAGCATCACGGCTGACACAGGTATGGACGTACTAACTCATGCGATTGAAGCCTATGTATCCGTAATGGCGAGTGACTACACAGACGGTCTTGCCCTAAAAGCAATCGACCTCGTGTTCAAATACTTGAAAGCATCCTATGATAACAACAAGGATGAAGAAGCACGTGAAAAAATGCATAACGCATCCTGCATGGCCGGAATGGCATTCTCTAACGCATTCCTCGGCATTAACCACAGCCTTGCACACAAAATCGGAGCAGAATTCCACATTCCGCACGGCCGTGCCAACGCCATCCTAATGCCGCATGTCATCCGCTACAACGCTATTCGTCCAAGGAAGCACGCCCTCTTCCCTAAATACGAAAGCTACTGCGCAGATGAACGCTATGCACAAATCGCCAGAATGCTCGGACTCCCTGCTTCTACAACAGAAGAAGGCGTCAATTCTCTAGTGAATGCCGTTATCGAACTCGGTAAATCACTCGACATTGACATGAGCATGAAAGGCCAAGGCGTACAAAAAGATGAACTAGACAGCAAACTAAACCGCTTGGCAGAACGTGCATTTGAAGACCAATGTACAACAGCCAACCCTAAATTGCCGCTTATCTCTGAGCTAGAAGACATTTTGAAAGCAGCATATAAGGGAGTTTAATATAATGAAAGAAGAGAAGACAGCTGACGCTGTCTTCTTTTTTTGTGGAGATTTATTTGCCTAACTTATTATTGATTGGTTAGGCAAATTTATAGTCATTTGCTGTGATTCTCAATAGTCTGTTGTATGGGAATTGAATCTAAGATATGGGTATCATCCTGTGCACTAATCCCTTTCAAAGAGTCAGTTTATTACATATATTGAAATAATAAAATGGGGAAGGAGGTTATAAGTTTGAAATCTGAGCATTGTTATTGTGGTGAACGTGGAAGGAATCAAAACCATCCTATCATGAAAGGGCGATATCGAATTCCTGTTCATTTTCCACGCTTTGACTGTGTTGACTGCGGACATTTTTTTGAGATTAATTTAGCAGGACTAACAGACTCCATGAATTTTAAATTAATCGAACTTAAAGGCCATGAAGTAGAAATTGAAACGACTCTTTGTGCAGAAGACAATAAAATCAAAGGGGAAATTCATAATATTGGTATTGATTATATTGATCTTTTAAAGGAGAACGGAGTGATTGTAACGATTTTGAAAGATAAAATCAGTCAGATTCACTGGTTAAATGAAGGCAGAGTTCATCAAGATAAATATTTAGTCGAAACCTCTTTTATCAAATAGAAGGGAGATCTTTGTGTTTTCTTGAATAAAGATGCACCCTTTATCTAATGTGTGCGTCTAGCTTGAGCATTGGTTAGTCCAATGTAATGCGTTGGTTGTTGTCTCTGGTATCGTCGATTATTTGGTGGTGTCCTCCATTGTGAATAGGATGAATTTGAGATCATATAGAATAGTATACGAATCGGGAAGGATGCCATCTTTGTTCAGTGCAAATCGGTCTGTTGCTTAAATCAATATCATTGAAGTCTGCTTTCTAAATTGGTTCTGCTTGTTAAGATTTATTGATTGTTTTCCTTCATTCATGTGATGAAATCGACTGTTGTAGAGCAGCTGTAAGGAAAGATCAAACCGATGTTGCAGAACGAAAATAACCTGAAGGGGTCCGTTTGTGTCAATCATCATGTTGACAGAGCCTATGAATAAATATGGGTGAATGAATGTCTGGTAGAAAGCAGAATTCTCCAACTTAATTTATGGGAAAAGCAGCTTAGTGAGGAGGAAAACGTTTTTTAAGGTCTTTCCAGATAGGGGGTATTATGATGATTAAATTCAAACAACTGTTCATTATTTTTCTCTTTTTCACCTCATTCTTATTATTTATGAGTTCTGACAAAGTACTGGGACATTCTTTTGTTGTTAAGGAATCTCCTGTCCCTAATAGTCAATTAGAAACACCGCCCAAAGAGGTTGTAATTACGTTTGATAAAAAAGTTGAAAGAGAGCTTGCCTCAATAAAGGTAACCAATGAAAAGCAGCAGAAGGTAACAGGCAATCTGCCTCGGTTGAATGATAATCAGAAAGAAATTGCGTTAGAACTCCCAGAGTTAGGGACGGGGATTTATAAGGTCGAATACTATGCAGTTTCATCTAATGATGGTCATCCTATAAGAGGTGCGTATCATTTTAATGTAATTGATGTGAATCCAACGGCCCAAATGGATAGGCATGGAACAATGATGGAACCTGAGCCGCAGCAACCAAGCAGTGAAGAAAACGCCATGAAGGCAGATGCTGGCTCTGACTCAGAATTTACATTAGCTGATGTCAATTTAACAGAATGGCTCATTTATATGATGAGAGCTATTTATTATATAGGCCTATTATTGATCATTGGTTGGGTATTTTGGTGGAGGTATATTAAAGATTACTCCACAGATCTGAAGAAGAAGTATTTATTTTGGGGAATTGTGCTTCAAATGCTACATCTTGTTGGATTACTATCAGTGATATTGATTCAATTAAATATTTTTACCGATCAAGGCTTATCATTCGCTACGGACTTTCCGTTTGGCACTAATTTTGGTTTGATGTGGCTCGTTTCTCTTTTAGTTTCTCTAATTGGTTTTATTGTTTTGTTCCGGAATGAATGGTGTGATCTTGGATGGGTGATGATTCTTCTTTTGGCTAAAAGTTTGAATGGTCATTCACTTGAATTTGAGCCATCGTCTGCTTTAGTACTGAGTAATAGTATTCATCTAATGGCAGCCTCCATTTGGGCATCTGGTCTCACCTTTATCATTGTCTTTTGGAGAAAACAAAGATTATATGTCCAATCCTTTATACCGCTTTTTTCAAGATTCGCCCTAATGAGTATGGTTATTTTATCGATAACAGGTTTCTTTGCAAGCATTGCATTTCTTTCAAGCTTTGAGCAATTATTATCAGGCTGGGGAATTGTCTTGCTGTCGAAAGTGGTTCTAGTAATTTTCGTCATCATTATAGCTGCTCTAATACGCACAGCGATAAAAAAACATAAGAATGCAGATTCAAGAAAACTAATTATGCTAGATTTCTTCCTTATGATGGCTATTATTATTCTTGTGTCTATTTTAACGTATCTAAGTCCAATATCCTTACCTTAGGAACGGATGGAAAAGCACAGCAGACCGAATGTGAAATATACCAGAACCGTTGAAAATGTGATAAGGCCTAAATCTGCAACAACCCCAATCATGGGACCCATTATTCCAGCCATTAACCCGCTTGAAATACCAGAAAGTAATGTTTGATAATCCACCAATGCGCCAAAAAATGCCCCAATAATCATAGCAATAGCTGTAGTGAAAATTGTGACCTCAGTATAATAACCCGGAAAAGTAAAACCAAGGACCGTTCCGACGGCAATCCCCATTACTCCACTACTCGACATAGCAAGATTCATCCCAAGATGATATCCAATTAAATTTCTAACTTTATATAGGAAGGAATAAGAAACAAAACAAACAATGAAGTAGCTTGCAGTAATCAATATGATTAATAGGCTCATAGTATTGGCTCCTTTGAATGAAATTCTGGGCTTATTCAGGTAATGTCTAATAACTAATTGACGAAGAATAAGGATGGAAAGGAACAAGGATAAACATGAGTAACAATGAAAGGTATGAAAATCAACATCCTGAATTAAAACAGGAAGATCGCTTTACCTCCCCTGCAAGTTCATTGCCCTTGTATGAGTTGAAAATGCTGCAAGAATATATTCATGGCGTTAATCTGCAGAACCTGGGAAGTTATCTTCCGCATCATAAAAAGCAAATGATGTTATTGAAGTTTTTTAAACATAAAAAAAACCAGCTAGTTGAGGTCTTTTCAAGAGATGGACATGAGGTCATTAAGACGGTAGGTAAAGTGAATATTGTAGGTAGAAATTTTGTTATGATAAAAACTTTATTCACGCGAATTTGGATTCCGTATCATGCGATTCATTCTGCTAAAACTCCTTTTGGAATTCCAGATCTACCAAGCGGACATCAACATGTCATTTATGATGTGGAGCTGAGACGAAGAATATTGACGAACTTCGGTGAAACTGTTTCGGGTAAAGAAATCTTGAAACAGCAGTTTTTTGAGGAATCATTAAATACCAATTTAACGTTATGGCTAGGCACAAGAGTGACCATAATGGCCGGCAATACGATTAAAGGCAAGATGACCAATATTCATAACGGCTCAATTCAAATAAAGGATAAGAAAAAACATGAAATATCCATCAACAATATAAATTATGTGAGGCAGGGAAGATTTATTTCTTATTTTCAACGCTTAATAGCAAAGGTGAAAAAGGGGCATTTCAGTAAAGAAAAGTAAAAAGATCAATGTAAGTTGATCTTTTTTTGTGAAGAACCTTTATTTTGATTGGGGTAATTCATTATTTAATTTCATTTTTGTTTCCATATATTTGAATATTCATACTATATAGAAGGAAGGGAGAGATGGTTTTGGCAGAAAAAATGATTGATGGAAATCAACTATTCGTAGAATTTGAGAACAAGAATGTTTTACTTGTATTGAAAAGCAGTCAACTTAATATTCTCGGTCAAACGTTCAGACCGATTTTCACGGGGGAAGTAACGAAGGTTGATAATGGTTTCATTACAATGGACAAGCCAATTATTAAGATGCATAATGCGCCCTTTTACACATTTCCAACACCATTATGTTTTCCGATTGAACATATCGTTAGCATCAGCCTTTTTGACCCTAAACGAGTAATACCGATTGTATAATACAAAACTTTTAAGCTAGGATGTGATTCTTTGGATAAAGATACTTTATCAAAGCAACTAAATAGTCAAGTTGATGATATTAATGCTGTTAGACAAGCTCATGTTACCCGTGAATTTAAAGAGCACAAAAAAAGGCGTGCACTTATCATCTTGGCTTCTTATCCATTCTTGATTATCGGCAAGATTATGGATGTTGTTGGTGATTATGTAGTCATAAAAGCTGAGGTGACCAATGTTAACGAGTTAGATGGGGAAACGTTTAATATTCATATTGATAGTATTGAGGTTTTTTATATTCAAATACCAGGTAAACCGGTGATACCTGATATTAGGGGAGAAGATGATGATTAGACATTTTCACATTGTGGCCATATCAGTTCGTATGGTTGTGAATAAATTTGGTGATCATGACCCCGATGGCATGATGTATGTTCTGAAGGAAAATGAGAACATTGTACAAAAAAAGGTGAAATATCATCCATTTACTCCCGTCGATTTAGTAGAGCCACTCGTGATTCGTGCGAATGAAGGCGATGATATTGAAGTCACCTTTGAAAACAAACTCCCGTTTAATACCTCCATGCACATTCAAAATGCTGAATATAAAGTGTTTACTTCTGATGGGGCCTTTGTTGGGATAAATCCAGACACGACCGTTGAACCAAATGAAAAAATCATTTATAAGTGGAAAGTTCATAAGGAAGGAGTTCATTTCTTTTCAGATTTAGGCAACACATTATCAAGTGAATTAGGCAGTAATGTACATGGCTTATTTGGCGCTCTTTTCGTAGAACCGAGAGGCTCTTGGTGGACGGATCCTATTACAGGTAAGCCGATTGAAAGCGGTTGTTTCGCTGATGTGCATAACAAGCTGCTTCCTTCCTTTCGAGAATTCGGCTGGTTTTTCCATGATGAAATGGAAGTGGATGATTTAACAGGACAAGCACCTATTAGTCCCCACACTCTTCAGCCAGAAGCAA
The DNA here is from genome assembly GCF_001183965.1 of Bacillus sp. FJAT-27916. Taxonomy (GTDB): domain Bacteria; phylum Bacillota; class Bacilli; order Bacillales; family Pradoshiaceae; genus Pradoshia. Next base: position 549,787 of record NZ_LFZV01000001.1, read on the forward strand.
CACATTTAATCAATTATCGCGCTGAGCCGATGCGTAATAGGATGAGATTGATTCAGGAGGGGGTCGTTTGTCCGGATTGTGAAGGTGAAGAGGTCCATCATGATTCATGGGTGTTCGGTGATCCTGATACTCCTATCCTGCGAGCTTATGTTGGAGATCCAATCAAGATCAGGCTGGTTCATGCCGGTGTCCAAGAAACGCATTCCTTTCATTACCATGTCCATCAATGGTTATTTGAACCAACAGATGTGGACTCGGAGCTAGTCGATGTACAGGCCATTTCCCCGCAAACTCATTATACGGTTTCTCCTCTTTATGGGGCAGGAAGCTTACAAGGTGCAATGGGCGATGCGATTATACACTGTCATCTTTATCCACACTTTGGTGAGGGAATGTGGGGAATGCAACGTAATTTTGATACCTTACAGGATGGCAGTCAATGTTATCCGAATGGTTTACCCATTAAGGCACTGCAACCATTGCCTGGCCGACCATTGCCTCCAAGGCCGACGCCGGAGAAACCAGGATTTCCAGGATTTATTCCCGGGATTGTTGGATCAAAAGCGCCACGTCCGCCACTTGGGATTGTGGGAGGAAGAGAAGCCACTAGGATTGAAAAGAATTCTTTCGCACCAAATGCCCAGCCGGGAGCGGTATTTGTTAATCCATGTATACCGAATGTAACACCTGAAAGGGAATTTCATGTTGTCTTGATGCAAATGCCGATTATTTATAATAATCAAGGATGGCATGATCCGGAAGGCCGATTATATGTGTTGGCAGAAGATGAAGCGGATGTACTTGCGGGAAGAAAGGCACCAGAACCACTTGTTTTAAGGGCAAATGCGGGTGAATGTATTCATTTTAAATTCACCAATAAATTACCTGAAACAATTGGTGGAAATGCCTTCCAATTAGTGAATCGAACCTATGAGGCAGGCATGCATGTTCACTTTGTTAAATTTGACGTTCTTGTAGCAGATGGAGCCAATATTGGCTGGAACTATGATTCGGGGATTCTTCCGGGTGAAACGATCCGTTACCAATGGTTTGCTGATGTTGAATTAAAAGCGACCTTTTGGCATGATCATCTATTTGCTAACGAGCATCAGCAGCATGGTGTTTTTGCAAGTATTAATGTACAAGCAAGAGGTTCAAGATTCTTAGATTCACACACAGGAAAGGAGATTAAATCAGGAACTCAGGCAACCATCATAAATCCATTAATACCAGATTTTCGTGAGCTGAATTTATTTGTACAGGATTTTGCCCTGCTATTTGATAAAGACGGCTGTCCTCTAAATCCGCCTCCGTTTCCAGGGTCCCCCGATGATCCAGGAGTAATGGGAGTTAATTACCGAAATGAACCCATTCAGTTCCGTTTAAAAGAGCCGGATTGCGATCCTGCTTATGTGTTTAGTTCTTGGATCCATGGTGACCCTGTAACGCCGATGTTACAAACCTATAATGGAGATCCTGTTCGTATTCGTCTTCTTCAAGGGGCGCATGAAGAATCGCATAGCTTTAATCTTCATCGCCAGCGCTGGCATAGAGAAAGACTGGATTTAGATTCAGAAATCGATCAGCAGCAACATCTTGTCATAGCCGATTCGTTTACCTTGGAATTTAATATCGAAGGGGAAGGCGACTTCGACATGCTCTATCATTACGGAAGTATTGATGACATTTGGTTAGGCAACTGGGGAATTTTTAGGACATTTGAAAAGAAGGTACCGCACTTGATTCCGCTGCCAGATAGGGAGCCGCCTCCAAAGCGAGAAGAACCTTTACCAAGCCCAACTGGGAAGAAACCTCCAATCGCTCAACAACCGAAACAGCCATACCCGCCTAATGTTGCAGTTCGAAAGTATGAAGTCGTTGCATTAAATACTTCGATCCAGTATAACGATGCTGGGGATCACGATCCTTATGGCATTATCTTCGCCCATAAAGATGATGTGCCCAAAATCTTGAAAGGGGATATAAACCCAGAGCCTCTTATTATTCGGGCTAATACCGGTGAATGGGTAGAAATAACCCTTCATAATCGATTGGAAGACCACTTCCATCATGAGAAAAGACATGGATATCCGTTTGTGCCCGTAAATGCTCCATTTCCTCCATCAAAGCGTATATCCCTGCATGCTCAACATGTGATATACGATGTAAGGTATTCGGATGGTGCAACGGTTGGGTTTAATCATGACCAGACCATCGCTCCAGGGCAAAGTATAACCTATCACTGGTATATCGACCGCGACTTTGGATCAGCCAATCTTTGGGATATGGCAGATGTTCGAAATCATCGCCATCATGGAGCTTTTGGCATGCTGATTGCAGAGCCTAGGGGATCGAATTATCTAGACCCAATGACGAGAGAGGAAGTATATACAGGCAGCCAAGTTGTTATTTCAAATCCTTTATTATATGAATTTAGAGAGTTTGCTCTCTTAATGCATGATGGGGTAAGACTTGTTGATAAGAAGGGAAAACTAATCATTGATCCGGAACCGCTTTTTGTTGAGCCAGAAGAAGAATTAGCGGATCCTGAAGATCAAGGTTCAAGAGGGTTCAACTATCGTACAGAGAGGTTCCATCATCGTATAGATCATCCTAACGAAGTGTATAAAGTATTCAGTTCAAGAAAAGAGAATGGAGATCCGGCTACACCTTTATTTTTAGCCTATCCTGGGGATCCAGTGACGTTTCGGTTTGTATTTCCTTCTGATAAGCCTAGGACGCATACTTTTACCATCCATGGCCATAAATTCTTCAGAAGCCGGGAGGATATGAATTCTTCTATTATATCTGCTGATGGTTTCAACACAGTAGGTTCGAACGATAATTTTGAATTACTCTACGGCGCTGGCGGTTTATTACGGGAAGCAGGAGATTATTTATATCGTTCAGGTCTAATCAGATGGGATATTGAATTAGGGATGTGGGGTATCATGCGGGTTCTAAAGGATAAAACCGAACTATTGAAGCCGCTTCAACTAAAAACTGGTAAGGTTGATAAGGATGATTTGAAATGAACAAATGTCCTAATTGTCAAAGTATAAACTGTCCTTGTGTTGATTATGCTGAATGCCCATGTGATTGTCCCAAAAAAATTCCAACTAAACGATTTACTTCTCCCAATAGTCCGCTTCCACCTGATGAACTAGAAGTGCTGCAACGTTGCATTGAAGCAGCAAATGATTTGCTTCGTTCTCTAGGGAATGAGAGTAATCCGGATAATACGAGGCAGCTGCAACTGCATTTCCTTCAGCTTGAGGGCGTATGTATAAAAGTAAAATTGAAATGTGGAGATAGCAAATCTGAAGATAAAGAATCTTGTTTAGGAGAAGTTGGAGTAGAGATAACGGGAACATTCGTTACAGCAGGCAGGAATTTTATCCAACTAAACGTACTAGGGAATGATGTATTTATTTTGTATGAGAGGCTTATATCAATTTCAAAGGAAGAATCTAAACATCATGCTAAGGAAAAGTTGGATGAGAATCGAAATACTAGAGGAGTAAAGATCTCGAGATTTAGAAAATATTTTCGGAAATTCAAACGGTTCTTTCGAGATTGTCTTAGATGGTTTTTCCCGTCCTCACGAGTCAAAATAACGAAACACCATAAACATGATGAACAAGAGTTTCTTCATGCAGATCGGACTACGAGAAGAGAAATGGTCCTGAACTTTGGGGACTTTGTTTCAAAGAACCCTGAATTAGTCAATTTATTCTTTGGGCTTTCACTTCATATGCATCTGAAACATTATTTGGGTAAGGATATTAAAGTGAAAACCAATGACCATAGGATGATGGAAGGAACATTAGTTAAAGTAGAATCTGAAAAAGTAAAGGTCAAAAATAAGGATAAATCGAAAGAAATAAGTTGGAACGAAATTTGTTTTCTAGAAGTAGAACGATAAGGAATTTCTGTTCAATTATATAAAGAGCATAGCTCATTCAACTGTTAACTAGACACCACGATGTAGAAAGGTTTGTCTAGGCTGTGCCGCACTTAATCGCAAAGAATCTGATTCTGGTAGACTAACGGAGTCAGATTCTTTATTTGTCTAGGTAGGGTTGAAGGTCCTGAGCTTGAAGGCAATGGGAGAAGTCAGGTTATGTTGAGACTTCTTCACATCTTTTCGTAGAAGAATTAAGAACAACTCAAGGGCTCAATAATCTACAAGGTCTTCACGGGAATTTTTCGTTAGATATCTTTGAACCGCATATACCCGATGGTGTGAGGGGTTGTTCGGGAACACTCCCTCCTACTTGATTGTGATGAATTGGCAGGTGTATGGTAAGGCCGGAGAAAGCCCACCAAAACCTGGCCAAAGTATAGCCATCATCAAACAATCAAATCCTACCCGCAAACCGAGCGGCTGATTCGACCGCTTCCTTTGTGGTGGTTGGGCCATAAATGGTGTAGAAGCCTTTGTAGTCAGCGTTCGTATAGTGGAAGGTCATTTTAAAGGGCAGTAGAATGTCTTCGATTGTTTCGCCTGGTGCTTCGTATTGGGTCGCGTCAGCTCCTGTTGTGACGAGGAGGGCGAAGGGCTTATTTTCTAAGGCATGGCCTTCCGGTCCGTATGCCCAGTTGAAGGCGAAGGTTTCGTCAATCCATTTCTTTAAGAGGGATGGGCAGCTGTACCAATAGATAGGGAATTGGAGAATGATTGAATCGTGTTCTTCGATTAACCTTTGTTCGGCTTCGATATTGATTTGTTCGTCGGGATAGGTTTCATAGAGATTGTGGATGGTGAATTGTTCCGGCTGTTTGTTTAATTCATCAATAACTTGTTTGTTTAGGCTGGATTGTGCCATGTTTGGGTGTGCTAGGATGACTAATGTATTCATGATGATATCATTCCTTCCTGAAGTTGTTTGTGGTGTTATGTTCCCCTCCTTTTGAGTTTACTGAATGGTGATTTTTGTGTAAAAGACAATTAGTGCCGTTGATGTCAGATTATCGTCTGATTACTGGAGCTTGCTGGATAATTAGGGAGCGGGTGGTGTGCTATGATAGGTTTAGAGGAGGATATTCGGATGATTTATATCGGTGTAACCGGATGGGGAGATCATGATTCTCTTTATCCGCCAGCTATCAAGCCTAAGGATAAGCTTGCCGAGTATAGTGCGCATTTTCCGGTGGTCGAGGTGGATGCGTCCTTTTATGCGATTCAGCCAGCCCGTAATGCTGAAAAGTGGGTGCGTGAAACGCCGGAGAGCTTCAAGTTTGTTGTGAAGGCTTATCAGGGGATGACGGGACATCAGCGAGGGGATATTCCGTTTGCTTCAAGGGGTGAGATGTTTGCGGCCTTTCGGGAGTCTTTGAAGCCTTATATGGGGGCGGGCAAGTTTTCGATGGCTCTTTTTCAGTTTCCGCCATGGTTTGATTGCAAGAAGGAGAATGTGGAGTATCTTCGCTATTGCCGGGAGCAGATGGGAGATATTCAGTCAGCACTTGAATTTCGGCATCAGTCTTGGTTCAGTGATTCCTTCAGGGAAGGGACGCTCGGGTTTATGAAGAAGGAGGGATGGATTCATTCCATCGTTGATGAGCCGCAGGCTGGTGAGGGTTCAATTCCGACGGTGCCGGTTGTGACAGATGAGAATTTGACCTTGGTTCGATTGCATGGAAGAAATGTGCATGGATGGAATAAACCGAATGATGCGAATTGGCGTGAAGTCCGCTATTTATATAAGTACAATAAGGAAGAGCTGTTGGAATGGAGAATGAGAATTCAGGAATTGGCAAAGCATACGAAGGATATTATTGTTTTATTCAATAATAATTCCGGAGGGGATGCGGCCGGTAATGCGAAGGATTTCCAGGCCTTGCTTGGAATTGATTATGAAGGCTTGGGTTCGAAACAGCTGGGTCTATTTTGAGTGTTCTTTATTGTGATTGATTGGAAAGGCGGGACTTATTTATATGGAATTTTTGTTGCTTGTACTTGTTGGGCTGGCAGCCGGATTTTTGGGAGCTTTGGTTGGCTTAGGCGGGGGAATTATCATTGTGCCAATGCTGCTGTTTCTGTCTGGAGGGCTGCTCGGGGTAATTTCTCCGCAAATGGCTGTCGGGACGTCTTTATTCACATTAGTGTTTACTGGGCTTTCTTCTGCTCTTGCTTATTTGAAGCAGCGGACAGTTGATTATCGGAGCGCTTTTTTATTTTTAATCGGGATTGCTCCAGGAAGCTTGGTTGGAGGCTGGGCCAATAAGTTCATGGATGTGGAGGCATTTAATATCCTGTTTGGGATTTTGATGGTATTTCTCTCCTTTTTATTGATGATCAGAGGGAACTTGAAGCCGAAGAAGAGGAAGTCGAAAGGGATAGAACGGACTTATATCGATCAGGAGGGGAAAGAGCATACATACGGTTATAGCGTTGCGTTTGCCATTTTTATTTCCTTTATTGTCGGATTCCTTTCTTCCTTATTCGGTATTGGCGGAGGTTCCTTGATGGTTCCGGTTATGCTTCTGATCTTTCATTTTCCGCCGCATCTGGCCGTTGGTACATCGATGCTGCTGATTTGTCTTTCCGCCATCATTGGTTCGGTGACCCATATTGCGGCAGGACATGTCGTTTGGATTTATGCACTGGCGCTTATTCCGGGCGGTTGGTTTGGTGCTAAGTTTGGAGCGTATGTGAATACGCGGATGAAGAGCGCTACGCTTGTCATGGCGCTGCGTATTATGTTAATTGTTGTAGGTGTTAAATTGATTTGGGATGGGGCGCAAGCCTTATTATAGAGGTGAGTATCATGAAGGAAACGATTCATTTATTACATATTAATGATCTGCATAGCCATTTTGAGCATTGGGAAAGAATTGTCCGCTATATGGATGAGCAGCAGGAATTATATGAAAGTGCTGGCGATGTTGTGTATAGGCTCGACATCGGAGATCATGTCGATCGTTTCCACCCCTTTACCGAAGGGACGATGGGGAAAGGAAATATAGAGCTGCTGAATGCTGCTGGGATGGACGGGGTGACCATCGGGAATAATGAAGGAATTACCTTGCCTCATGAGGGGCTTAATCATTTGTACGATGAAGCCCGTTTCCCGGTAACAGTCGCTAATCTATATGATGAGAATGGCAAGCGGCCGAAGTGGGCGCTTCCTTACTTCATACGCACAACACCATTAGGCAGAAGAATTGCCTTCTTTGGTGTGACTGCGCCATTTACGGAGCTGTATCATCTATTGGGCTGGAAGCTGACCGACCCTTATGAGGAAATTGCATCAGTGCTTAAGGAGCTGGAGGGGAAAGCAGATTTAATTGTACTTCTATCTCACTTAGGGCTTCCGGCAGATGAATTGGTTGCGGCGAACTTTCCTGAAATCCATGTGATTCTTGGCGGTCATACGCATCATATACTTCACCATGGAAAGGTATATGGCCATACACTTATCTGCGGTGCAGGGAAGTATGGAATGTATGTCGGTCATGTAGAGATTACGCTGGATGACAAAGGAATTAAGGCTGTTTCCAGATTAGAGAATATGACTGATGAAGGGTATACGAAGCAGGAGAAGGAAGTAGCTGACCGTTTAGTTGAAAAAGGAAAGACAAGTCTTGGGGAGGTTTTGCTTGAGCTTGAGAAGCCGATGTCAACGGATTGGTTTGTCCCTTCAGAAATGCCGGATGTTTTATGCGAGGCATTAAGAGATTGGTGCAAAACAGATTGTGCTTTTATCAATGCGGGATTGCTCCTGGATGGATTAAAAGAAGGTCCAGTGACGAGATATGATCTTCATAAGATTTGTCCACACCCGATTAATCCATGTGTGCTCACCCTTTCTGGAAGTGAGCTGACCGGTATATTAAGGCAGACGGAGAATCCGAAATGGCCTCATTTTCAGGTGAAGGGGCTTGGGTTCCGCGGTTCTGTCATGGGAATGTTTGTTTATGCCGGATTGGAGAAGATAAATGGCGAGTGGCTGATTAATGGGGAGCAAATCCATCAAAAGGCCGAATATACAATGGCTGTTCCAGATATGTTTACATTCGGCTATTTATTCCCTGAGGTGCGTGATGTGGAACAGAAACGATATTTGATGCCGGAGTTCCTGCGCGATTTATTGGCATGGAAATTAGCCCAATCTGATTGGTAGGCAGCAATCTGCCAGGCTGTCATCCATATACTTTAAGAGCAGTAGTTTTAAAGTGATGGAGGGAAATGCCATGATTGAAGTCATCCCTTATGAGATTGGAGGAAAGCTGTATACCGGTATTTCGGTTCAGCTTCCGAAGACGACCCTTTTGGTCATCTCCAATGATATAGGCTATATTATGTGCGGGGCGCTGGATGTTGGATTATTGAATGAACGTCTTTCTGACCGGCAAATCATTGCTGGAAGAGCAGTTGGAGTAAAGACCTTGGATGAGCTGTTGAATGCTCCCCTTGAGTCTGTTACCGATGAAGCGAGAAAAAGAGGAATCATTCCCGGTATGACAGGGAAGGATGCCCTTATCTTATTTCAGGCTTGATCCAAAATTAAGCGACTAAACCCTTCTTTACAAGCATAGGTATTACTTGTATAGGAGGGATTTTTTTGTTCAAAAAAAGGGCATTTAAACGACAGAGCTTATTGCCGAGCGGCCCCTTACCAACGAAATATGTCCTGCTTATTTCTCTCGGCTTTTTTATCGTATCGACCATTTTGGCGATTTGGATTGTGAATAAGGCGATTGAGCCTACATTGATGAAATATGCGGAATCGGAAACGAAGAAGATGGCCAGTGTTGTCATTAATAAGGCAATTGAGGAATCTATAGCGGAAAATAAAGATTTGAATGATGTGATTACTGAAATTCCAAAGGAAGGCGAGGAAATTTCAGTGGAAGGGATTCGTTTTAATACGGAAATTATCAATCGTTTCCGTGCGGATACGACGATGCGGATCCAAGAGGCGTTAAGAGAGATTGAGGCTGGTGATTTATCCTCTGTCGATTATTTGAGTACGAGTAAGGATGGAAAGAACGGAGAAGGGATAATCCATGAGGTGCCTCTTGGTAAAGTAACGAATAATGCCTTGCTTGGTAATATGGGACCGGATATTCCTGTGGAGATTCATGCGGTCAGTGATGTGCAAAGTGATGTGAAGACAACACTTGAGCCATATGGTATTAATAACGCACTCATTAAGGTCGTTCTTTTCGTAGAGGTCAATGCGCAGGTTGTCGTTCCTTTTGCTTCTAAGCCGACTAAGATTACGACAGATGTACCGATTGCCATGAGAACGACATCAGGTCAAGTTCCGTCCTATTATAATGGAAGCGGAAATGGTGCAGGACCGGCGATACAGCTTCCGACAAAATAGGCCAAAGGTCTTGAACATTGTATGATAAATTGACATCCCCCCCATATATAGTATATTATTTACCTATTGCAGAATTATCAGAAAATTTACACATATTGTGAGGGGATTATCTTAATGGATAAACAGAGAGCGCAATGGGGAACTAGGGCAGGTTTTATCTTTGCGGCTGTAGGGTCTGCTATTGGTCTTGGGAATATTTGGCGTTTTCCGTCTGTTGCTTATGAAAATGGAGGAGGAGCCTTCTTTCTTCCATACTTGTTTGCGTTATTGACGGCGGGTATTCCGCTGCTAATCATGGAGTTTACAATTGGGCAGAAACTGAGAAGTTCAGCGCCGCTCAGCTTCTTTAAGATTCGTAAAGGCGCAGAATGGCTGGGTTGGTGGCAAGTTATTGTTGCTTTTATTATTGCGACCTATTATGCGGTTATCCTCGCATGGTCACTATCTTATGCGTATTTCTCCTTTAAGAGCACATGGGGGGATGATACGGAAGGCTATTTATTCAATTCATTCCTAAAGGTTCTGCCTGGAGAGAATGCTGGAGCGTTTGGATCAATTGTTCCAAATGTATTCTTCCCGCTTCTGATCGTCTGGGTAATTGCCCTAGTAATTTTGTTTGCTGGCGTTAAGAAGGGGATTGAACGGGCAAATCGTATCTTTATCCCTTTATTGGTTCTCATGTTCGGGATTATCGTTGTTCGTGCTGTCACACTTGATAATGCAACTGCCGGTTTACAGGCTTTCTTTGAACCCAATTGGTCCCAGCTGACAAACGGGAAGGTATGGGTCGCTGCCTATTCACAAATCTTCTTTTCCTTATCGATTGCCTTTGGAATCATGATCACGTATGCGAGTTATTTGCCAAAGAAAACAGATATTACGAATAATGCCTTCATCACCGGCTTTGCGAATTCCAGCTTTGAGCTCCTGGCTGGAATTGGGGTATTTGCGACTCTAGGCTTTATGGCCGGGCAGGTTGGCGTCCCGGTTAATGAGGTTGTAAGCGGCGGTATTGGTCTGGCCTTTGTTGTCTTCCCGCAAATTATTAATGAGATCCCGACATGGCCGAATCTTTTTGGCTTCTTATTCTTTGCGAGCCTATTCTTGGCAGGGATGACATCCTTGATATCGATTGCAGAAGTATTTATCTCAGCCGTTCAGGAGAAGTTTGCCATTACGCGTAATAAGGCGGTTGCCTTCGGTGCTGGAGGGGCAGCAGTTATTTCGGTTCTATACGCGACTCAGGGCGGACTGTATATCTTTGATACAGTTGACCACTTTATTAACCAATATGGTGTGGCACTTGCCGGTCTCGTTGAGATTGTATTCATTGCCTGGATTGCGAGAGAATTGTCCAATCTTCAGAATCACGCGAACAGCATGTCAGACATTCGCCTTGGAACATGGTGGAAGGTATGTCTTGGCTTGATTACCCCAATTGTCCTTGGATTTATGATGATTCAAACATTCACAGCGGATATTCAGAATAATTATGAAGGGTATCCGACAAGTCTGATTATGACAGCTGGCTGGGGTGTATCTGTTGCTGCTATCTTGATTGGTATTCTCTTCACAAGGTACAAATGGAAGGGAATAGATACAAATACAACGTATGAGAAATCATCTAAGGGGGTGGCGAAATGACAGGGAGCGCCATTACCATGATGGTTATCGGAATGGTGATCATTTGGGGAGGTCTTGTTGCCTCTATTACGAATGCTGTTATCAAATCGCGAAAAAAAGCGTAAGAAATAAGGAGCCGATACGATCATCGGCTCCTTTTATTTAATGGCGTAATGCGGCTTTTTCTTTCCGTTCCCATACACGGAGATATGGATAAGGGTCAAAGGACCATTCCGTTCGTCCATTTTCCTTGTACATACCATAATGGAGGTGTGGAGGAAATTTGCCGGCTGTTCCTGGTGGACCGTATCCAGAACTGCCAACACCGCCTAGCATGGTTCCTGGTTCGACCAGCTGGCCAACCTTCACATCCTTTGCGAATCCGTTCAGGTGTGCGAAATAATGGTACGTATTATTAATGTCTCGGATGCCGATTCGCCAGCCTCCGAATTTATTCCAGCCCTTTAACTCGATGATGCCGTAACAGGTCGAGCGAACAGGCACGCCATATCCAGCAAAGATATCTGTTCCTTCATGTGTCCGTCGTCCGCCCCAGCCTCTTGCGACACCCCAAGTGCTGTTATAGGTGTAATGGCTTCCCATCGGGAGGGGGAATATCTTCCTCTGCAGATCAATGGTTTGGTGTTTCTTGAATAGTTCAGCATTGCTCATGATGATGCTGACAGCCCGGTCCCGTTTATAATATTCCCATATCCCGATTCTGAAGTTATCCTTATCAGCGCCGTAGGACATGATATAGTGGGTAATCGCGGCCAGTTGGTCATATTCATTCTTAATGTCCGCTTTCCCATCCTGGTCTCCATCCTTGCCCATACCCTCGAAGAAGGTGATGGATAGGGGGTCTGTATCTTCTTGATTGGGATTGGCAAGACCGCTCCATTTATTTGGGGGAATCATGATGCTGAGTGTTCCGGTTGGGTCGGGCAAATCGTTCCTTGCAAGGCGTACACTGCGCTCATATTGGTCAAAGGCGGCTATGTAGTACCAGGGCAGCTGGGTGGATGCTTCAACTCGTTTATATAAGTCCATCCGCTGCTTAATCAATTCCTGCTCCTCATTATTTGCTTGGGCAGCCAGTATGGAATCCGGGCAGGCTGCAGCTGCACATATAGATAAGAGGAGAAGGGACAGTAAGCGATAGATCACCTGTGTCACTCCTTTCACTGATTGTTCTTGATGGATGTTATTCTTAATCAAATGCCGTAATATGCTCCATCTTCTTAATGATTTTTTCTTTATGTTCCGCATCAGACCCGTTGGCAGAAGAGTAGCTGGACATATTCTCAAGTACATCAATGAAGCTAGGGTCATCTGTGACATATATTTGATAATAATCAGGTGCGATATGGCTGATGTTTTCCCGGATATTTCGCCGTATCAAATCAGGACGAGTTCCTTCGGGATGGTAAGCAAGCAATATTTCTTCATCCGTGACAAGTGTGCTGGCATCCTTGACTCCGGGGATTTGCACGCATAGTGTCGTCACGATGGTAGCTAAATCATCCCGTTTAATGGCAGGAACAGGTTTATCCTCCCGGTTGGCATAATAAGCGGAACTCTGCTGGCGTTCATAGCCGTATTTGTTGTCATTTGCACTTGAATCAATCCCGGAATCACTGAACATGTCTTGGTCATAGGACACATAATCTGTATTAATTTGTTCGGTATGATTTGTTGGGTGATGTTGCCCGATATCTGAACTTTCGCAGGCGGAAAGAAGGAAGAAAGTAAATAAGCAGCTAACAATCGGCCAATTCATGGATAAATGCACCTCCTTTTATCGTAGTTTGACCCAGATGTTAAAAATACTTCATGGTTATATGTGGAGAATGTTATAATAAAGGAACAGGTATGCTAAGAGTAAGAGGTGAACAAATGATCAGCATTAATAATTCTCAATATGAAATTCTAGAGGAGCGCGGTGAGGGATTTAATGAGGAAGCCTTCAAAAGCCGTTTCAGTGAAATATTGAACCGTTATGATTATATCTTAGGGGATTGGGGCTATGGACAGCTCCGCCTAAAAGGATTTTTTGATGACCAAAATCAAAAAGCCTCTTATGACAACAAAATCAGCACCATCAAGGAATATTTATATGAATACTGTAACTTCGGATGCTCCTACTTCATCCTTCGCAAAACGAAAAAGTAAAAGCTGCCGAAAAGAGGCAGCTTACAGACTGCAGGCTTAACCGGATGGTTTTTGTCTGCAGTTTTTTTTGGTTCTATACTAAATGTTGGGGTGTCCACAAAAAACGGACATAAAAAAAGAGCACACATGCTCCACTTTTCTTATACTTGAATTGTCGAGAAACAAGTCGAAAAGGAGATGTGTGCTCTTGAATTTTAACATAACATTGCCAGGTTTAGAAGACGTTAAGGTGATAAAGTCCAAGGTAAATGATCATGGTGTTTTTGAAATGACCGTGGAGATGCCCCTGACCCCGCATATTTGTCCAAGATGCGGCGAGAAAACAGGGAAGGTTCATGATTATCGCATCCAGTCCGTTCGACATCTGAAAATGGCGGAACGACCAACGATTCTCCAGTATCGTAAACGCCGGTATGCCTGTCAATGCGGGAAAAGGTTTGCCGAACAGAATCCGTTTGTCGATCGGTATCAACGCTTCTCAAAAGAATGGAACCAACAAGTACAAATACGAGCCGTCAAAGCGAAGACATTCAAGGAAATCGCCGCTCAATACCACACATCCGTCAGTACCATCATCCGGCGGTTTGATGCCATTGTCCCGTCCTCCATGAAGGGGAAGTCAGCCTTACCAGAAGTGATTGCCATTGATGAATTCAAGGGGAATACAGGCAAGGAAAAGTACCAGCTCATCATCGCAAATGCCGAGACTCGCGAGCCAATTGACATCCTACCAAACCGGCGAAAGGACACCATCAAGGACTATTTGCGCCAATACGGCGCGAAGGTGAAAGTGGTGGTCATGGACATGAGCCAGGCCTTTAAAGCGGCGGTTCAACAGGCGTTGGATCGTCCCATCATTGTGGCGGATAGCTTTCACTTTGTGCGATATATGAATTGGGCGCTGGATCGGGTTCGAGTGAGGGAACAGGCCAGGTGGCATGAATATGACCGAAAGAAATGCAAGAAAGCCCGCTATATCTTTCATAAAGCTGCTCATAAATTAACGGAGAAAGACCAATGGCTTCTTCAGCGATACTTCAGCTTTTCCCCTGAGCTCCAGAAAGCGTATGAGCTCAAGGAAGCCTTTTATACTTGGTTTTATAAGGCAAAAGAAAATGGAGAAAATGGGATTGTGGAGACGCAGAAAGAACTTCGCAAGTTCTATCAGAAGGTAGAAGAGAGTGGCATTCCTGAATTGATCAAGACAGTCCAAACGTATCGAAACTGGGAAAGAGAAATCTTAAATCGCTTCGAGTTCAATTACTCGAATGGGTTTGTGGAAGGCTTAAACAATTTGACAAAGGTCATGAAACGGAATGGATTTGGCTATCGGAATTTCACCCGATTCCGCGCGAGAATCCTTCTCCATCATCAATATAAAAACATCGGCGATTCATTAGGATAAGGGGTAGAGCAAAAAGACTCTACCCCAACACTTGAAAAAGAACCTTTTTTTTATGTATTCATGTGTGGGTAGTCAATGCTTATCCCGCTAAATGACTTCATATAAGAAATCCTTCCATTCTGCCGCTTCCTCTTCAGAAAGTCTGAAGGCATGCTCTAAATAGCCGGGTTCTTCAAGATCATCAGATCCAATGATAGCGAAGCGATTTCCCTGCATATCAAGGACAAGCGTCTTTCCGTAGAACCGATCTGTTCTAAGCAGCGCCAGGTCAATGCGGGCGCTTTCCCCCATGAAGCTGACAAAACGTGTTTTCGTATCAAAAGTATCATCATATAGAAAGAAACGTTCTTGCATGAATGTTTGTTCCTCCTCTCCCAAATGATGTGATTGATTGAATCATACCAAAATAATCGAGTGATTTGTTTAGATAATTCTAGTTTTTATCATTTTTCTGCCAATAATTTTGGGAACAAGGTATAATGAGACGGGAGGATGCAGGCTTTAGGAGCAGTAATCGTTTGGCCATGACAGCCCCAACTTCTTGAACTTTTGTATTGAATTCATTAAGCTTAAGACAAGACAGCGCAGCCAAAGGAGGAGTATCAACATGTATTTCGTCGATCGGGAAGCGATTGAGGATAAATTGCATTACTTGGTGAGACAAATAGACTTATTTGAGGAAAAGGGAAGCTTTGATCAATCAGAATACGATCAATTGATTTTAGAGCGCCTCGCACATACAATGATTGATGCAGTCTTAGATATAGGCAATGCCATGATTGATGGGTTTATCATGAGAGACCCGGGCAGCTATGAGGACATTATTGATATTTTAGTTGATGAGCAAGTGATTGATACAGATATGGAGACGCCATTTAAGGCCATGCTGCCGTTCAGAAAGATCCTTGTACAGGATTATACACATACCGAACATGGCGAATTGCTGGCTGCTGTCAGAGAGAATCTTTCAGCCTTTAAGGCCTATCCGGAAAAGATTAGTGCTTATTTAGAGAAAGAGCTCGGAGTTGTAACCGCTTTTATCCCGCGGGAATCATAAGCTTTTATGAATACTGGGTGGAGAGTCATTTCTTAGGAAGTGGCTCTTTTTAGTCTGGAATCATAGTCTCCAAATAGAGGGAGGCTTACACTTTGGAGAGCATTGTGATAAAGTAATGGAGAAACTATTACGTCTGGAGAGAAATCTGCGTATGAAAGAATACAAAGGCTACTTAATTGATTTAGATGGAACGATGTATAAAGGGACTGAACGGATTCTAGAAGCGGTTCATTTTGTGCAAAACCTTCAAAAGAAGGGTATCCCTTATTTATTTGTTACGAATAACTCTTCACGCACACCGGAGCAGGTAGCGGAAAAACTGCGTGAATTTGAAATCCCGGCAACAGCTGAGCAAGTGTTCACGACGAGCATGGCGACAGCCAATTATATTGAAGAGAAGAAGCCAGATGCATCAGTCTATATCATTGGGGAAGACGGCATCATTGAGGCTTGCAGGAATAAAGGCTTTGCGTTCAAAAAGGAAGATGCTGACTTTGTTATTGTCGGGCTTGACCGCAGCGTAAACTATGAGAAGCTTTCTGTAGCTTGCCTGGCAGTCAGAAATGGAGCAACCTTTATTTCCACGAATGGAGATATCGCCATTCCAACTGAACGCGGACTGCTGCCAGGAAATGGATCCATCACATCTGTTGTAACCGTATCAACAAAAACGGAGCCAATCTTCATCGGTAAGCCGGAATCCATTATTATGGAGCAGGCGATGAAGGTGCTTGGTGTTTCTAAAGAAGAAACCTTGATGGTCGGGGATAATTATGACACGGACATCATGGCTGGAATCAATGCCGGTGTTGATACATTACTTGTCCACACAGGCGTTACGACAAGACAGCATATGGAGATTCATGAGAAGAAGCCGACCTATGCGATTGATTCACTTGATGAGTGGAAGATTTAAGGTAATAAAAACGCACGAGAGCCTAAGCTTTCGTGCGTTTTCTTGTGCGCCCTGCATGGGCGAAAACTTGGTGGTGCAAGTCCACTACAGGCTTGGCAGTAGGAACTGTTAGCGAAAAGCAAGGTGGCTATCGTGAGGTAGTGGCTGAAGGAAGCTGGACGCAAACTCCTGAACTGACGAACAGAAACTAGATACAAGGCTGGCTTAGGTCGGATGAGTCTGCAAGACAAGACGAAGTCCAATACTGCCCGAAACCTATCCAGTAAATCTAGCAGTTACATGGGAGGAAAGTTTTCGCTCTTACCAGGGGAGGTCTTGTGAGGGTGCAGTGTGAGTAGAATGAGAACGAGCCAGCACAATCGAAGTGGTGACATCTCGATGAATCACAAGAAGTCAGCCGAAGTCATAGTAGTATCCCATCTGACAAGGATACGAAGGACGGAACAATAGTAATTTTGAGCATTTTAGGAGGTGTGGAAAGTGCGACAATCGCAGAAAACAGGACAATCTGGCTATCGTCAGAGAGATAATGTGGAACATGAAGGGTATGACGAAGTGCGTAGCACTTTTCATGGTGAACAGAACAATCAAAATGGTGGATATCTGTTTGAGAGAATCCTATCAAGGGATAATCTCAATCTTGCTTACCTTCAAGTTGTCAGAAATAAAGGAGTGGCTGGAGTCGATGGCATGACATGCGAACAGTTACTTCCGTACTTGAAGGAACATCGGGAGGAATTACTAGCGCAACTCCGAGATGGAACATATAAACCTTCTCCCGTCTTACGGGTAGAAATCCCGAAATCTAATGGAGGAAAGCGTAAACTAGGTATTCCAACCGTCATCGACCGAATGCTTCAACAAGCTATCAATCAAGTCTTACAACCATTATTTGAACCGACCTTTTCGGATAATAGCTTTGGGTTTCGTCCAAAACGTAGTGCTCATGATGCCATTAGAAGAGCACAGACGTACTACAAAGAAGGGTATAGATACGTAGTAGACATTGATATGAAAGCTTATTTTGATACGGTGAATCATGACAAACTTATGTACTTTATCGAGAGAAAGGTAACGGATAAGCGTGTCCTACGACTGATTCGTTTATACCTTCAGAGTGGCATCATGACAAATGGGCTGGTTGAGCGATCGGAGAAAGGAACACCGCAAGGTGGAAACCTATCCCCATTACTCAGTAATATCTAACTTAATGAATTTGACCAGCTTTTAGAGAAGCGCGGACACAAGTTTGTGCGTTACGCGGATGACTGTAACATCTACGTGAAGAGCCGACGTGCAACGCAACGAGTGATGAACAAGGCCATTGACTATCTTGAAGGGACATTAAAGCTCACCGTTAATCGTGAAAAAAGTGCCGTAGGCAGTCCGTTGAAACGAAAGTTTCTGGGATTCTGTCTGCTTACGACAAAAACGGGGGTCAAAATTCGTCCTCATAATAAGGTGAAAGTATCGGTAAAAGCAAAGCTGAAGAAAATCACAAAGCGTAACCGGGGAAGAAGCCTTGAAATCATTCTAAAGGAAATCCGTCAGCTTATGACTGGTTGGCTAAACTACTATGGTATTAGCGCAATGAAAGGGTTTATGAATGAATTGAATGGATGGTTGAAGCGAAGAATCAGACAATATATCTGGAAACAATGGAAATATCCACGAACAAGAAGGAAAAATCTGATTCAATTGGGTATCGAAAAGCAAAAGGCTTATGAATGGTCGAACACTCGGAAGAGTTATTGGTGTATCTCCAAGAGTTACGTCCTTCATCGGTCCTTAACAGATAAAGAGCTGGCACGTCACGGATATGAAGACATATCTGTGAAATACCAGCTCATTCACTCAAGCTATTGAACCGCCGTATACGGGTCCGTACGTACGGTGGTGGGAGAGGGGCGGAAATTCAAGTGAATTTCCCCTCTACTCGATTATAGATCCGCTTAGTCCAGGTTTTCCGCCCGGTGTGCGAGTCTGCTTGAAGCTGCTGCGGCAATCGCTCCAACAATATCATCAAGGAAGGTGTGGCACTCCCCGCTTGTCTTATCATTCAGTCGCTGTAGAATGCCGGGCTTTTGTTTATCGATAAATCCGTAATTAGTAAATCCAATAGACCCATATACATTGACGATTGAGAAGGCGAGGATTTCATCAACCCCATATAGCCCTTCATCTGTCTTAATGATGGATTGCAGCGGTTCTTCAAGCAATCCCTTTTCAGAAAGTAAATCCAGCTGAATTCCTGTCAAAATGGCATTTTGGACCTCTCGTTTTGACAATACCCGTTCCACATTAGCAATGCACTCATCCAGCTGTAAGTTAGAATGATATTTATGCTGCAGATACATGACTAATTCGCCGATTTCCTTCACGCTGACACCGCGATCGCTTAGCCACTGCCGAGCTGTTTTTTCCGTCATTTCGATAGGCTTTCCTTTCATCTTTCCACCGTCTTCCATCATATTATGAATTGTTTTTATGCAATCCTTTACCTAATAGCTGTACGTATACAATCTATTCTGCCCGAAAGACCGTCATTTACCATATATCTCTTTGTCGAATCATATAGTGAATTAGAGATGCACCGTTAGTATTGGAAAGGAGATAAGAAGATGGATCATGATTCGATTTATACTCATTACGGCTTGTCGGTAGAAAATGAGGTCAAAGCCGGTTCCGTTCATTTATTTAAGAGTGGAATGCAGTCGTTCTTGTATTATGCGGCAACAGGCGATGAACGAGAAATGGATGAACAATATTATATGGCACACCATTTAAATGAACAGGGTGAGCCAGGGGTTTGGCTGCCAATCATGAATCGCGAGCAAAGTATATTAACAGCTGGCCCTGATCAGCAACCGTATATTGTTTGTATGCTGGGCTCTGTCCTTCCTGATATTTACGAACCAGGTAAAGCTCTCGCCATTTTCCATTATAGAGGCCGTACTATTCAGACGCGCATGGACCAGTCCAGCCGCATGGGCAAATGGAAGCAAATGTGGGAGACCCGAATTGACCAATTGGAAAAGGTGTGGAGAGATAAGCTCTTGAGCAAGCCCCAGAATGATTTCGAGAAATTATTTATAGATTCCTATCCATATTATGCAGGTCTTACAGAAAATGCTATTCAATATTTAGTCGACACCGAGCTTGATGATGACCCTGAATTGATGGACGGCGGGACGATTTGCCACACGCGTTACACACCGGAAACATGGGGGAAGAACACGGTTGGAAAGGTGCCGAAGGATTGGGTTTTTGACCATGGGGCGAGAGATATAGCTGAGTATGTCCGTATGTGTTTCCTCGATCAGCCAAATACGTATCATCAAGGAGTCATTCGTTTTTTGCGGCAATACCAATCAATCGCTCCATTCTCAACCTTTACAGCTAAAATGACCTATGCAAGATTGCTTCTCCCGATTCATTATTTCGAGACGATTGAAACGTATTATTTCATCCGTTCGGAAGGAGAGAAAGCAAAGCTTGAGGAGCGGCTGGGTCAGTACACAAAGCAATCAAGCCTATATGAACGGATGCTTCATGAGTGGTATGAAATGGCGGGGATTCCTAAAGGAAACAGCAGGATGTCTGTACCAGAATGGATTCAGAGTAAACAAAAATAATATTTGAATATTTGAACAAATTAGAATAAAGAGGTAAGATTGATTTTATTCCAATAAAGATTTAGGTTGGCACATTGGTAGAAATCATCTATAATGTCCATTATAGGTAAACAAATGTCCGTAATATGTGGACATCGTGAGGGGGAGTATGGGTGAAGCCGATTTCAATAGGATTATTAGGGCTTGGTACAGTAGGAACAGGGGTTGTGAAAATCATTACCAATCATCAGGATAAACTGATGCATCAGGTTGGATGCCCTGTGGAAATCAAAAAAATCCTTGTAAAAGATCTTGTAAAAGAGCGAGAGATCATGCTTCCAAGCGGAATGCTGACGACTTCGAGCGATGAGATTATCCATGATCCAGAAATAGATGTCATCATTGAAGTGATTGGCGGTGTGGAGGAGACACGGGATCTGCTTCTTCAAGCTTTGGAGAACAAAAAACATGTTGTTACAGCAAATAAGGACTTGATGGCTGTTTATGGACCAGAGCTTTTAAATGTAGCATCCAATAATGGCTGTGACCTCTTTTACGAGGCTAGTGTAGCCGGCGGCATTCCTATCCTGCGCGGGCTGGTGGACGGGCTCGCCTCTGACCGGATTACGAAGATGATGGGTATAGTGAATGGAACAACGAATTACATCTTGACAAAGATGTGCAAGGAGAAGCTCTCCTATGAAGATGCGCTGAAGAAAGCACAGGAGCTTGGCTTTGCGGAAACTGATCCAACTGCAGATGTCGGCGGACTGGATGCTGCACGGAAGATGGCGATTCTAGCGACTCTTGGGTTCTCCATGACCATCGATTTGGATGACGTAAAGGTGCAGGGGATTACGGGTGTATCAGATGAGGACTTGACCTTCAGCCAAAAGCTTGGATATACAATGAAGCTGATTGGTCTTGCTCAGAGATGCGAGGAGGATAAAGTGGAGGTCAGCGTTGAGCCGACCCTGCTTCCGGTCGATCATCCGCTGGCGATGGTGAATGATGAATATAATGCTGTCTATGTGTATGGTGAAGCGGTAGGAGAAACGATGTTTTATGGGCCTGGGGCTGGGAGCCTTCCGACCGCAACAGCTGTTGTCAGCGATTTAGTCGCTGTCATGAAGAATATGCGTCTCGGTGTCAATGGAAGCAGTGCTGTACTTCCGCAATTTCCGAAGAAGTTGAAAACAGATGAAGAGATTCGGGGCAAGCATTTTCTCCGCTTGCGTGTGAAGGATGAGATTGGTGTCTTTGCCCAAATCACATCGATATTCGCAGAAGACGGAATCAGCTTTGAGAAAATCATGCAGCTGCCAATCAAGGAGGAGCAGGCATCAGAGATTGTCTTGATCTCTCATGATGCTCCGCTTGCTAATTTTGAGCGAGTACTTGAGAAGCTTGAAACATATGAGAAGGTTGAAGAAATTAAAAGTACGTATAAGGTTGAAGGAGGTCTTGTCTAATGGGATGGAAAGGGTTAATCCAGGAATTCTCGGAGTTCTTGCCAGTGAGCGAAGGCACTCCTGCTTTAAGTCTGCATGAGGGAAATACACCGTTAATTCATTGCCGGAATCTATCAGAGGAATTAGGAATCGAGCTGTATGTCAAATATGAGGGAGCGAATCCAACGGGCTCCTTTAAGGACAGGGGTATGGTTATGGCAGTCGCCAAAGCAATGGAAGAGGGCAGTGATACAATCATTTGCGCCTCTACTGGCAATACATCTGCGGCGGCTGCAGCCTATGCTGCCCGAGCAGGCTTGCGCTGTATCGTCGTTATTCCTGACGGCAAAATCGCGATGGGAAAACTCGCACAGGCTGTCATGTACGGGGCTGAGATTTATGCCATCAAGGGCAACTTTGACCAAGCGCTTGCGATGGTCCGTTCCATTAGCACAAAATATCCTATCACCCTGGTGAATTCAGTAAATCCATATCGTATTGAAGGGCAGAAAACAGCAGCTTTCGAGGTTTGCCGCGATATAGGAAAGGCTCCTGATATTCTTGCGATTCCAGTAGGGAATGCCGGTAATATTACGGCTTATTGGAAAGGCTTCAAGGAATATGATGAATACCATCAATCAGGACTTCCTGAAATGAGAGGGTTTGAAGCAGAAGGGGCAGCGGCCATTGTTCATAATCGTGTATTCGAGGAACCGGAGACGCTGGCCACGGCTATTCGTATCGGTAACCCAGCAAGCTGGGAATTTGCTGTTGCCGCTGCAGAGGAATCGAACGGGCAGATAGATGAAGTATCTGATGAGGAAATCATTCATGCCTATAAGCTGTTGGCACGCAAGGAAGGTGTGTTCGCAGAACCGGCCTCCTGTGCTTCTATCGCCGGTGTAATTAAACAATTACAGAATGGTCAGATGAAGAAAGGGCAGACAGTAGTGGCTGTTTTGACAGGCAATGGGCTGAAGGATCCGAATACAGCAGTCGAATACGGGCATATCACTCCTGTCGTCATTGAAAATGATGAGGAGGAGCTGGTACGGCATTTCGGGAGTGTGGTTTCATCATGAACCAGCCTCCCATGCTGCGCATTCAAATTCCAGCCAGTACGGCTAATCTTGGACCTGGGTTTGACTCGCTTGGAATGGCGCTTGGCCTTTACTTGACGATTGAGGCCTCTCAATCAGACAGATGGGAGGTTATCATAGACTGCAAAGAGCTTCAAGGGCTGCCGGCAGATGAATCGAATTATCTCGTTCGGATGGCGCAAAAAGCGGCAGCATTCTATGGAGCAGAGATGCCTCCGTGCCGATTAAAGGTTAAAAGTGACATCCCGTTGGCAAGGGGACTCGGCAGCAGTGCTTCTGCCATTGTGGCTGGGATTGAGCTCGCCAACGCCTTTTGCTCTCTTAAGTTGGATGAGGAGGAAAAGATGCGTTTTGCCGCCATAGAGGAGGGTCATCCGGATAATGTCGGAGCGGCCATTTATGGCGGATTGGCAGTTGGTATTCAGGGAGAGAATGGTGCTGAAGTTGTCTCCTTGCCAGTTGTCGGGGTTGCGGCTGTTGTGGTGATTCCAGCATTTGAGTTAAAGACAGAGCAGTCGAGGTCCGTCCTCCCATCAGAGCTTGCCTTTGGACAAGCTGTTTCAGCGAGTGCTGCGTCGAATACATTTGTTGCTGCTGTCTGTGCAGGCAACTGGGCGCTTGCTGGCCAGATGATGGAGATGGATCAGTTTCATGAGCCTTACCGCGCTAAACTAATGCCATATTTCGCTGATGTCCGGAGAATCGCCAAAGAATATGGGGCATATGGGACCGCTGTCAGTGGAGCGGGACCAACCATTTTGTCCATTGCCAACTTAGAAAAGGTTCCTGCTATCTATGATGCGCTTCAAGCCTCTTTCCCGGATATGTCCGTTCATCAGGTGCAGTTGGTGAATCATGGTCCTGTCGTAAGGACCATTAAATAAAAAAACAGCGGTTCCCATTGAGGGACCGCTGTTTATCGTTTTGGTCATTAGAATACTTGTTCTACTTCTACAACGCCAGGAACTTCTTCAAGTAGGGCACGCTCGATGCCTGCTTTCAGCGTGATAGTGGAACTAGGGCAGCTTCCGCATGCTCCTAAAAGACGCAGCTTCACGATACCTTCATCCACATCAACCAGTTCACAGTCGCCGCCATCGCGAAGAAGAAATGGACGCAACTTATCAAGAACGTCTTGTACTTGATCAAATAACTCTTGTTCTGCCAAGGCTATCGACTCCTTTCCTAATCATATTATAATGATTTTGCCATGAAAAAGCTATCCACATTCCTTGCAGATTCATTAAAATTTGTTACCGAATTCTAAATTAGGTAAGATGAGGAGAGAAGAAATGAACAGGGGGAATACGCATGAAAATGGCAGAGATCTTTGTTTACGGGGCAGAGCAGATTTGCGCCAGCTGTGTGGGAATGCCGTCATCGAAAGAGACATATGAATGGCTGGAGGCAGCGCTTTCTAGGAAGTTTCCTGAGCAGCCAATCAAGTTTACGTATATTGATATCGAAAGTCCGCCTGATGATCCGACCGTGCGCGAGATTGCTGAAAAGGTTCAAAATGATGAGTATTTTTACCCGTTGGTTGTCATGGACGGTAATGTTCTTGGGGAAGGAAATCCCCGCTTAAAATCAATTTATGAAGCATTAGAGGCTTATGGTTATAAGGGGAAATAAGGAAAGACGCTAAGGCATATGCTTTGGCGTATTTTTTTGTGGGAGAGAATCATAAATTATAGAGTGGATTTTCAAGGACGAAAGCTATGAAGAATATATTTGGCCAATAGCCGTTACAGATTTCAGACAGCTTTTTGCTTAATAGAAGGAATTTCTGAAATGGCCTCGAACATGTCTTTTAAGGGTTAAAGATTTAGGTCAGAGTGTTTAGAATTTGGCTAAGACGCAGAAAGAATGGAAGTGAGCCTATGCAAAGAAGTATTTTGCTTGTAGAGGATGACCGAGATATTAATCGTTTAGTCAAAAGCCACTTGGAACAGGAGAATTTCACGGTATATACTGCCTTTGATGGAGAGGAGGGTTTAGCCCTTTTTCAGAAGTATGAAGTAGATTTAATCTTACTTGATTTAATGCTACCAAAGCTCGGCGGGATGGACTTTCTGAAGGAAGTTAGGACAATAAATGTTGTTCCAGTCTTGATTATCTCGGCTAAAGGGAGTGATTTAGATAAAGCGTTAGGACTAGGTTTCGGTGCTGATGACTATATCAGCAAGCCTTTTTCAATGGTAGAGCTAACTGCCCGGGTACATGCCGCCATTCGCCGGTCAACACAGTACCATACTCCAATAAAATTACCTGCCCAAACAATCCTTCATTTTAAAGAGCTATCCCTTGACCTGACAACTTTTTCAGTCATCGTTAAGGGAAAGAGCATACAGCTAACCTCAAAGGAATTTCATCTTTTAAAGCTATTTATGACGAATCAGAACAGAGTTTTTACAAAGGAGCAAATTTATAGCCTCATTTGGGAGGATGACTATTATGGAAATGAGAATGTAATCAATGTCCATATTAGAAGACTTCGAGAAAAAATAGAAGCCAATCCGTCAAACCCTCAATATATCCGGACGATTTGGGGGATTGGATACAGATTAGGTGAGTGAATGACAACCATTGTAACAGGAATATTTATCGTCGTCTTGCTTGTCATCATTAGCCTTCAGTCTTACCTTTCGTGGAAAATGGCCAGGGACCTGACCAATATACGAAGGCAGCTTTCTGATGTGATTGAACATAGGACGGCTGAAAAGGTATTAATCCAGACCGATCAGAAAACCGTTAAACAATTTCTCATCCAAATTAATCGGCTCCTGGATTACAATCAGCAAGTCATTGCGGACTATGTTAAAACGAAAGAAAGTTTAAGAAAGTTATTAGCGAATATGTCTCATGATTTAAAGACCCCATTAACGGTCATTTTAGGCTATGTGGAAAAGTTAGCTGACGAGAAGAATATAAGTGTAGAAGAACGGAACAAGACACTAGGCCGACTTCATCAGAAAACACTAAATATGGCAGCCATGCTCAATCAATTTTTTGATCTTGTTAAACTTGATTCGGGGGACTATTCCATTCCGCTTAATCGGATTTCAATTAATGAGGTTTGCCGGAGGAATATACTTGATTTTTATGATTTGATGCAATCGAATCATTTTCAGGTGGAAGTTGATATTCCGGAACATCATTATTATATTCTTGGGAATGAGGAGGCCTTAAATCGGATCTTGAGCAATCTCATTCACAATGCCATTCGGTATGGAAGTGATGGAGGTTTTTTTGGGCTGGCTGTTAGAGAAGAGGGTGAGTATATTGCGATTGATGTATGGGATAAAGGAAAAGGAATTGCTAAAGTTCATCAAGAGCAGGTGTTTGAACGATTATTCACGCTCGATGATGCGAGAAATCCGGAATTTCAAGGAAGCGGACTTGGATTAAGCATAACGAAACACCTAGTAGAAGCCATGAAGGGTGACATTCACTTAAGCAGCCAACCATATGAGAAGACGATCTTCACATGTAAGTTCCATCGAATCAAGTATTAAAGGAGAGGTGTTCAAGCAGAACAGCCTCTTTTTTCTATCCATAAGAAACTTAAGGAACTTGTAAGGATTGAGAAAGAAAAAAGATATGTTTACTGCTTATGATGTAAGTAGATAAAGGGAAGGAGAGAACAAAATGAACAGTGTGGTGAGAACGGCAGGATTAACGAAAAAGAAAAAAGGAAAAGACTTGGTAAGCAATATTGACCTTCATATTCATAAAGGGGAAATATACGGGCTCCTTGGCCAAAATGGAGCTGGTAAAACAACAATTCTGAAAATGCTTACAGGAATAACAAGCCCAACAGGCGGAGAGATTGAATTATTCGGACAGAGACTTAATGAACGTTCCAAGTTTATGTTGAAGCGCGTCGGAAGTATTATTGAGTATCCAGTTTTTTTTGAGCACTTAACGGCGATTGAGAATTTGAAGCTCCATTGCGAATATCTAGGCTATTATGATGAGCAAGGAATCAAGCAAGCATTGAATATGGTGCAACTAAAGGGGATTGAGGATAAGCGGGTAAAGGAATTCTCTTTAGGGATGAAGCAAAGGCTTGGAATTGCTAGAGCGATTATTACTAAGCCTGAACTGATTATTCTTGATGAGCCGACAAATGGTCTTGATCCCATTGGGATTAAGGATACGAGGGACTTGATTTTAATGCTTAACAGGGAATACGGTATAACCTTCATCCTGTCGAGTCATATTCTAGGCGAAATGGAGCAGGTTGTAGACAGAATTGGCGTCATCGATAATGGGAGACTGTTAAATGAGGTATCTTTAGAAGAGATAAGAAAGCAACGAACGGATTACATTGAGCTAATGCCGACAAATGTACAAAAAGCACTTTATCTGCTTGAACAGGAACTTCATATTTCAAATATGAAATTGCTTCAAGGGAATAAAATCCGGATTTATGATTTGACGCATTCTCAAAGTGATATTGCCAAATTATTGGTTCACCATGATATTGGCATTGAAGAAATCCAAAAACATACGAGTAACTTGGAAGATTATTTCTATGATCAAATTAATGGGGGAGATAAAGTTGTTTAATCTAATGCGATTAGAATGGAAAAAGCTAAAACGCCTTTCTGTCATTTCTGAAGTGATGATCTACTGGCTCATTCTTATGTTTATGCCCGTATTTTTCATTAAGATTGTGATGCCCTTCATGGGTGAAAGCTATGCGGCAGCCATTGAACTGAATTCGTTTATACAAATGGGACTCATATTGCTTGGGGGCTCCTTGATCAGCCAGGTTTTTATTGAAGAATATAAAAATAAAACAATCTCTCTCTCCTTCGGGTATCCGATTAGTCGGAAAAAGTTGTTTACGGCAAAAGTATTGTTTATCTACATCTTCGTCTTTCTTGCTGCCGTTGGATCGTATGTTTTTACAGGATTAACAACTTATTTGCTTGATCTGATAACTCCTATTATTAACGGCCAGCCAACAAATACGGATATATTTGCTTTTTTTAAAAGTATGATAGCTGGATCACTCATGATTCCCCTGATTAGTTTCATCCCTCTCTTTATCTTTGGTATTTTGACAAGAGGAACAATCCCAACCGTAATATGCTCTATAGTATGTATGAATTTACCTAATTTCTCGACATTCTTACATCTTAACCAGGACCTTATTCTTCTCGTGCTGTGCCTGCTAGGTGCCCTAAGCATCTTTCTTTCCATCAAAACAGCCGAAAGTGCAGGTGAACTTTAGCCGGGATTAGCAACGTCATTATTAATGTCAAAAACCCGCCTTTCTACGAAGGCGGGTTTCGAATTTTTGCAATGGGTAGCTGCTTTCTTCCTCATAGCTGGAACTGAATGATTCAGGGCTGTTCTGGAGAGCCTCTAGCCGAAGCTTGCGGAATTGGTTGACGTCCTCATTAAGCAATGGTCTTATTTTCATGTTTTTCACTCCTTTTAGAGAATTCAAAACACTTGACAAATAAGGCTAATTGTGCTAAAATTTAATATTATTAAAATTGTGTTATAATGAGATTCCCCATAGAGGGGAATCTCATTTTTTTTGTGGAGGGATATCAATCATGAGCCAAACGAAAGCAAATTTACCCTTGTTGATTTCCGCCTTTGCCCGTGCTTACCACAGTAAGTATGATACGCCAGTTATCTTTAATGATAGCTTGGCCGGGAAACTTATAACGGATGAGGAATATGAGGCAATAAGCGAGCAAATGGTGCAGGGCATCCGCTATTTTAACCCTGAGATTGCTGCTAAATATAATGGACAGCCGGATGAATTGCTGAAGTATATTACACAGGTTCAGCTGGCTCCAACGACCCTGTCTCGTTCAGCTTATTGTGAGAAGGTATTAAAGCATGAGTGTATGCTCGGGGCCTCTCAATATGTCATTCTTGGGGCAGGCTTTGATACATTCAGCATTCGTGAAAGGGAAGCGCAGCCCATTGATATCTTTGAGGTTGATCGGCCGGCAGTTCAGGAGCTGAAAAGGGACAGGCTGGATAAGGCGAATTTGCCAGTTCCGTCTCATCTTCATTTTATCGCGATGGATTTTGAAAATGAATTCTCCCCTGAGGGTCTTATTCAAGAGGGCTTTAAAAAGGTGAAGACCTTCTTCAGCCTGTTAGGTGTCTCTTATTATTTAACTGAAGATGCCTTAAAAGAGCTGCTCATTGAACTGTTTTCACTCGTACCTGAGGGAAGCTCAATTGTGTTTGATTATGCTGATGCGAATACATGGGATGGACATGGCGTTGCAAATCGTGTAGAGAAATTCGTGCAGCTGGCACAAGCGAGCGGTGAGCCAATTAAATCCTGCTATACGTATAGAACAATCGAGAGGCTAGTAGAAGAGGCAGGTCTGCTTGTTTATGAGCACTTGACTCCGGAGATGATTGACGAGCAGTTCTTCGGTGAGCGGGATGATTATTTATCCGCGTTTGAAACGATTCATTTCATTCATGCGGTCAAGAAATAGGATAACAGGAAAGGCAGGTTGCAATAACCTGCCTTCTTCTCATCCATTATGATATTTGTACATCCACAGAACACCGGATTTTAACACTCTGGCCATCCTGCCAGTAATTGGGCGCTCCGCCATGAGCCCGAAGCCGTGCTTCTTTCCTAAGGACCCAAGAATACCCTTAAGCTTGATTGGCGGGAACGATTCTGGAAGCGGCTCATTGGCCCATTTCTTCAAGAGAACTTGATAGATTTGCTCGGCTTGGCCTTCAGCAAGCTGGGCGCTTGGCGCATGTCCGAGGGATGCGCAGTCACCGACCACAAATACGTCCGGGTATCCAGGAATGGTGTGCTGCGGCGTCAGGATGATTTTGTTTCCTTTATCCTTCTCGACCGGCATATTCCGAACTGGTTCAACAGGCTGGATTCCGGCAGTCCAGACGATGGCATCACAGTGGACTACCTCATCATGGTTATAAAGAATATTCGGTTCAATCCTTGTGATGTTGCTGTTATGGACCAAGGTGACATTATGTTCAACAAACCAGCTTTCGACATAGTTACTTAGCTTCGCCGGGAAGGTGGAGAGAATCTTGTCGTTCCGGTCATAAAGGCGGATATCCAAATCTGGCCGGCCTTCAATCAATTCGCTTGCCAGCTCGATACCGCTCAGTCCACCTCCAATAATCGCAACCACTTTTCCATGCCCTAAATTATTCAATGCCTGATAGGTGCTTCTTGATTTGTCAATCGATTGGATGCTGTACGTGTAATCAGCTGCTCCAGGGATATTATGATGATTATCCTCGCAGCCGAGACCGATGATTAATTCATCATAGGCAAGGGGTTCATCCTGTGTGAAGAGGATTCTCTTTTTTTCTAAATCGATTGAGCCGACTTCACCGTATTTGTATGAAATGCGTTCATGCTTCGGGAATGAAACACGGATGGCATGGTCAGATATGGAGCCGGCGGCAAGGGCGTAGAATTCCGTTTTTAAGCAATGGTAAGGGACGCGGTCAACAAGTGTGACATGTATATCATCTGGAAATTGATTATCGGTCAATTTGTTGAGCAGTCTCATCCCACCATATCCACCACCGAGGATGACTAAGTTTTTCATGGCTATGACTCCTTTGCTGGGTTATACAGGTTCGTTTTCATGCTGCGATTATTGTCTTGTTTGTGGTTTTAGGTTCTTCCTTCTCTATCTTACCAAAATATTCAGACGAAACATCAACGAGAAGGTTAAGCGCTGTCAAAATAATATTTAGTTTTTTAAATTAATTAATAATATTCTAAAATTCCCTCCAAAAGTATATCGAATTACCGCGAAAATAACAACCAAAAGTGTCCAATTATTGAAAAGTATCTCAGTATCCAGTCAGTTGATCAGGTCTCAACTAATTGACTATTCATGCAAAAGAGAGTAGGATGTAGAGTTGAAATAAGGGGTGAGAGTTCATGAAGCCAATCATCGAGTTTTGTATAAGTAATCTTGCCAGCGGGGCACAGCCTGCGATGGAAATTCTCGACCGTGATCCGAACTTGGATGTCATTGAATATGGCTGTCTCAGTTATTGCGGCATTTGTTCAGCGAGCATGTATGCCCTGGTGAACGGTGATGTGGTGACCGGGGATACACCGGAAGAGCTAGTAGATAATATTTATCAGTATATTGAAGAAAATCCAATGTTTTAAGACATAAAATAAAGGGAGGCAGTGCTTGCTAAGCGCTGCCTCCCTTTCTTAATAAACATCGAAATCTTCTTCATCCTTATGAGCTTTTGCATATTCCTCTGTGTAAGGATCCTCTTCATACGGCTTCAAATCACCGAATGTCGTCATAATTCCTTCCTCATCAAGGATATCCTTCAGCTGTTCGAGCTCTGCTGTCGGATAGATTTGGACATTCTTTCCGTCCATATCATTTCCAGCAAAATTCTCGATATCCTCCACATAGCCGATATGCTCATCAGAATTTAAATACACTTGGTCATAGTGCTCCTTCGGGTCGTAATAATCTGAAGGGGAGTCAGAGGTTCCCCATTCTGATACGGCCTGCCAGGAATCCTCTTCATCGAATCCGATTGTTTCTGTTGGATGTTTTTTACTATAGAGAGGATGCAAAACCTCCTCTTCGACAGGACGGGTATGTGAGACGACCTGATCAGGGGTATGCTCGACACAATACTCGGTGAACGGAACCGCCTCAAGCCGTTCAAAGGGAATATCCTTGCCGCAGACTATGCATTTTCCATATTCCCCTTTCTCGATGGCTTTAAGGGCTTCTGTAATATTCTTATGTTCCTCTTCAAAGAGTTCATTCAGGGCAATATCCTTCTCGCGTTCATATAATTCTGTCCCAGTATCGGCGGGATGGTTATCATACACGGAGATCTCTCCGACATAATTATAAAAGTTCTCATCCTTATGCAAGCCAAAATGGTCATTTAAGGATATATGCTCTTCGACTTCCTTTTTCCGTTCCGTTAGTTTGTTCTTTAAGGCGGAAAGCTGTTCAGATGAAAGCAAATGCGGACACTCCTTTTTAGGTATTCTGTCTCTTTATTGTCCGTCATTCCCGAGCGCTTTATGTGTCTCCATATTATGGGTTTAGGCAGATGTGTCTTTCGGTTGAGAGTACCGAGGTTTATGTATATACTAAATCTAGAGGATTTTTGATTTCCTTCTATACTTTGACAAAAGGGGGAAGAATAAATGTCAGCAGAAGTGATTATCGTAACAGAAGCAGCAGCTATTCAAATAAATGAAATGATCAAGGAGAGCGGGGAAGAGCAGCCCCATTTGCGTGTCGCCGTACATGGCGGCGGATGCAGCGGTCTCTCCTATGGCATGAATTTCGAACAAGAGAAGAAGGAAGACGATATCGAAACGATTCAGCATGGCATTAGCTTTATCGTTGCCAAGAACGATGCGGCTATTCTGAATGGAACGCGAATTGACTATAAGCAATCGATGCTAGGCGGCGGATTCACAATTGATAATCCTAATGCGATTGCCTCATGTGGCTGCGGCTCCTCCTTCAGAACGAAGACAAACGCCGGTACACCGGAGGAATGCTAAAGATTTTCTTCATCAAGAAAAAGACAAAAGAAGACCTCTTCAGGCAGCTGTGCAATAGAAGCAGAGCAAATCTGAAGAGGTTTTTTTCTTATTGTAGGTGCCGGCAGCTGTTTACCGGAGAATGTCTTTGATTCTAAGAGGTAGAGGGAAGCATTAATTGATCACTAGCAGCTTTCCTAACGAAAACAGACTATCATTTTGATCGATTGAATGAACGCAAAAAGAAACAGGCCATGAAATCAATTCATGACCTGTTTTATTCTAATCAATCCTTAAACATGCTAGTGCTGTGCAGCGGCTGCACGCGTGCTTTTGGATCCATATAGGCTTTTGCATTATTGATAGCCGTTGGAGCTTCGCCAAATCCGCTGGCAATCAGTTTAACTTTCCCATCATAGGTACAAATGTCACCTGCAGCATAGATGCCTGGTATATTTGTTTCCATTCGGCTATTTACAACGATGGAATTCTTCTCGATTTCAAGACCCCATTCCTTAATTGGTCCCAAGGAAGAGACAAATCCATAAGTGACAAGTACATCGTCGACATCAATAATTTCTTTATTCTCGCCATTGGCTTCCTGCAGGATGATTTGTCTAATTGCTTCCTCATCACCAACCATGTCGCAAGGTATGTACGGCGTTTTAATGGTCACATTGGATTTCTTGAGATTTTCAACGCTGTGCTCGTGTGCGCGGAATTTATCACGTCTGTGTACAAGGGTTACTTCTTTTGCGATTGGCTCAAGCATTAATGCCCAGTCAACGGCTGAATCTCCGCCGCCGCAGACAAGTACTTTCTTGCCGGCGAATTTATTTAAATCATCAACGAAATAATGGAGGTTTTTGCCTTCATATTGTGATGCCTGTTCAAGCTCAAGACGGCGAGGTTGGAAAGCACCATTTCCTGCTGTGATGATAATTGTTTTGGAATAATGGATTTCTTTATCGGTTGTCAGCTTAAAGACCCCGTCAGCTTGTTTTTCCACTTTTTCGACTGCTTGCTCTAAGCAAATGGTCGGATCAAACTTAGCGGTTTGTTCTTTCAAATTATCCACTAAGTCCTGTGCGAGAACTTTAGGGAATCCTGCAACATCATAAATATATTTTTCAGGATAAAGGGCTGACAGCTGACCGCCTAGCTGCGGCAGGCTCTCAATAATTTTCACGGATGCTTGGCGCATTCCGCCGTAGAAAGCCGTGAATAACCCAACAGGTCCCCCTCCTATTATGGTCACATCATAGATATTTTGATCTTCTTTCACATGAAAACCTCCCATTGATTAAGAATGAATCTTTACTAATAGTAACACAAATGGAACATTCTACGCTTCTTTAAAGGAAGCAAGTACCTATATGACTATGATAAAATTTAATATTAATAAAATTCAGACAATAAATCAATAGGCTGAAATAGTAAGTCATCAGACATGTTGCTTGAAAAATAAGCCAAAAGGGAATATAGTAAGTTTATAGAAAAATGTTAAGGTTTTGTGACATTCATGTAAATGTTAGTGAACAATATCACAATGCCTTAATTAGTGATATATCATAAATGAAAACGAAAAGGTGGAAGTGATTGAATTGAAAAAGCCTCAAATCGTCATTTTAGGTGCTGGATACGGCGGGCTTGTAACAGCGGTTCGTCTACAAAAGAAATTAAATGTGAATGAAGCGGAGATTACACTCATCAACAAGCATAATTATCATTATGAAACAACTTGGCTGCATGAAGCATCCGCAGGAACTCTTCATCATGATCGAGTACGCTATGAGATTCCTAGTGTAATAGATAAGAGTAAAGTGAAGCTTGTTGAGGATACAGTGGTTGAAGTGAACAAGGAAGCCAAAACCGTTGTTTGCGAAAACAACAAGGAAATTCCATATGACTATCTTGTCATCGCCCTTGGTGCCGAATCCGAGACATTTGGCATTGAAGGATTGAAAGAGTATGCATTCAGCATCTCAAGTGTGAATAAAGCGCGTCACATTCGCGATCATATTGAACATCAATTTGCTTTATATGCTCAAGATAAGAAAGAAGAGCGTTTGACAATCGTCGTGGGCGGAGCCGGCTTTACAGGCATTGAATTCATTGGTGAATTGGCAAACCGTGTGCCTGGTCTTTGCAAGGAATATGATATTGACCAGAAAAAAGTTCGAATTATCTGTGTAGAAGCGGCGCCGTCTGCTCTTCCAGGATTTGACCCGGAACTTGTTTCTTATGCGGTCGCAAGACTTGAGAAGAAGGGTGTCGAATTCATGATTGGCACACCAATCAAGGGCTGTACAGAAGAAGGCATCATTGTCGGCAAAGGCGAGGAAGAAACCGAAATGATCCCGGCAGGTACTGTCGTATGGGCTGCAGGGGTAAGAGGAAGCAGCATCATCGATAAATCCGGATTCGAAAACATGCGCGGTCGTGTCAAAGTTGAGCCTACATTGCTAGCTCCAGGACATGAGGATGTATTTGTGATCGGAGATTGCTCATTGGTCATCAATGAAGAAATCAACCGTCCATATCCTCCAACTGCCCAAATCTCCATGCAGCAAGCGGAGGTTTGTGCGAAGAATATCGTTGCCCTTGTTCGCGGCGGCCAATTGGAGAACTTCGAATATAAACCAAAAGGTACGGTATGCTCCCTTGGAGATGACGATGCAATTGGTGTTGTATTCGGTAAGAAGCTCAAAGGCACAAGCGCATCCATTATGAAGAAAGTCATTGATAACCGTGCGCTCTTCATGGCTGGCGGCCTATCCTTGATGCTTAAAAAAGGGAAATTTAAATTCTTGTAATGAAAAGAACAGAAACTGTCCTTCTATGTGGAGGACAGTTTTTTTTATATAATGGAGACAAAACAAGAAATAAGGGAGGAACTATGGGAGAGAGAAGCAAGCATGTATGGCTTGGTGTATGCGGGGTTGTAATTGCGGAAGATGGGAAATGGCTTGTCGTGAAGAAGACATATGGCGGGCTGAAGGGGAAATGGTCATTGCCAGCTGGATTTGTTCAGCCCGGAGAGACTGCTGATGAAGCGGTTGTCCGTGAAGTGAAGGAGGAAACGGGCATTGATACGGAAGTAATTGGCCTATTTGGACTGCGCACTGGGGTAATCAAGGATCAAATTAGCGATAATATGCTGATGTTTTTGTTGAAGCCGACCTCTCATTCTATAAATGTCCAGCTTTCAGAGCTGTCAGAGGCTGTCTTTATGGATGAGATGGAGATCAAGAGAGATCCTGACAGTTCCGTTCTTCTTACGGAATTAAATGAGAAACATACATCTTTACATAAGAAACCGCTGCAAGGGAAGAATCCCGGGGACATCTTTCAATATACATCCTATAAATTGTTCATTTAGTGAGAAATCCGAAGCATTTAAATGTAAGAGTATAATGTATGCGTTTACATGGGACAGAATGGAGGATTGGAAACCTTTTCAATTCCCTCTTTACCTGTTATATTATCAGAAAATTCAAATATTTTAACAGGGGGTTTTAACCGATGAAAAAAGCCAATCATCCATGCCCGTATTGTGCAGGTGCCGGTTATTTTCAATTGTTGCTGGGCGGATCAGAGACATGCTCCTGCTGCAGCGGGAGCGGTAAAATGTCGGAACGGAAATAATGAAAGATATTCATTTGGAATGATATCCTAATTGACGAAAATTCTTCCTTCTTATACACTTACTCATGTATGAGATAAGAGAGGGGAATGAATGGGGATGTCGATTCCGTTAATGGTGATTTCGATTGTGCTTTTCTTTATTTTGTTTTTTGGATTGGGGTTTATCCTCAATATGCTCTTTAGAAAAACGTGGATTATGGCAGTGGTTTATCCAATCATTGCTTTATATATTACCGGGGACTTGAGAGTAAGCGAATATGTCACAAACTTCTCATCGAGCATGAGTTTTCTCTGGGAAAGAGTGCAAAGTCTTGCTGTAGCTGATGCTGTCATTCTGCTTAGCGGTTTTGTCGGTTCAATTGTGTCAGGATGGGTCATTCGAATACTGAGAGTTAGAGGGTATAGGATGTTTTAAGGAAGTCATTCGTGCGATTGCCTCGCATTAATGGCTTTTTTTTCATTATTGATTGATTTCGAAGTAGGGATAGGAATAGTTAACTTGGGAAGACTGGTTTATGTGAGAGGAGTGTATCGAACATGAATCTATTTCTATCCCTATGCAAGAAAGCGGGGATATGTCTTTTGTTCATCAGCGCGGTATGGGTGACCTGGTCACATTTCACTGGTCTGCCTATTCGTGATTATATAAACCAGTCCTTCCTGACAAATCTATTCGGATACATGGAACCGGTTCATATTGATCGCGTCTCTGCCGCGACCTTGGAGGAATCAAAGGACTGGAGCCAGTACCGTTCCTATGAAGTGATTGCAACAGGCTATACGGCAGGCTATGAATCAACTGGGAAAAAACCCGGTCATCCGGGTTATGGAATCACGTATTCCGGTGTAAAAGTTAAACGGGATCTTTACTCAACCATTGCTGCTGATACGACGGTCTTTCCAATTGGAACAATTCTTTTTATCCCGCATTATGGATATGGAGTTGTAGCAGATACTGGTTCAGCCATTAAAGGAAATAAGATTGACCTTTATTATGATACGGTGCAGGATGTCTATCAGGAATGGGGCAAAAAGAAGCTGGAGGTTTATGTTATCAGTATGGGCAAGGGCAATCTAACAGAAGCAGAGCTGACCGCCTTAAATGATACGGAAAGCTTGCAAGTGTTCAGAAACCAAATCAACAGGAAAAAATAAATTTGTTCTCTATGCAAGTGAACCTTTACCAAAAGGTTCACTTGCTTATTTTTTTGAGTTGTTTAGGGGAGGAGTTCTATATCAACATTTTTTGAAACTTAGCCTATAATATAGGAAGAGGAGGAATGCAAATGTTTATCGTCAAAAATGAAGATCCATCTGTAGTCTCGATTCCTGTACTGGTGACAGGAGTGTTTGGCCATCCTGTCACATTGTCTGCGAACCTCTCTGACGGAGATAAGCTCTTGAATGGCAAGCTGCAAGAACTAGCCAAATCAGGTGATGTTTCCGCGAAGAAGAAGCAGATTTCCTATTTACATACATTAGGCTTGATGAAGCCCGAGCGTCTTGTGTTTGTCGGCCTAGGCAAACAGAAGGAGCTTTCATTTGAAAGCCTGAAGGAGGCATTCGGCGCCCTTTTCCAAGACATGGAGAAGAGAGGCTGGACCCGCATTGCGGTGGACCTAGAGTCTTTTGTCACTGAAACCATTACGCCGGAGGAAGCCGCATTTGCCTTAAGTGAGGCATTTGCTTTATCAACCTATCAATTTGAAGGCTATAAGAAGAAGAAGAATGAACAGCCTCGTCAAATTGAGGAAATCACCGTATACACTGAGCATGATCATGCGGTGATTGAATCTGCCCTCTTTGTCGGCCATACGTATGGGAAGGGGACAAACTCTGCCCGCAATCTGGTTAATTTGCCAGGCAATATGCTAACAGCGACTGATATGGCTAATTACGCTCAGGGACTTGCTGAAAAATATCATTTTGAATGTGAAATCCTAGAGAAGAGCGAAATGGAAGAGCTCGGAATGGGTGCCTTGCTGGCGGTCAACCAAGGGTCTGAGGAACCGCCGAAGATGATTGTCCTTAAATACCAAGGAAAAGATGAGTGGACAGATGTAATAGGCCTTGTCGGCAAGGGAATTACCTTTGATACGGGCGGCTACTCCATCAAAACGAAGGCCGGTATTGTCGGCATGAAGACAGATATGGGCGGAGCAGCAGCCGTGCTGGGCGCAATGGAAATCATCGGTGAATTAAAGCCTGAGCAGAATGTCGTTGCTGTCATTCCATCAACTGATAATATGATCTCCGGCAATGCCTTTAAGCCGGATGATGTGATTGTCTCCATGAGCGGCAAAACCATTGAGGTATTGAATACAGATGCGGAAGGAAGACTCGTCTTGGCTGACGCAGTGACCTATGCGAAGCATCATGGTGCGAATTATCTTGTCGATGTAGCTACTTTGACAGGCGGTGTCATTACAGCGCTCGGCGTGGAAATGACTGGGGCCATGACGAATGATGAACACTGGTTTGAGGAAGTCCTTTTAGCATCCGAAGAAGCGGGTGAACCAATGTGGAGACTTCCAATCACAGAGAAGGACAAGGCGCGTGTC
This sequence comes from Bacillus sp. FJAT-27916, assembly GCF_001183965.1. Lineage (GTDB taxonomy): Bacteria > Bacillota > Bacilli > Bacillales > Pradoshiaceae > Pradoshia. Next base: position 588,207 of record NZ_LFZV01000001.1, read on the forward strand.
CGCGGCAGCCAAATTGCCGACCTTAATAACTCTCCAGGCTCTGAGGGACATGCCATTATGGGTGGAGCGTTCGTTGGAGAGTTTGCGGAAGAAACCCCATGGGTGCATCTAGATATTGCCGGCACCTCTACAAGAAATCGTTCCTATGAGCTTGGACCAGCAGGAGCGACTGGCGTGATGGCAAGAACGCTTGCGACACTTGTTGAGCGCTTCGGCCTTGAGGAAACGGATTAATCGTATGTTGATTGGGAGGAGGGCTCCGCTAAGAGCGGTGCCTTCTTTCCTTTGGACCGTAAAACTTACCGCCCGAAATGGTTATACGCCCTTACAAGCTCATGCGTTTATGCATACATAATAGTGTAGGCATTAAACATACAGGAGGTATTCTTAAGATGAATCCAGACATGATGATGATGAGCAGACAATGGGGAAGACCGTGGGGGAGACCATGGGGCAGACCATGGGGAGGCCCTTATTTCGGAGGTCCATTTGGGGGCTTTGGTGCGGGATTGGCAGGTGGATTGCTAGGAGGAGCACTGGCTGCGCCACTCTTCTACGGTCCATTCGCCGGCGGTTTCTTCTGGTAGAATAAATAAAAGCCAGCAGTGTCCCTGCTGGTTTTTTCAATTCATACATATGGATGGCAGGAACAAAGTGAATACATGAAGAAATAGTAGAATAGCAAGGATTATGGATAGAAGGGTATGGTTGCATGAAGGATTATGAAAATACATTAATGGGCACTCTCGGAATTGACATTATTGAGGCAGGAGAAGGGAAAGTGGTTGCGACGATGCCGGTGGACGAGCGGACTCATCAGCCAATGGGCCTGCTCCACGGCGGCGCATCAGTGGCCTTAGCTGAAACTGTTGCAAGCATGGGAGGATTCTTACTCGTTGATCCTGATCATGAGGCAGTAGTCGGACTCGAAATAAACGCCAATCATATTAAGAGCAAGCGTGAAGGAATCGTCACTGCCACGGGCACGATTCAGCACAAAGGAAGAAAAACGCAAATTTGGGAAATACGCATCACGGATGAAGAGGATGAATTAATCTGCATCAGCCGCTGTACGCTTGCTGTGATACAGGTAAAGAAATGAGAGTGAAATTGCATTTCTTTATCCTGGAAGAATATCAATGAAAAAATAGCATTTCTTCATACAAAGAAAAGAACCGGGGCAATCCCAGGTTCTTTTCTTATTTCTTATTCTCAGATACTTGTCTAGTTTTTTTATAATCATCACGAACGGTCATCTTGGAAAGCTTGACGCCAGTGTTATACGCTGCCCGGCTAATTAAGTGTCCGGCAACAGGGGCTGTCATGAAAATAAAGATAACAGCTAAGAGAATTCGGGAGTTAAAATGTCCTTTAACCACCCAGAAGTACAGAAAAGTTCCAATCAAGACAAAGGAAACAGCCAATGTGGAAGTCTTGGAAGCAGCATGGCTTCTTGTGTACACATCAGGCAAGCGCAAAATCCCTAAAGCGGAAATAACCGCAAGCAAGGAACCGATTACGACGATGCCGATAAACAAATAACTATAGATCTCGTTCATTTTCGATGATTTCTCCCTTCTCCAGGAATTTAGAAAAAGCGACCGTTCCAGTGAAGGAGAGAATACCAATCAGTAAGATAACCTCAAGGAACATGGATGTGTCCAGAAGAATGGACAGGACAGCAATCATACAGATTAAATTGGTTCCGATGGCATCAAGTGCGATGACACGGTCAGGAATGCTTGGTCCTTTAATCACCCGGTAGACGAGCATGCCCATCGAGATGGTAATGCATAATAATGCTAATTGCAGCATGAAATTTAGCATTATTCACTCACCTCCTTGATGACTCGTTCGAAGGAGTTACGAATTCCATCCGTCATTTCATCGATTTCCCCGACATTCAGTGCATGAATGTATAGGGTCTTATTATCTGGTGAAATATCCATGACCAATGTTCCTGGTGTTAAGGTAATCATGTTCGCCAGAAGGGTGATTTGCCAATCCTTCTTTAAACTTGTTTCATAGGTGAAGATTCCAGGTGTCAATTCGAGCTTAGGACGAAGAATGGTCTTAAAGACATCAAAGTTCGCAATGAACAGCTCTTTAATAAAAATCAATAGGAGCTGTATAACAGCGACAACCTTCCGCAAGTAAAAGGGGGTATCAAAGAATCTCCTGAACAAGTAAAGAATGATGGCCCCTAATAAGTATCCGATAATAAAGGATGAACCCGTCGCAGACGTGGTAAGGAACATCCAGGTTAATGCTAGAATCATGTTTAATATAATTTGATAGGACATATCGTCATCACTCCTTAAGCACGGCTTGAATATAGTCTGAAGGGTTCGTTAACACTTGAACAGCATCTGAAACATATGTGTAGACAGCCTCAGAACCAATGCCATATGCAATGGAGACAGCAATCAGAATGCTGATTGGCAGCAATAAGAAGCGAGTGTCCTTTTTCTGTTCCGGGGCGAGCTCATATTCTTTTTTCTCTCCCCAAAAGGCATAGATGAAGATTCTCATGACGGAGTATAGGACAATTAAGCTTGAGAAGAGAACGATAAGTCCTCCTGCATAATGACCAGCTTTAAAGGCTCCTTGAATGATCATCAGTTTCCCGGCAAAGCCGCTGAAAGGCGGAACACCGGCTAGAGAGATGGCTGCAATGAAGAATAGCCAGCCAAGGAATGGATATTGATGCATAAGACCGCCCATTCGTTTCATATTGCTTGTTCCCGTTTTGGCAATCATCATGCCAATGAGCAGGAAGAGGGCTGATTTGATCAGCATGTCATGTAAGGTGTACATCACTGAACCAGCGAGGGATTCTGTATTCATAATAGAGATACCGAAAAGGATAACCCCAATTGCAACGACAATATTGTAGATAATGATTTTCTTAACATCCATATAAGCCAAGACACCGATGCAGCCGAAGATAATGGTCAAAATGGCCAAGTACAGCATGATGGAATGGGTGTATTCAGGATGATGGTAGAAAAGAGTCGTGAATGTACGAAGAATGGAGTAAATCCCGACCTTCGTCAATAAGGCACCGAATAATGCCAGTATTGGAATAGGCGGTGCATAGTAGGAGCCCGGCATCCATACATAAAGCGGGAAGATGGCCCCTTTTAAGCCGAATACGACCAAGAATAGGATAGCGATGACCGTAATAATTGCTGGCTGGTCAATCTCTGCAATTCTTTGTGATATATCTGCAATATTCAATGTGCCGACAACAGAATATAGTAAGGCGACCGCAACAACGAACAAGGCAGATGCAATAACATTTACGAGCAAATATTTAATGGTTTCCCTTAATTGAATCTTCGTTCCGCCTATAACAAGGAGCACATAAGAAGACATCAGCATAACTTCGAAGAAAACGAATAAGTTGAAGATATCTCCTGTTAAGAAGGCTCCATTAACTCCGACAATCAGGAATTGAACGAGAGGGTAGTAGAAAAATCTCTCCCGCCCTTCATCGATGTGTTTAAACGAATATATTAAAACGGAAAAGACAATGATCGATGTAACGAGTACGAGCAAGGAAGACAGCATATCAGCGACAATGCTGATGCCGAATGGTGCATCCCAGCTGCTTGCTTGCATTACTTGTATTCCGTTTGTTTTTACTTCAATGACAAGGGAGATGGCAATCACGATAGAAATGATGGCCGATACCAGGGAGACAACCCTTTGTGCATTGACCTTGCGTGCGAGGAAAATCAAGAAGATTCCCGTCAGCAAGGGAAGCAATATTGGTAATATGACAAAATTATTCATAAGACTTATTTCCTCTCAACTGATCCATATTATCGGTTCCAAGCTCCTGGTACGAACGATAGGCCAATACAAGGAAGAAGGAAGTGACCCCGAAGCTGATAACAATAGCTGTAAGGATCAATGCCTGTGGAAGCGGGTCGACATATGACTTGGCATTCTCACTTAAGATTGGGACAGCACCTTGCTTTAATCCGCCCATGGTTAAGATAAGCAAATGTGCGGCATGACTTAAAATCCCAGTTCCGACAATGATGCGCAATAAGCTTTTCGATAACACCAAGTAAGTAGCAATGGTGAAAAGAATTCCGACAACGATAGACATTAAAATTTCCATTATTCACTCTCCCCAATTGTCTGGATAATGGTCATTGTTACGCCGATTACAACTAAGTAAACCCCTGTATCAAACAGGACAGCTGTGTGAAGGGATGTGTGGCCAAACAGCGGCAAATCGAAATAGTGATAGGCGTGTGTCAGGAATGGAGCATCAAAGAATAATGCCCCTGTTCCTGTACCGACGGCAAATACAAGTCCCACTGCCACAAGCAATAAATAGTTTACAGGCAGAATGGCTTTAACGGTTTTTAAATCAAAGGCCAAGAGCAGCAAAATGATGGCCGATGATGTCATCAATCCCCCGATAAACCCTCCGCCAGGAGTATAGTGACCGGCAAAGAAGATATGAATCGAGAATAGGACAATCACAAATGTGGCTACCTTTGTGACGGTTTGCAGGATTAAATCATTCGTCTTCATTCTGTCCCTCCTCTTCTTTCAAGACGAAGCTTGATCATCGTATAGATACCAATGGCTGCAATCGCCAATACGGTAATCTCAAACATCGTATCCAAGCCGCGGAAATCGACGAGGATGACGTTGACCATGTTTTCCCCGCCTGCTTCTGTATACGTAACTTTCTTATAATACTCAGAGATGGATTCAAATAATTTTGTACTATGTGAAGTAAGTGCCAGAAGAGTCATCGTCAGACCGACACCAAGAGCAATTACCATATTGGTTACCTTGAATCTCATTCTTTTCTCTTTTGGTTTATATTTCGGCAAATGATAGAAGCAGAGCAAGAATAATGAAGTGGATACTGTTTCGATGACAAATTGCGTTAACGCAAGGTCTGGTGCTCTGAATAACACAAAGAGCAAGGAAACGGTATAGCCAACTGTACCAAGCAAGATGATTGATGTAAGTCTTGACTTGGCAAACAGAATCATGATGGATGCTGTTACAAGAATGAAAGCGAGAATTACCTCATAGACCCCGATTGGTGTAACGGAGGTCGTATTAATAGTGAAAGCATCAAGTCTCCACATCATGTAAAGCAGGATGATAAAGGTAAATCCAAAGATATAGACTAAATAATCATGGATATTGCCATTCATGTACCCTCGTGTTAATCGGTTGGAGCCGAAGTCAGCCCAAGATAAGCCTTTATTATAGGCAGAGTTTAAGGTGTAGCGTTTTGGCATCCATTTGTAAATGCCTGTCCAGGCAGGATAGGTTTTATAAAGAATGATACCAAGGGCTATAACACCGATGGTCATCCATAGCTCACCGCTTAAGCCGTGCCACATGGAAATATGCACATGGTACGGGTCCGCTGCATAGAGGACTGGCTGAATCGCCGCTACAGCAGGTTCAATGATGGTTTCAGCAAGCATATTCGGGAAAAGTCCCCAAATAATGACCAATGATACTAAAACAATCGGCGAGATAAGCATACCAATCGGTGCCTCATGAGGCTTCTTCGGCAGCTGGTCAAGCTTCGCTTTACCAGTAAAGGTCTTAAAGAACAAAATCATACAGTATACGAATGTAAAGACACTTGCAACCCAGGCAATAACCGGGAAGAGAATTCCCCATGTTTCTAATGAAAGGAAATCAGCATTCGCAATCGTCAGGGTGCTTTTGAAGAACATTTCCTTACTCAGGAATCCATTGAACGGCGGCAGGCCAGCCATAGAGAATGACCCAATCGCGGCAATGGTAAACGTAATTGGCATGAATGTCATCAGACCGCCAAGCTTACGAATGTCTCTTGTCCCTGTTTCATGGTCAATGATTCCGACAACCATGAAGAGCGATCCCTTGAAGGTCGCATGGTTAATTAAATGGAAGATGGCAGCTGCTGTTGCGGCCATGTATACATTGGAGCCATTCCCAGTGTAATGGAGTGCCGCAGCACCCATCCCCAGCATGGACATAATCATCCCGAGCTGGCTGACAGTGGAGAAGGCGAGAATTCCTTTCAGGTCATGCTGTCGGATAGCATTGAAGGAGCCCCAAAATAAGGTGATAATACCAATGAGCCCAACAATCCAAACCCATTCAGCAGACAGGGCAAAGATTGGGCTTAATCGAGCAACCAAATAAATGCCGGCTTTGACCATTGTAGCCGAGTGTAGATAAGCACTTACAGGTGTCGGCGCTTCCATGGCATCTGGTAACCAAATATGGAATGGGAATTGGGCAGATTTTGTAAATGCACCAAGAAGGACTAGAACCATGGAGAAATAAAACAGCGGATGTTGGATTAACTCCGGAGCCATTGAAATCAACTCACGTATACTGAAGGTATCTCCCATCACATATAAAGCGATGAAACCTCCAAGCATGGACAGACCGCCTAAGAAGGTGATCAATAACGATTTCTGTGCTCCATACCTTGATGCTTTTCGGTCATTCCAGTAGCCGATCAGCAAGAAGGAGGAAAGGCTCGTGAACTCCCAGAAGGTATAAAGAACAATCAAGTTGTCAGATAGGACAACCCCAAGCATTGCACCCATGAACAGGAGCAAAAACACATAGAAATTAACAAGATTCTCTTTCTCTTTATTCATATAGAAGACGGAATAAAGAATGACCAGGGCACCAATCCCTGTGATGAGCATAGCAAAGAGCAGGCCCAATCCATCGACATACGCATCAAAGGATATATCAAGCGATGGAATCCAGGATACGCTCTCCATGATGGTTGCGTGCTCCTTGATTGTCGGCAGCAATGTGCAAAGATAGGTGAAAATGATAACCGGAATTATCAGCACAAACCAGCCTGTATGTATTTTTCGAGTAATCTTGCCTGTAAGCGGAATACAAAATGCCGCTATAAAGGGCAGTAATATACTCCAATGAAGCATAGACATAGGATACCTCCCAATCAAGTATTTTTATATAACTCTGTTAAACATCCTTACTGCACCTATTATGCAAAGGACTGCAAAGTTCCAACATAAGGTGAAACTTCAATCAGCGGTGTGTCTTTATCCACTGATTGTACGTTAAACCAATCGGGCGCCTGTAGGCAATCTCCCGCACCGCTTCTCAGATTTTGATGGAGAGCGGAATGGCCGGTTAATGAAAAAATACATCAAAATGTACTTTTAGCTAATCTTAGCATAGCAAATTATACCGTAAAATTATATTATCCTGTACTTGAAAAGACTGCCATACCTCGTTTGTAAAGTGGTTAATATATGTAGGGAAAATGAAAAAATATTTTCCTGAGGTTCGAAAACACCTATACATTTAAGCGGATTTTACACGACAATTTGTCATCCATCATTTCAATTCAGGAGAAAATGATTAGTGTGATTATTATTAGTCTTTCTCCTTATTTTTATGTTTTCAACTCTTCGTGGAAAAGAGCATCCTCCCGGCAGCATATGAGTGAGGCTATCTTATTTTTGTCTCATAGATGGAAATGATGAATCCGTATATGATTTTACCCCAATCAAAAGACAAGCTCATGAGTAGTATGATTAATAACAGCACTGGTCCTGAGGATTCATGGCTTTCTTCTTACCAGCCCAGTGCCGAATTACCAATAGGCGGGTTCATTTGTAGGAAGGAATTCTTCGAAAGTTAAGGAAAATGGGATGTATATTATTGGGATGAATAGTAAAATAGTTAAAAAGCCAATCAGTTATTTCTTGATCCTCATTAGCTCAGCTCCCTTTGGATAAAGAGGGAACATGAGCGGGAGGGGCAGAAATGTGAAGGGAGAGGGGGATGCACATGTATGAGAGAGGTGCTCATTTATTCATAGACTTTGAGTTTACGATGCCTGAAGGAAAGAATAATCCCTTTGGCTTCTATCCGGAAATTATCGAAGTCGGCTGGATCCTCGTTAAGGAGGATGAAATCATTGATCAATACACGTCCTATGTGAAGCCAGAAGCATTTCCGAGGTTAACTTCAAGATGTAAGAAATTCCTTAATATTACGGATGAACATGTAAGCCGGGGAATCTCATTTGAGGAGCTGGTTGTCTTATTGAAGAAAGTGAACAGCGAGAAGCCTGCCATTGTCACATGGGGAAATAATGATATGAAGGTGCTCTCGCAAAATTGCCGAAACCGCGGTTTTAAGATGCCGTTAACGGGTAAGCAGATTGACCTATCCAATGAGTACAAACGCTTCTTTGGCGACAAAAATCAGACAGGCTTATGGAAGGCTGTGCAGCAATATGGAAATTCGGGAAATGGCAAGCAGCACCGCGCCTTGGATGATGCCATTAATACTTATCATATTTTCCGGCTTGTTGAACAAGATAAGCGTTATCTGGATAACCATGAATCAACGACAATTGGGGATATCATTGATTTTTCCACACTGCTTAATGAACTGAAATAAAAACCAAATCTCCTTTTATGAAGATTTGGTTTTTTGTTTTATAGATTGTATTCTGATTCAAGCCTTTCAAGGCATTCGAGACTGCGTGCTGCCCAATCAGAAGGATCTTCACGCAAATCCCTCCTTAAGACGGAAAGGGCTTCAGCTAAGGAGTCCTTATAGGGCGGAAGCTCACCTTCAAATGGCTTTACCATATTTGCCGGCACATTTGTCTGCTCCAGATGAGCGAGTGCCTTTCTTTCATGAAAGAAATCCACATCCGCCTGCTTAGGATTATGAAGGTCACCCTGCATTGGGTGCTTTAGAACAGCGAGTGTCTTGACGACGATATAGCCATTAGGGCGTATTTGGGTAATCTCCCCGGCATATTTCCCTGTCTTATAAAAGGCTGTTACATAATCCCCGATTTGTAATTCACTCATATCCATCCCTCCAAAATTATGTACTCTCCTCATCATACCTTTTTACCTGGTTCACATACATGAAAAAGTCTCAACGTCAGAGGTGCTTTTTCATAGAAAATCGTGTAAAGTGAGAACTTGGAGGCAGGTAAAGATGAAAATACGACTAATAATGCTTGCAATGATCCTCCTTGGTGGAGCTGCTTGGTATTATTTCAGCAAAAATGTGGAAAACCAACAGCATGCGGAAAGCATGATGGAGCTTGACCAGACTATTTTAGAGAAAGAAGGCGACGATACAATGACAGTATTACCTCAATTCACAGACGTACAAGGCAATGAAAGACTCGTGGAAATGGTAACGAATAAAGGGAATATCAAAATTAAATTATTCCCGGAACAAGCGCCAAAAGCGGTAGAAAACTTCCTGACACATGCGGAGAACGGCTATTATGACGGCCTCATTTTCCACCGTGTTATCAATGATTTCATGATCCAAGGCGGAGACCCGAATGGAACAGGAACTGGTGGAGAAAGTATCTGGGGACAGCCGTTCGAAGATGAGTTCACAATGGATCTCTTCAACTTCCGCGGTGCATTGTCCATGGCTAATGCTGGTCCTGGCACAAACGGAAGCCAATTCTTCATCGTTCAAAAGAATGAAGTGGAATCCAACTTGCGCGGTCAAATGGAACAAGCAGGCTATCCTGCTGAAGCAGTCGAAAAATATATGGAAGTCGGCGGAACACCTTGGCTTGACCACAGACACACTGTATTCGGTCAAGTTGTCGAAGGCATGAATGTTGTCGATGACATTGCCGGAACAAAGGTTGGCCCGAACGACAAGCCGGTATATGATGTTGTTATTGAGAAAATTAATATCTTAAACTAATAATTGAGCTGGAGCTGAGTGGAGTAAATCCCATTCAGCTCCATTTTTTATTTAGAGCAGCGGGGAGTTCGTTCCAAAATGATCTAGTAGAAAACAACTTAGAGCCCTTATGCTGAGGGGGCGGGTGATTTCACCCAAATCCTTTCAGGCTAATATCCCCTAATAGATTTTTATGGTAAAGTTTAACATATAGACGAAGGGGTGAGATGAATTGAAGGAAGGTTCATTTATGTATATAGAAACTTTCGATAATCAGCAGATTCTCACGATGAATGAGGAAGCGAGAAGAATGTTGGGGGATAAGAAGAAGTCCTTGAAGATTCAAGATTACTTTGATCACTGGAATGTCTGTGAAGAATCAATGATTTCTGCCGCTGTCGATGGAATAGAAATGATTTTCTTGATGGCCAAGAAAACAGATGGAACCCATGCTTACGCTGGAATTGTCTCTGGGGAACTGGATAGCCTCACCATGAAGGTGAGGGAGATGGAACGGCTTAATCGCCATCTTGATGCTGTTATTGAGAATTCGTATGACGGAATTTATATAACAGATAAGAATGGAATTACCTTGAGGACAAATTCAGCGATTGAACGTATTACCAATATCCCGAAGGAATATTACATAAATAAGAGGACGGAAGATTTAGTGAAAAGGGGCATTTTGGAGGATTCAGTCACGAAAAAAGTGCTGGAGAAAAAGCGGACAGTTTCGGTGATGCAGCTGAACTACCTCGGCCGTGAAACCTTGCTGACAGGGAACCCCGTCTTTAATGATGAAGGTGAAATTGAAAGCGTTGTCACAAATATCCGCGATTTATCTGATTTAAATCAATTGCATAAAGCACTGCAGGAAGCCAATGAGTTAAATCAGGATTATCGTAAAGAGATTGAGCGTTTAAGGGATCATTTGGCTCAGCTAGGAGATTGGACAATTATCAAAGCAGATAGAATGATAAAGATCTATGAGATGGCTGCGAGAATTGCGAATGCAGATGCAACTGTCATTCTTTATGGGGAAACAGGAGTCGGAAAGGATGTCCTCGCTAAATATTTATACCAGCGGAGTGAACGAAGCAAATCAGGAAAATATATTAAAATCAATTGTGGTGCCCTTCCTTCAGAATTACTTGAATCCGAGCTGTTTGGCTATGCGGGCGGTGCCTTCACAGGAGCTAACAAAAGCGGGAAGCAGGGCCTGTTTGAGATGGCGGATAAAGGGGTGCTGTTCCTCGATGAGGTAGGGGAAATGTCAATGGCCCTTCAAGTAAAACTGCTCCGTGTCCTTCAAGATAAAGAAATTCAGCGGGTAGGCGGGACGGTAGCGAAGAAGGTAGATGTTCGTATAATCGCTGCGACCAATCGGGATTTACGGAAAATGGTCGACAAGGGGGAATTCCGGGAGGATTTATTCTACAGGCTGAATGTTGTTCCAATTACGATTCCTCCGCTTCAGGAAAGAAGAGAAGAGATTCTGCCGCTTGCAGACCTGAGTCTACGGCAATGCAATGAGAAATACGGTACCTATAAGCAGCTGAATAAAGATTTAAAGGCCTTTTTGTACCAATATTCATGGCCGGGCAATATTCGTGAGCTGGCTAATCTAATTGAACGGATAACACTTCTGCATATGGATGATGTTCTTGGCCTAGAGCATCTGCCTGCTGAATATCAGCCTGCTGCACCGATTGAGCTGCATAAGGAAACAGCTGTTCATTCCTTAAAGGAAGCAGCAGAGCTCGCTGAAAGGAAGGCTTTAAGCCTAGCGGCAGAGAAATACCATTCCACCTATGAAATGGCCGAAGCCTTGCAGACAAGCCAGCCGACAATCGTCAGAAAGCTAAAGAAATATAAAATTGAATTAGGTTAGCATTATCACATCGTACCTGGATAGATGTAGAGAATTCGGCAGTGGAATCTAGCAGATTACCACTGCCGAATTTTTTTGGTGCTGGCATATTGGCATAAATCTTGCATCACAAAAGGTGAGTCCTTTCTACATAAGGAGATAAACGTTTCGGAGGTGCAAGATGGAAAACATAACTGGGCGGGCCTGGCAGCAATGGTACGTAAAGGACGCATTTCAGGATATTCCGAATCTGGGTTTATATGATTTGCTGGAGCGGTCGGCAAAACAATATTCTGAGCAACCGTGCATCATTTTTGAAGGGGAAGTATGGAGCTATGAATCTGTAAAGCGGCAGACAGATCAACTTGCGGGTGGTTTGAAGACGCTTGGATTAAAGAAAGGTGACCGTATTGGGCTTATGCTTGAGAATGATCCCATTTATGTAATCAGCTATTATGCTGCACACCGTTTAGGACTAATTGTCGTCCAGATTAATCCTCGCTACACAACGAGAGAGTTGCTGCAGATTGCCTCAGACAGTGGCTGTCGGGCAATCATTTATGACGGAACAGCTGAACGAGCAGTGAAAGAAGCACAACTAATCTATCCATTTGAGCAGACCATTTATGCAGGTCCAAAACAAAATCGAGAAAAAACAGTTCAAGAGCTGATGAATAACGACCTGCTGGAGAAAGTTGAGAAGATCAATCCGCTGGAGGATATTGCTGTTATTCAATATACTGGCGGGACGACAGGCAAGATGAAGGGAGCGATGCTCACACACTGCAATGTAGTGGCTAATGTGGTCCAAAGCCGTGCGATGTATGGGGAAATCATGACAGAAGGACGGGAAATCGTCTTGACGGCAACTCCTTTGTATCATGTGTATGCGATGACAAGCGGCATGAATTTAAGCATTTATCTCGGAGCAGCAATCTTGCTGTATAAACGCTTTGACACCAAAGCTATCCTAGAGGGCATTGAACGACACAAGCCAACTTTCTTTCCGGGAGTGCCAAAGATGTATATGGCCCTCACGCAATATTCGGAGATTGACCGCTATGATCTGACTTCCTTGAAAATGTGCACATCCGGTTCAGCACCAATTCCAATCGAGATTCTTAACCAGTTTGAGCGTTTGACGGGTGCTTCTATTGGAGAGGGGTTCGGATTATCGGAAGCTTCCCCTACCACACATCGGAATCCGCCGAACGGCATCCGGAAGGTCGGCAGTGTCGGTATTCCACTTCCAGGTACCGACTGCTTGATTATTGATGAGAATAACCAGCCGCTGTCAGAGAACCAAGTGGGCGAATTGCTTATCCGCGGACCGCAGGTTATGAAGGGATATTGGAATAATGAGCAAGAAACCGCACGCGCATTAAAAGGCGGGTGGCTTTATACAGGGGACTTAGCTATGCAGGACCGCGATGGCTACTTCTATATTGTCGGCCGGAAGAAAGAGATGGTGATTGTGGGGGGGTTCAATATTTACCCCCAGGAGGTGGAGGATGTACTTTATGGACATCCAGATATTAAGGAAGCTGCAGTCGCGGGTATTCCTACGGCTGAGGCAGAGGAAATTGTGAAAGCCTTCATTGTTCCGAAGGAGGGGACGACCATTGATTTAGAGGAAGTGAAAGGCTATTGCTATGCAAGGCTGACACCGTATAAAGTGCCAACCTTATTTGAGATTCGAAGCGAGCTTCCGCGCAATACTGTCGGCAAGCTGTTGAAGAGGACCTTAATCAAGGAAGAATTGGATAAACAAGTTGAAAAGAGCAGGAGGAATGATGGATGAAGTCTTCCCTATTTGATTTAAGCGGATGTACGGCATTAATAACAGGAGGGGGAACAGGACTAGGGCGCATCATGGCAGAGACGTTGGCTGAGTATGGGGCAGAGGTGGCAGTTTGCTCACGAAATATCGCGCATGGACTTGAAACGGCCGAATTAATCACTGCCCGATATGGCAGAAAGGCAAAGGCTTATTCATGCAATGTGGCTGTAGAAGAAGAGGTCATTGAGGTGGTCCAGCGTGTTACGGAGGATTTCGGTCCCATTCATATCTTGATTAACAACAGCGGCACGACATGGGGAGAAAAAGTGGAGGAAATGCCTTATGAAGCCTGGAAAAAGGTCATGGATGTCAATCTTGGCGGGACGTTCCTCATGTCTAAATATGTTGGGAGACAGATGATTCAGAATCGACAGGGTAAAATCATTAATATTGGATCGGTTGCCGGCATTAAAGCAGAAGCGCCTGATGTGCTGAATGCCATTGGATACAGCGCAAGCAAGGCAGGTATCCACCATTTCACGAAGGATCTGGCAAGGAAGTGGGGCGAATACGGTATCAACGTTAACGCTATTGCCCCAGGATTCTTTGAGTCAAAAATGACAAGACATGTCCTGAGTGAAAACCAAGAGAAAATCATTCATAAGAATCCGATGAAACGGCTTGGGGACCCGGATTCCTTGAAGGGAGCGGTCATGCTTCTGGCGAGCCGGGCTAGTGATCATATTACTGGGCAAATCATTGCGGTTGATGGAGGAAGCTCCTTATAAGGGGATGATTCATTCTTGAATGAGTCGTCAAAGATGAATCGATTCAATTGTGATTTTTGCGTATTTATCCGTCTTTTAGGTTGGCATGATACTTGCATTAAATAAGTTTGAACAAAAAACAATTGTAAGCGATTTCAAAAAAATAGAAGGAATGGGTGGGAGAAAGATGTATTTACGGTTAACAGATGAACAAAAAATGGTGCGCAATACAATCAGGAAGTTTGTGGAGAATGAATTGATTCCCCTAGAGAATGAAGTGCTCAAAAATGAACGGGAGGGCAGGCCAAGCCTCTCAGATGAAAAGCTTGAGGAACTCCAACTGAAAGCGAAGGAGTTCGGTTTCTGGGGAATTAACACTCCGGAGGAATACGGAGGGGCAGATTTAGGTCAGATGATGATGGCAATAGTCCTGATGGAAGTATCCAAAACATTCGTCCCCTTTAAATTTGGCGGTTCAGCCGATAATATCCTCTACTACGGCAATGAGGAGCAGAAAGAGAAATATTTAATTCCAACCATCAATGGAGAGAAGAAATCCTGCTTCGCGATGACAGAACCGGATGCCGGGTCGGATACACGCAATATTAAAACAACCGCCGTAAAGGATGGAAATGACTGGGTCATTAATGGAGAGAAAACTTTCATCACCGGTGGAAATGAAGCCGACTTTGTCATGGTCATAGCCATAACGGATAAAGAAGCCCATACCAGAACGGGCAGAGAGGGTGTCACCTGCTTTATCGTGGACCGCGATATGGGCTGGAAATCAGAATATATCCACACGATGGGTGAGTGGGGACCGGCCGGTTTGGTCTTCGATAATGTGCGTGTTCCAGAGGAAAATATATTAGGCGAGCTTCATGGAGGTTATAAGCTGGGGCTTGAGTGGATTGGCTTTGCGCGCTGGGTCGTCGGGGCAAGAGCGGTCGGAACAGCAGAGCGTCTCCTTCAAATGGCGATTGATTATTCTAAGGAGCGTTTTACATTCGGGAAACCGATCGCTGACCGTCAGGCGATTCAATGGCAAATCGCTGATTCAGCGGTTGAAATTGAGGCGGCACGCTGGCTGACACTCAATGCAGCCTTTACCCTCGATCAAGGAGAGGATAACCGTCACCTGGCTGCCATGGCCAAACTCTACGGGGCCAATATGGGGAACAAAGTCGTGGACCGTGTCCTCCAGATTCATGGCGGAATGGGCTATACACGTGAGCTGCCGATTGAACGCTGGTACCGTGAGGCGAGATTATGGAGGATTTATGATGGGACAGATGAGATTCAGCGCATGATTATTTCTCGTAATCTATTAAAAGGCCATGTCAAAGTTGGGGATTTCATTTAAGGAGGAATAGGTGATGGCAAAACATTTTCAAAACAGAACAGCCTTCATTACAGGCGGATCACGCGGAATTGGCCGAAAGATAGCTGAGAGGTTTGGAGAAGAAGGGGCTAATATCGCGATTATCGATTTAAATGAGGAAGCCATTGAGGAGACAAAGCAAGCCTTTGAGGAGGCTGGATGCTCTGTCTATGCAAAGGTGGCAAGCGTGACTGACCGTGAGCAGGTTGAGGGCGCGATGGCGGAGGTGGTTGAACAATTCGGGAGCATTGATATTCTGGTCAATAATGCCGGAGTAATCCGTGATAATCTGCTCTTTAAGATGACGGACGAGGATTGGCAAATGGTCATGGATGTCCATTTGAAGGGAACATTCTTCGTGACAAGAGCAGCTCAGAAATATATGGTGCAAAACCAATATGGCCGTATTATCAACATTTCATCCACATCTGCCTTAGGGAATCGAGGACAGGTGAATTACTCAGCCGCCAAGGCAGGGCTGCAAGGATTTACGAAAACCCTTGCCATTGAGCTTGGGAAATATGGCATTACGGCAAATTCTGTTGCCCCAGGCTTTATTGAGACAGATATGACGAAGGCGACAGCTGAACGGATTGGCATTTCCTTTGATGAACTGATTGTAGCGAGCGTCAGCAAAATCCCTGTTGGCCGTTCGGGAAAGCCAGAGGATATTGCCAATGCCGTTGCTTTCTTTGCGGATGAGAAATCCTCCTTTGTGAGCGGACAGGTGCTGTATGTGGCTGGGGGACCTAGGAATTAATGAATATCCCTCTTATGGGAAAGGAGCATGAAGCTATGGGGAAGGAAGCGGTCATTGTGTCTGCTGTCAGAACAGCAATCGGCAGGCAGGGAGGAGCATTAGCATCTGTTCCTCCTCATGTATTTGGTGCAGAAGTGATAAAGGAAGCCGTGAAGAGGGCTGGTATTACACCGGATGTGCTTGAGGATTGCCTAATGGGCAATGTATTAAGCGGCGGTGGAAATATTGCTAGATTAACAGCTTTGCAGACCCATCTAGCCTTGGAGCTACCGGGTTTAACGGTAGACCGGCAGTGCGGGTCTGGGATTAATGCAGTCACATTAGCTGCACAAGCCATTAAAGCAGGGGAGGGGGATGTTTATATTGCCGGTGGGGTAGAGAGCATGAGCCGTGCGCCATATTTACTCGACCGTGCTGATAAACCGTATAGCCCAGCACTTCCAAGGTTCAGAAAATCCAGGCTGTCACCGGAAGAAATAGGGGACCCGCCAATGGGAATCACTGCTGAGAATTTGGCTGAGAAGTATCGCATCAGTCGAGAGGAACAGGATGAATTCGCAGCAAACAGTCAAAGAAAGATGAGATTTGCGATGGAAGAGGGACGGTTTGATGAGCAGATTGTCCCAATCTCCATTCCGGTGAGAAAAGGGAATCCAGTCATTTTTAAAGCAGATGAGCATCCCCGGCCCCAAACGACTATGGAAGCATTGGGCAATCTTTCCCCAGTCTTCAAGGAAGACGGGTCAGTAACAGCAGGAAACAGCTCTGGGTTAAATGATGCCGCCGCAGCACTTGTGATCATGTCCGGCAGCAAGGCATCCGAGCTGAATCTTGAACCATTGGCCATCATCAGAGAACAAGCCATTGCCGGTGTGGATCCTAATTTAATGGGAATTGGACCAGTCCCGGCTGTGAAAAAGGTCTTACAGAAGGCTGGTTTGACGTTGGATGACATGGACTTGGTTGAAATCAATGAAGCCTTTGCCGCTCAGGTTATCGCATGTGAGCGGGAGCTTGAGCTGAATCCGGATAAGGTCAACGTGAATGGCGGAGCAATTGCTCATGGACATCCGCTCGGCGCCACCGGGGCCATCTTACTGACAAAGGCTGTGTATGAATTAAGGAGAATCAAGGCCAAGTATGCGTTAGTCACGGCCTGTATTGGCGGAGGCCAAGGAATTGCTGTCATTATTGAACGGCCATCATGATTCTATAGAAAGATAGGTGAAGCACATGGCCATGGAATTACTAGAGACAATCGTCTATGCGCGCTTCAATGATTCAGATGCATCAGGCTATATAAGCAGTATCAGTTATTTCTCTTATATGGAGGAGGCGCGCACAAAGTTTTTTGACAGCCTTCAAAGATATATCGAGGATGAGAAGGTGAATTTCATCGTAGCGTCAGCCCAATGTCAGTACGAAGGGTACGAGCGCGTCAAAGAATATCTGTCCGTATCCACCATGGTTACTCATGTTGGGAAGAAAAGCTTTCATCTGTCCCATGTTATATCAAATAGCCAATCAGGCATTGTCATAGCAAGAGGGAATGCAGTGATTGTCTGCTTTAATTTTGACGAACAGATAACGGTCTTGATTCCAGGCGGTCTAAGGAATCATCTGGAGAGACTGCAAGATTAGGAGAGAAGAGTGCGAGAGATTCATTCTCTGAAGCCTCTTTCCTCCGTAGATAAGGAGGGATTAAATGGAGACTCTTTTGCAGCAGCTTTTTAATGGATTAACAGTCGGGAGTGTTTACAGTCTTGTGGCACTGGGACTTACCCTTGTATTTGGAATCCTGCATATCCCTAATTTCGCACACGGAGCCCTTTATATGCTAGGGGGATATGTAACGTTGACGATGATGACAAGCTTGGGCCTGCACTATTGGCTAGCCATTCTTCTATCTATGTTAGCGGTAGGTTTGATAGCTGTTTTGATGGAGCGGCTGATTTTCCACCCGCTTAAGGATGCCCCGCCATTGCAAGATAAGATTGCCGCCATTGGAATACTCTTGTTTTTGGAGGCTCTAGCTCAGTTCATATGGGGAGCAGAATATCGGATGATGCCGACTCCTTATGGACAGGTGGTAGAAATAGGTGGTCTGACCATCACGCTCCAACGAATTTTGATTGTTGGGGCAGCCATCGTCATCATGATTGGCCTGCATTTCTTCCTGCGCAAAACAATGACGGGCTCATCAATTATCGCAATGGCCCAAAATCGGGACGGAGCATTTCTGGTTGGAATTAATGCCAATAAGGTGGCAATGCTCACATTCTTAATTTCCGGAGCCCTTGCAGCGATTGCGGCATCCTTAGCGGCACCTATCAATCTCGTCTCTCCAGGCATGGGACATCTCGTTATTCTAAAAGCATTTGTCATTATTATTTTAGGCGGGATGGGCAGCATTCCAGGAGCCATTCTCGGAGGATACATCCTCGGTTTCAGTGAAAGTCTTGGGGCTGCCTATATTTCTAACGATTATAAAGATTTGATTGCCTTCGTCCTGCTTGTGTTGATTTTATCCATTAAGCCCCAAGGATTATTTGTGAAGGAGGGACATAGCTAGTGAAGGGAGCCTATTTAAAGAAATTCCTCCTGCCGGCCATACTGTTGCTTTCCCTGCTCTTTCCTCTCGTTATACAAAATGAATACTATCTGCATATTATGACGCTTGCCTTTATTTGGATTATTGCTGTGTACGGTCTAAATCTAATCGCTGGCTATACTGGATATTTATCGCTTGCGCATGCTGGATTTTTTGCCATAGGCGCATATGCGATCAGCCTCTTGACCGTTAAGGCAGAAATGAACTATTGGCTTGCTTTTCTTCTTTCGGTCTTAATCACCTCAATCATTGGTTTCTTTATCGGCTTGATTGCCTTGCGTACAAAGGAACATTATTTCGCCATCTATACCTTATGTGTCGGCTACATTATTTACCTGGTGATTTACAAATGGGAGGAACTGACAGGAGGTGTACGCGGATTCATTGGTATTCCTTCGCCGCCCCCAATCGGTTCTATCTATTTCGATGAGGCAATTCCCATGTATTATTTAGTCCTGGTTTTTCTGATTCTTGGGATGATTGCCATGTACAGAATTGTCCATTCCTTGTCAGGACGGACCTATAAGGCCATCAGGAACAGTGAAGAATTAGCTGCTTCTATTGGTATTTCAACGATGAGGAATAAGCTTGCTGCTTTCGTTTTATCCACAGCTTATGCCGGGGTGGCTGGCGCTTTATACGCTTCGTTGATTCGGTTTATCGGACCAGACATTGGCTATACAAATATTATTTTTGATATGTTGATCTACCTGCTCGTCGGTGGCATTGGTACGCTATCAGGTCCAGTTATCGGGACGATTCTTGTTGTTTGGGTATCTCAGAATCTGCAGTTTCTGCAGGATTACCGGATGCTGATCTTTGGGCCTCTCCTGACCTTCTTGATTATTTTTTATCCGAAAGGAATTGCGGGCTCCTTCATTCAGTGGAGACAGAAGCAGAAAGAGAAAGCCCTCCAGAAGGAACATGCACGGGTTCAAGGACAGGAAGCGGAAAACAAAGTATAGGAGGGATGAGGAGATGTTCTTGGAAATCGAAGGATTAACGAAGCGGTTTGGCGGCTTGACTGCTGTGAATCAGGTAGACTTCTCTGTCGAAGAGAATAAGATTAATGCCATTATCGGGCCAAACGGCGCGGGAAAATCAACGTTTTTCAACTTAATCAGCGGTTTTCATCCGCCGTCTGAAGGACAGATTCTGTATAAGGGGGAAGACATTACAGGTATGCCGTCTCATAGGATTGCGAATTTAGGCTTCGCTAGAACCTTCCAAACGACACATTTATTTGAACAATCGACGGTTTTTGACAATGTCATGGTCGGCCATCGTCTTCGGACGAAATCTACACTTGTAGATGCCATATTTCGAACACGCCGGTTGAAGCGGGAGGAGGAGAAGTGCAAGGAGAAGGCATTAGAGGTATTGGAATTCACGGGGCTTTCCCATTTAGCGGACCGAATTACAGCTAATATCTCTCAAGAAGAGAAAAAACGAACAGCCTTCGCGCTTTCCTTGGCTACTGACCCAGACATTCTCTTTCTTGATGAGCCGGCTGCGGGAATTAATCCAGATGAGACAGAGGGCTTGACCGATTTGATTAAACGGATCTCTTCAACTGGCATTACGGTATGCTTGATTGAACATAAAATGCAAATGATTATGAAGCTTGCGGATAAGATTATGGTACTGAATCATGGAGAGAAAATTGCGGAAGGAACACCTGAGCAAATTCAAAATAATGAGGAAGTGATCAGGGCGTATCTAGGAGGCGAGGCTATTGCTTAAACTAAATCAGGTACATGTGAAGTATGGTCATTATACAGCTGTCAAGGATGCAACAATTGAGGTTGGAAGCGGTGAAATCATCGTGTTGCTTGGAGCAAATGGCGCCGGGAAAAGCACCCTGTTTAGAGCAATCAGCGGTCTTCAAAAGGTTGCCTCGGGCTCTATCAACTTCGTTGATGAGCCTATCCATTCATTAAGTGCAGACCGAATTGTCAGAAAGGGAATTGTCCAATGCGCAGAAGGGCGCAAGCTGTTTCCGCAAATGACTGTACACGAGAACCTCATTCTTGGCGCCTTTGTCCATAAACGAAAGAAAGAGCAAATCAAAGAAACTTTAGCACATGTATTTGAATTATTCCCCATCCTTAAGGAAAAAGAGGGGCATTCTGCAGGCAGTCTGAGCGGCGGTCAACAGCAAATGCTCGCCATTGGCCGGGCACTTATGGCGAAACCGAAACTAATGATGCTTGATGAGCCATCTGTCGGCTTGGCTCCCCTCATTGTGGAGCAGATGTTTGATATTATCCAAACGATTAACAAGGAAGGAACAACCATTCTCCTTGCTGAACAAAATGCAAATGCCGCTTTGAAGATTGCCGATAAAGGCTATGTATTTGAGAGCGGATCGATTGTATTATCCGGCACTTCAGAAGAGCTGTTCACCAATGAGAAGGTTAAGAAAGCCTATATAGGTGCTTGAGTGAATCCTAAATTGAGAGGGGTAAGTGTATGAGAAAAGTCGGGTTGGTTGCTTTAATGGGAGCGATGCTATTCGGATTAATCGGCTGTTCATCTAATAATACGGCTGGAGGGAGTAAAGGGGATACGGTGACAATCGGATTCACGGGTCCATTGAGCGGTGCGGCAGCCTATTACGGGGAACGTACTCTGCAGGGGCTTGAGATGGCAGCAGAGGAAATCAATGATGCCGGCGGCTTTGAGGTGGATGGAAAAACCTATAAACTCGAAATTAAGGCACTAGATGATAAGTATTTACCAAATGAGGCAGCAGCCAATGCAAAGAGGCTTGTGCAGGAGGATAAAGCACCGATTATCTTCACTCCTCACAGCGGCGGAGTTCAGGCACTGCAAGTATTTAATGAACGGGATAAATTCATTATTGGCGCCTATACAAGTGAGCCGGGCGTCGTTGAATCAGGAAACGAGCTGACTGTCCAGGTTGCTCCGCAATACAGTGGTTATATTGAGCCGTTCACAACCTATGCGATGAAGACATCGGGCAAGAAGCTGGCTATGCTTCCGCCAGCGACTGAATATGGGAAGGATTGGGCGAAAAGCCTTCAGCCTGAATGGGAAAAACAAGGCGGTAAGATTGTTTATGAATCGGCTATTGACTTTGCGAAGGATACAGATTTCTTCACTATTATCACAAATGCTCTTAAGAAAAAGCCGGATGTCCTATTTATAGGGGGAGCATCTGAAGCAACCGCTAAAGTGGCTAAACAGGCAAGGGAGCTAGGATTCAAGGGCGGGTTCATTGTTATGGACCAAGCGAAATTTGATCAAATGAAGGCTATTACGGGAAGCTATGATACGTTTAACAACTCTATTGGAGTTACGCCATTAATCTATTCAGACTTCCCGGGGACTGATGGATTTGTGGAAAAATACCATGACAAATATGATGGTGTAGATCCAAGCTCGGAATCTGGTCTTGATTATATCGCCTTACATGCCTTTGTCGGAGCGATGGAGTCGGCGGGAACAGTGGATGATGTAGAAAAAATCAGGAGCTCCATGCAGGAGGGGTTAGAAAGTGTAACAGATGAAGAGAAGGTTTACAATATCCCAAGCATTACGAAAGAAGGCTCTTTTGAAATCGATCGGAGGCTGACTATTATAGAAGACGGCGAAGTCAAAGAGTATGAAGAAAACTAGTAATATAGGTTTAAATAGTCATCAGTTGAGCATAAAAAGGAGCCTGCCCCTTCAGGCTCCTTTTCTTTAGGAAAATGGTTATAATGATAGGAATAAATGTTATAATGTGGTGTACTATACAAATGTTTCCTTGGATAAGGAGGTATTCACTAATATGCCGCAATCCGTCTTATTTATTATGGGCTTGTTTTTGTATTTTCCTGAAGATAAGCGTGAATATATTCCGGCCGGCTTAACGATGGCAATCTTTCTTATATTTGCTATTTTGGCAATGAGGTTCATCATTTTGTATAACCGTAAGGAAGTGCAGAAGGCGAAGGAATTGGAAGAACAATTGAGAAAGAAAAAGATTATAGATTAAGAATGTGAGCTGCACAGAGTTGTGCAGTTTTTTTGATAGAAGGAGGCTGGCCTAGTTTCGGGTCAGCCTTTTTGATGTGGAAAAAGGAAGGAGCCTGTGAATTCGCCCTTAGGACCATTTCTTCTCCCATACATTCGGTAAAGCGCTCATACTCATAAAGGTTCGCCCATATAGCTTACTTTTCGCCCTTAACTTCATGCGTTCGCCCTTAAACGGAAGAATAGCGCCCATAAACCTATTGTTTTCGCCCTTAAACAGATAGAATTCGCCCATAAATCATGAAATTCAAATAAATCTCTTCAAAAGGAAGGCCTATCCATGGCCTCATCATGAAAAAATGACAAGCTGAAGAGATTCTTTAAAGAAATCCTATTTTTTGCGTTAAGTTTGCTTAATACAATATTGATTACGCCATTTTTATTTGCGGGGCAGCTCCAAGAGAATCCTCTTTCAACGGAGATATCATCATGAAAAAAGCAGGCGAGAAAAGCTGCATTGCCCTTTTCCTGCCTGCTATACGATTAAATACTATCATTATACTAAATCACTAAATGCTGTGTATAACCTGTTCAGTCCCTCTTTAACCGTTTCCGGGCTGCTGCCGATGTTCATGCGGACGAAGCCGCTGCCGGCTTTGCCGAATTTGGTTCCAGGTTCGAGGGCAAGCCTTCCTTTTTGAATCAGGCGCTTGGTGATCTCGGCATCTGTGAGTCCTAGTCCGTTCAGGTCAATCCAAATCAGGAAGGATGCTTCTGGTTTGATGACGTTTACGTTCGGGAGTTTGTCATTTATGAAGGTTGTGACAAGCTCAACGTTGCCCTCAATCACAGAGGTTGTTTCCTTCAGCCAGTCGGCACCATATGTATAAGCGGCTTCCATGGCAGGATAAGCTAGGACATTGAGACCGTAGAATCCTTGCTTTAAGAATTGCCCGGTAAGCTTCTTCATAATCTCCGGCTTTTCAGTAATGACAAGAGAGGCTTGCAGGCCGGCGATATTGAAGGTCTTGCTTGGTGCCATAAGGGTGATTGTGTTTGGATTGATGGTGGCGATTGGTGTGTGCTCATATCCGGATAAGCTTAAATCAGCATGGATTTCATCTGAGATGATGAGAACATCATAGTCTGCGCATAATTCAGCCATACGGGCAAGTTCCTTTTTGCTCCAAACCATTCCCCCAGGATTATGAGGGCTGCATAGGATAAAGAGCTTGACGCCCTCCTTCAGCTTATTCTCAAAGTCTTCAAAGTCAATCTCAAGGCGATTATCCTGAATGCGGAGTGGATTTTCCACAAGGGTCCGGCTGTTTTCGTTAATGCAGCTGTAGAATGGGGCATAGACTGGTGACTGTATCATGACTTTATCGCCTGGTTCCGTGAATGCAAGGATAGAAGCCGCGATGGAAGGCACAACTCCAGAGCTGAAGAAGATTTGCTCTTTTTGAATGGTCCAATGATGCTTATTTTTCAACCAGTTAATCACAGATTCATACAAAGAATCCTGTGGACGTGCATAGCCAAATATGGGATGATTTACACGTTCTATTAAGGCCTCCTGGACTTGATGAGGTACACCGAGGTCCATATCGGCTACCCACATTGGCAAGAGTCCTTCCCCATTGAACAAGGCATCTGCGTGATCCCATTTCAATGAACCGGTTCCTTTTCGTTCAATGAATTGTATATTTGAATTGACCATATTATTCCCTCCATCCATCTAATATCTGTCTATTTTAGCACACTGAAATAAAGACTTTAAGAAATGTTACCTGAAATTAGCAAGGTACAGATGAAGTATATTTCTTGAATTACATACCTAATTAGTGATAAGAATGATATAATATAAAAAGTTTAGACTAAATTTTCAGTCAATTTATAAATGGAGGTTAGGTCTATGCACCTTACTGATAAAGAAATCGAAATCATGCAGATTGTGGAGGAAAATGCCAGAATTTCTGTAGAAGATATTTCGAAGATGACGAGTCTCCCTGTTTCTGATGTGGAAACGACACTGAAGAAATTAGAGGATTCAAATATAATTGTTCGTTATGCAGCATTAGTGGATTGGTCAAAGGTGGAGGAGCATGAGGGCGTGACAGCCATGATTGATGTGAAGGTTACTCCGAAAAGAGGGGTAGGCTTTGACGAGACAGCCAAGCGGATCTACCGGTATGAGGAAGTAACCTCTGTCTACTTAATGTCAGGGGCTTATGATTTATCTGTCGTAATAGAAGGAAAATCAATGAATGAGGTTGCTCGCTTTGTTTCAGATAAGCTATCAACGCTTGACTCAGTCATTTCAACAACTACCCATTTCATTTTGAAGAAATACAAGCATGATGGAACGGTCTTTTCACCACAAGAAGAAGATAAAAGGATAGTGGTCTCACCATGATTAAAACCAATTATTTATCAGACACTGCACGCAACATGAAGCCTTCAGGAATTAGAAAGTTTTTTGACTTGGCGGCAGGCGTTGAAGGAGTAGTTTCCCTCGGTGTAGGGGAGCCTGACTTTGTTACTCCTTGGCGCTATCGTGAAGCGGCTATCAATTCCCTTGAAGAGGGCTATACATCCTACACGGCTAATGCAGGACTGATACAATTGCGGGAAGAAATCGCTGCTTATATGAGCAGACGCTTCCATGTCAATTATTCACCAGAAAGTCAGATAATTGTGACGGTGGGCGCGAGCCAGGCAATCGATATTGCTCTTAGAGCCATTTTGAACCCTGGCGAGGAAGTTATTGTGGTTGAGCCTTGCTTTGTCTCCTATGCACCGCTTGTGACAATGGCAGGCGGAAAAGCCGTTTCGGTTGGGACGACGAAGGAATCTGACTTTAGGCTGCTGCCTCAGCAGCTGGAGGAGGCCATCACGCCAAAGACGAAGGCAATCATGATTTGTTCGCCTAACAATCCGACTGGAAGCCAGCTTTCGAAGGATGATCTAGAGGCCTTGGCTAAGATTGTCATCAAGCATGATTTGGTTGTCCTCTCTGATGAGATTTATGCTGAGCTTGTTTATGATGAGGCTTATACAAGCTTTGCTTCAATTGAGGGAATGATGGACCGTACGATCCTTATCTCGGGATTCTCAAAAGGATTTGCGATGACAGGCTGGCGTCTTGGATTTGTCTGTGCGAATGAGGAAATTACCGCAGCGATGCTGAAGATTCATCAATATGCCATTATGTGTGCTCCGACTTCGGCTCAGCATGCAGCTCTTGAGGCGCTCCGCTATGGATTTGACTATGTGGAAGAAATGCGGAGAAGTTATTTGCACAGAAGGAATTATCTTGTGGAATCATTTAACGAGTTGGGGCTGATCTGCCATAAGCCAGGCGGTGCCTTCTATGCCTTCCCATCCATTGAAAGTACAGGAATGACCTCAGCAGAATTTGCCGAGAAGCTGCTGCTTGAGGAGAAGGTAGCTGTTGTTCCAGGAGATGTATTTGGAATTGGCGGCGAGGGTCATATCCGTTGTTCCTATGCAACGTCTATGGATCAGCTGCGTGAGGCTGTGACACGTATCGACCGCTTTATTCAGAAAAGGGCATAGCATAAATATAGGCCGGGCAGGTAGATATACTGCTCGGCCTTTTCTCATTTACTTGGTTTGTTCGTATTTAACATCAAAGAGCATTTGCATGACGTGCAGGAAATCCTTCTCTTCTATATCCTTCGTTTTTCGTAAAATCAGTTTTGCCTTTTTCTGTCCCATCTCTTGAATAAGAGATTGTAATTCATCATCAATGTCACAAGGCCCTGTTGGTGTTATTTGTTCAATCAATTCAGAAGCAGGGCATTCAAGTGCGGATGATAGATTTAAGATTACTTGCAGGTTGGGAATTAATTCATTTGCTTCAAACTTTTCTAGTTTCTGGGTGCCGATTCGAGAGCGCATAGCTAACTCCTCTTGGCTGAGACCCTTTTCCAGTCGATGTTTTCGTATGTTTTCACCAATTGACATCAAAATCCCTCCTAATGCTCTTTTCTTTTATTCTATCATTATTGAGCATGGAGGGAAGTTTGAAATGTTACAATATCCCGACGGAATAGAAGAGAACGGCTAAAATGGCAACGGGGCAAAGATAACGGATAGTGAAATACCAGGCGTTAAATAAACCAGCTGTTATCGCCGATCCTTTCTGGAGTTCTTCATACAGGGTTTTCCGGTTCATTGCATATCCGACAAAGAGAGAGATGAATAATGAACCGAGCGGAAGAGCAAGATTTGAAGTGATATAGTCAGCTAAGTCAAAAATCGTCTTTCCGAAAAGGGTGAAATCATTTAAGACCCCGAATGAGAGAGCACTTGGAATTCCGACAAGGAAGGTCACAAATCCAGCAATCCAGGTTGAACGCTTCCGTTTAGATGGATTCTCGCGCGAAATAACAGCTACCGTAATCTCTAAAATAGAGAATGCAGAGGTTAAGGTAGCGAATAAAAGCAGGACCATGAACACGAAAAAGAACAAACCTCCATAAGCCAGTTCATTAAAGACGGCTGGCAGGACAACAAAAACGAGCCCGGGACCGGAAGTCGGGTCAAAGCCAAGCGCGAATACAGCAGGAAAAATCACGAGCCCGGCCAAGATTGAAATCATGATATTCAGTCCTACGACAGATAAGGCAGACTTGCTCAAGTCCTCCGAGTCATTTAAGTAGGAAGCATAGGTGACCATGACTGAAATGCCGACGCTTAGAGCAAAGAAAGCCTGTCCGAGTGCCTCAAGCAAGGATTCAGCAGATAGCTTCCCGAAATCTGGCTGGAGGAGGAATTTAACTCCCTCCATTGCTCCATCCAATGTAAGGGAGCGGATGGCAAGAATCAGAAATAGAAGAAACAAGGCGGGCATCATAATCTTGCTCGCACGTTCAATTCCTTTATGAATCCCACCTTGGACGACAAGGATCGTCATAATCATGAAGATGATTTGAGCGGTCAAGGATTCCACTGGATTTTCAATAATTTGGGCAAAAAGCTGCTCATACTGCCCATTTGCTGTTACCATGCCAAATAGAGCTCTTCCCAAATAGGATAGAATCCACCCTCCGACAACACTATAAAAGGATAAAAGCAATAAAGAGGCAGCAACACCTCCTATGCCAAGAAGCTGCCACGTTCGATTCGATGTTATCGACTTATAGGCACGAATAGCGTCCGTTTTGGCGTGTCGGCCGATGACAAACTCAGAAATCAGGATAGGGGCTCCAATCAAGAGAGTGAAAGCAATGAAGAGGATTAAAAAAGCGCCTCCACCATTTTCGCCAGCCATATAGGGGAACTTCCAAATGGCACCGAGCCCGATTGCCGAACCGGCTGCTGCCAATATGAATCCTATCTTGGATGACCATTGTTCATGTTTTTGCATAGAGAAATACACCTCAGGTAAGTAGGATTAGACGTTAATCGTTTAATACTAGCATGAAGTGACAAGGTTTGCGAAAGAAAGTTATTGGCCTGGGAGGTTTATAAAAAGAAAATTCGGGAATTGACATTATGGCTAGGGTGATTTTTGATAATGGGTAAATTTTATGATATAATTTTATATTGCGTATTATAACGAGATTTAAATACATTATTGGGAGTGTTTTTATGACTGCAAAATATGAAGCAGGACAAGTTTTGACAGGTAAAGTAACGGGCATTCAACCATACGGCGCATTCGTAGCGTTGGATGAATCCACACAAGGCCTTGTTCATATATCTGAAATTACACATGGCTTTGTTAAGGATATCAATGACATCCTTAAAGTCGGCGATGAAGTGAACGTGAAGGTATTATCCGTAGACGAAGAAGCAGGCAAAATTGCCTTGTCTATTCGTGCAACTGAAGAAGCGCCGGCAGAAAAAGCTGAAGCACGCAAGCCAAGAAAGAAAGCAGTACAGCAAGTTAAGACTGCTCCAGCAGAAACTCCACAAGGCTTCAATACATTGAAGGATAAACTTGAAGAGTGGATTGAACAATCCAAGCGTGAAGATCTTATCAAGAAGTAATGACTAAAGCAGTTCAGGGGAACGTACCCTGGCTGCTTTTTTTTTGCAGCCCCTCTGAAATAAGTAGATGCTTTTGAAAAAAACAATAGGAATACCCTTCCTATTAGTAGATAATATAAGTGTAGGTTGAATATTCTTTTTATTAAGAATTGGCAGTATTATTATACGTGAAAGATTGAACATGTAGGTGTATGATGAAGTAGATGACTGTTATGATTGGAGGTATTCTGTAATGAAAACATCTGTATCAAGCAAGATGATTGAACAAACAGAAAAGTTTGGTGCCCGTAATTACAATCCATTGCCAATCGTCATTTCAGAAGCGGAGGGCGTTTGGGTGAAAGATCCTGAGGGAAACCGATTTATGGATATGCTGAGTGCTTATTCGGCTGTCAATCAAGGCCATAGACACCCAAGGATTATTCAAGCGCTTAAAGACCAAGCGGACCGTGTCACCTTGACATCACGTGCATTTCATAATGATCAGCTTGGACCATGGTATGAAAAGATCTGTCAAATCACCGGAAAAGAAAAGGCTCTGCCAATGAACACAGGAGCAGAGGCCGTGGAAACAGCCTTCAAGGCAGCTAGGAGATGGGCATACGATGTGAAGGGTGTGGAGGATGGAAAGGCAGAAGTAATCGCTTGTATCGGCAACTTCCATGGAAGAACGATGCTTGCTGTATCCTTGTCCTCTGAGGAAGAATATAAACGCGGGTTTGGACCCATGCTCCCGGGAATCAAGCTTATTCCATTTGGGGATGTACAAGCGCTGAAAGAAGCGATAACACCTAATACGGCTGCTTTCTTGTTTGAGCCTATTCAAGGGGAGGCAGGTATCAATATTCCGCCTGTTGGTTTTTTGAAGGAAGCTTATGAGCTATGTAAAAAGGAAAATGTCTTATTTATCGCCGATGAGATTCAAGTTGGTTTAGGCCGGACTGGCAGGATGTTTGCCTGTGACTGGGAAGATGTCGTTCCCGATATTTACATCTTAGGGAAAGCTCTTGGAGGAGGTGTGTTCCCAATCTCCTGTATCGTAGCTGACCATGATATTCTGGATGTTTTTAATCCAGGGTCCCACGGATCAACCTTTGGCGGGAACCCGCTTGCTTGTGCTGTATCAACCGCAGCACTCGATGTTATTTTAGATGAAAAGCTTGCTGAGCGTTCACTTGAACTTGGTCAATACTTCCGAGAAGAGCTGGAGAAAATTGATCATCCAATCATTAAGGAAATACGCGGCAGAGGTTTGTTCATCGGGATGGAATTACACGGTGAAGCACGGCCTTATTGTGAAAGATTGAAGGAGGAAGGTCTATTATGCAAGGAAACGCATGATACCGTCATTCGCTTTGCACCGCCGTTAATCATTTCGAAAGAAGATCTGGATTGGGCCATTGACAAGATAAAACACGTCTTTTCTGTTTAAGAAAAGAGAGAAGCCCATTCACCAACAAGGTGAATGGGCTTTAATTTACTGCTAAAGGGCTGTTGTTATACCCGCTGTGTGCTGATTTCTTCACTTGGTCGAAAGAGGAGGCCTAGATTAATCAGTCCGGCAATGCCGACAAGAGCGTATATAACGCGGGCAAAACCGCCGGCTTGGCTTCCGCCGCCAAACACAGTGGCTACTAAATCAAATTGGAAAAATCCAATCAATCCCCAGTTAATGGCACCGATAATGGTTAATAATAGTGCTGTACGTTGAATCCAACTCATTTCATTTCCTCCTTGAAGGTGAATCTTACACTCATAGAATGGATTATTCAGCTGAATCTTATTCATGTTTTATGCTTCTTTCTGACGGGAATGAAGAATTGATACAATAAAATAGATAGCTGCGGATCTATCCATCATGGCAGCAAAAAAAGGAGTGTCGTTATGCAAAATTTTGCTTATTTTAATCCAACAAAACTTGTTTTTGGGAAAGATACTGTAGAGCAGTTAAATGAATGGATTCCAGCTGATGTCGAGCGGGTTCTTTTGGTATATGGGGGAGGCAGTATTAAGCGGAATGGTTTATATGACCGCGTCATCTCACAGGTGGAGAAAAGGGGACTCGTTTATCATGAATTGCAGGGGGTTGAACCGAACCCGAGGTTAAGCACAGTTCATAAAGGAGTTGAAATCTGTAAAGAGGAGGGGATTGATTTCCTGCTTGCCATTGGCGGAGGAAGCGTCATTGACTGTACAAAGGCAATTGCGGCTGGAGCCCGATATGAAGGGGATGCATGGGATTTAATTACGAAGAAGGCTCCTGTGGAGAGTGCCCTTCCATTTGGGACCATCCTTACAATTGCGGCGACCGGTTCAGAGATGAACTCGGGAAGCGTTATTACCAATTGGGAAACAAAAGAGAAATATGGCTGGGGCTCTGTGCATACATATCCTCAATTTTCCATATTAGATCCCGTTAACACATTTACAGTACCGAAGAACCAGACCATTTACGGGATTGTCGATATGATGTCCCATGTGCTTGAAACGTATTTCAATCATAGCGAGAACACCCCGCTGCAGGATAAGATGTGTGAATCCGTTTTGAAAACGGTTAAAGAAACCGCTCCCAAATTACTACAGGATTTGGAAAACTATGAATTTCGGGAAACAATTCTCTATTGTGGAACTGTTGCGCTAAATGGTACCTTAAGTGTTGGAATCCGCGGGGATTGGGCTACACATAATATTGAACATGCCGTTTCGGCAGTATACGATATTCCGCATGCCGGCGGGCTGGCCATTCTCTTCCCTAATTGGATGGAGCATTGCATGCATGAAAACCTGCAAAAGTTCGTACGCTTAGGGGTGGAGGTATTTGACGTCGACCCAGCTGGCAAGACGGATGAAGAAATAGCCAAGGATTGCATCCGTAACATCCGATATTTCTGGACAAGCCTTGGGGCACCAACACGCCTGGCTGATTATGAAATAGATGATCGCAATCTGGACTTAATGGCAGATAAAGCGATGGCGAATGGCGAATTTGGGAACTTTAAGAAATTGAAGAAAGAAGACGTCTTAGCTATTCTGCGTGCATCTCTATAAGAGTGAGGCAGCAATTCGGATAGTATGGAGAAAACGGTTCTCTCAAACCGTTTTCTTCTATACATCCCTGTGAAAACGTTATCTTCCTTTTTTGGTATCTCCCTAACTTGATTATCAGAAATGGATTCTGTAAAGTATTTTATGAGTAAATTAAATGGAGGCCTAGCAATGACTCATATCAAATTTGATTATTCCAAGGCATTATCTTTTTTTCAAGAACATGAAGTATCTTACTTGAAAGATACGGTGAAACAATTACATCATACCATCCATGAGAAGACCGGTGCCGGCAACGATTATATTGGTTGGCTTTCCCTTCCTTCTGATTATGATAAAGAAGAGTTCTCACGCATCAAAAAAGCGGCTGAGAAAATCAAAAATGATTCTGACATTCTTTTAGTCATCGGAATCGGCGGGTCCTATCTCGGGGCAAGAGCAGCGATTGAAATGCTTCAACACAGCTTCTATAACCTGCTTCCGAAAGAAAAACGCAACGCTCCTCAAATTATTTTTGCAGGAAACAACATTAGCTCTACATACATGAGAGATATTATGGATTTGCTCGAGGGCAAAGATTTCTCCATCAATGTCATTTCTAAATCTGGTACAACAACTGAACCAGCTATCGCTTTCCGCATCTTCCGTAAAGTATTGGAGGAAAAATACGGGAAAGAAGAAGCGAAGAAACGTATTTATGCAACAACAGACAAAGCACGCGGTGCATTAAAAACGGTAGCAGACGAGGAAGGCTTCGAGACATTCGTTATTCCTGATGATGTCGGCGGCAGATATTCTGTACTTACAGCAGTAGGATTGCTTCCAATCGCTGCAAGCGGTGCAGATATTGACACAATCATGAAGGGCGCACAGCAAGCAGAAAAGGATTACTCTGAATCTGAGCTTGAAAACAATGAGGCTTACCAATATGCAGCGGTCCGCAATCTTCTCTATCGCAAAGGGAAAACAATTGAAATGCTTATTAACTATGAGCCATCCTTACAATATTTCTCTGAATGGTGGAAGCAATTATTCGGCGAAAGTGAAGGGAAAGACCAAAAAGGTGTCTATCCATCTTCTGCGAACTTCTCTACTGACCTTCACTCATTAGGTCAATACGTGCAAGAAGGACGCCGTGATATCTTTGAGACTGTTATTAAAGTTGAATCTCCTCGCCATGAATTAGTTCTTGAAGAAGCGGAGAATGACTTAGATAATCTAAATTATTTGGCAGGTCAAACAGTTGATTTCGTCAATAATAAAGCATTTGAAGGAACATTGCTTGCTCACACGGACGGCGGGGTGCCGAACCTTGTTGTCAGCATTCCAGCTTTGGATGAATACACATTCGGCTATTTAGTGTATTTCTTCGAGAAAGCATGTGCCATGAGCTGTTACTTAATGGGTGTAAATCCATTCGACCAGCCTGGTGTAGAAGCTTATAAAGTGAACATGTTTGCTTTATTAGGCAAAAAAGGCTTTGAAGAGAAGAAAGCTGAACTCGAAAAACGACTCCAATCTTAATGAACAAAAAGCCTGCATTCCCCGTACAAGGAGGATGCAGGCTTTTTTGCTTCTAATTAAATAAGAGGCCATATTATTACCATACATACCTTTCTCCATATAGAAGAGGATATGAATACAAACATACTCTGCTATGGAGGGAAATAATGATGATTGTTCTTCCGTCACGCTTAAAGAATACGGTTGTTACCTATTTGCACGCACGAAGAAAGCTTGCCTCACAAGGCTTCTTAGTTGGAGGGAATTGGGATTATGAGCAAGGGTACTTTGATTATTTGTTGGAGGGTTCTTATAAAGCAAGCTATTTACGGATTCCATTCTATACTTGCAGAGGGTCCATCGAGGATAAGAATGGCATCATTCGGATTGGAAATCCCTATTTGTTAACACTGGAGGACCGCATAGGGATACATAAAGATGAAAAAGGCCGGAGAGCTGGTATCCCGGCACATTGTGTGAATTGGGGTTTAGAAGTGATTGAGCAGGCAGAAGAGGCATTGCTTGGATCTTAATCATCGTCTGTTTGTTTCGTGATAAGCTGGAGAAAGGCATCCCCAATCAGGTCGTTCGTTGCAATTATCTCATCAGCCCCGGCCCGTTGTGCATTTTGAATCTGAAAGGGTGTAAGAATCTCACAAATGCAATGGGGCGCAGGGGTTTGTCCCTTTAAGGCTAACAGGGAGGAAATGACACGCAAGTCAGAATCCTGTTCATTTTTTGATGGATCGGCAGTGATGATGACCATCATCGCCTTCCGGCTATTGGTGTTCAGCCAAACCTGCTCGGTCGTGCTATCCCCGCGAATAAAGAATACATTGCTATGAGGAAGAGGGTGCTCGACGGCTGACTCATCAACCACAACTAAAGGTGTGAGAGTTTGGGCTTCAAGTGTTTGTATCATTTTCTTTGTCCGTTCATTCCACCCGACAAAAATAATATGGCTGTCGCCTTTATATACACCGGTTCCAAGATGAAAGGCTGTCTGCCGTTTGATGATATGAGACGACATCGAAGCGAAAAAGTAAGCAACAAACCCTCCACCGGCAAGAATCACAAAGAGAGCGATGAATTTGCCGGGGATGGTGGCCGGGACGATATCACCGTAGCCGACAGTTGACATCGTCTGCACCGCCCACCATATACCGCTTTTAATGGTATGGAAGGTTTCTGGTTCAATGATGTGCATGACCCATCCAAATACAATGGTTAAAGCGAGAACGGTAATGAGCAGCCGTACGACTAAATGCAGCTTGCCGAAAATATTTTGGACAGAATTCATTTCATTCAGCTCCTTTTACCCCTCAATACAGAACTCCTTTACTGACGATGTCAATCTTCACTTTAGGAATAATCGTAATATCCTTGAAATCTTCATCCCAATTATAGCCTTTAAATTTTTCGGGATCTTGAATCATCATTTTATGTCCCAAGCCCAATGCATCGCAATTCGCCTCTTGTAACGTTTTGGTTATCTCTTCGGCCTTTTTGGTCATGCTTTTTGAAATAAGCTTGGTAAGTTTTTTTCGTTCTTTATCAGTAAGCAGACCTTTTGTATATTCAGAAACGGACACCTTTAGTTTTAAGTCAACATGATAAATGGGTTTTCCTGACTCCCATTTTAATGTGGTTTTTGCTTTTGATCTTCTGACCGCAATCGTAATTTTTTTGTTGATTGCTTTTGCAGACTTGCTGTCATTTATGGTGAATTGTGCTGTTTTACCTCCTTTATTCTTCATTAAAAGCAATAAGGAGGCAGGCGCATTCGTTAAATATTTTCCCGTATACTTCCGTTTGTTGAAAAGAACTACACCCTTTAATTTTAAATTCTTATCCTTTCCTTTATCTACACTGAGGTACGGAAGAATCATATCCTGACCCGGGCAGAACATAATGGGCATTAAGGTGCCTATTGTTAACTTGGGAATATGGGATTCCTTCTCTCCGCTGATAATTAAATCATTCAAAACTTCAGTTATTAGATTCCCTTGAATATATTCTCCATCCAGAAAATCGACTGCTTTACCTTCCGTTACGATAATCTTCGTATTTATATTACTACGTGCTTCACGAAAGTATATATCAAGGAGTGGATAAAGATCCTTCTTAGCCAATTCCTCACCAATGGCCAAGACCCGAAGTTTATTAGTTGAATAGGTGCCAGGAGTAATTCTATTCATCTCATCGCGTACCTGAAGCGGTGTTTCACCGGTAACTTGATAGGCATTGTTGTATGGCTCTGTTTGACCGCCGCCGCCAACTGGCTTCATTGTTCGGATGATTGAGATGGAATGAATACCTTCCTTAGGTTTTTCCGCTATATCGTATCCAACGCCGAAGGCTATGCTTTGCTTCTTTAGGAAGTTTTGATCCCAGCAGCCTGCTGTTAAACTCAAAAGGGAGCAAATGCATAATACTTTTACTAGCTTCAAGGACATCACCTACTATTGTTTGATTTTCCGTATTTTAGCAACGATTAAGAGCAGAGGGGTCGTGCCGAACATGAACAGGTACGTGACAGGAAGCATCAATGACCCTGCTCGATGTACATTGAATTGGGATAAAGGGAAGCAGAGGCATGCGATAAAATTCAAGATGAAAAAGATCAGGAGAAGCCTCGACTCCTTTTTAGGATGAAAAGCTTGTATAAACCCTGTCAAACACATATGCATATGAACGACGAATGATGTTGCCGTTGGAATAAGCCAAAAGCACATAATCAATAAATCTAATCTTTCAAGCACGCCGAACAAGGTTATCGACTTTAAAAGATGCAAGACTGGCAATACCACAATATCTAAGGGACGGCTTCCAAACAAGGCAAGGCTCGTTATAATGATAAAAACGTATATAAGGGATACAGTCAGTATGGAATAAAAGACAACCCTCCCCTTAGCCTTAAGGCTACCATCTACCTTAGGAAGGTAAAGTAAAATACAGTTGATTGCACTGTATATAGGGCCGATATGAAGGGCCCCCTTCATTATTTTGTGGAGAGGTACATCTCCAATCGGCAATAAATAAGTAAAATCCATATTTTCGATTCCAAAGCAAATGACAAAAACCAATATAAATATTAAAAGAAAAGCAATACAGCAAAATCTGGCGAAGGCAACCAATTTACCTGCTGCTATATAATAAGCAGGCAACAATAATAGTAGATAAGTGACGGGATAGGGTGTTATGGCTAATGTCCACTCTTTAGACAAATAGCCAAAATAGATGCAAATATATCCTGCAGATATAAATGAGTAAATGGATAAAAGGATGGATAGAATTTTTCCGGCCGTTTTCCCTAAGACAATTTCTGCAATTTGGTACAAGTTTTTGTCAGGGAAGTTTCTGTGAAGCGCAATGATGATAAGAGCAAGGAGCTGGAAGGCTACCAGCAGAATGACCCCAGATATCCATCCGTTATGTGATGCTTCATAACTGACATAAAATGGAATCGTAAATATGATGATGCCAATTAGGATTTGGATAATGACGAAGTATAGCTGAGTCAAAGATAGCGGCTTAGTCGTAGTAGACATAGGAATCTATTATCCCTCCTTTGTTTTAAATACTTTTGCGCCGATCTTTTTGATCTTTTTAGAAAACTTAAATGGAACCAGCGGAGCCAGATAAGGCTGACCGAATGAACTCAGTGAACAGAGATGGAAGACGATAAAGGTTAAGCCAAATGCTAATCCGACAAGACCAAACATGTTCGAAAGAAACAATAAAGGATAGATGAATAACCTTATGACAACTGCCATCTCCTGATTAGGCGTAACAAAAGAGGAAATACCGGTCAAGGCCAAGACAATTAGCATGGTATTGGATACAAGATTCGCCTGCACAATGGCTGTACCAATCACTAACGCGCCGACTACACCAATTGTAGGTGAAACAGATTTAGGAAGTCTGATGGTGGCTTCATTAAGTAGTTCAAGTGTTATTTGCATAATTAACGCTTCAATTAGCGGGCTAAAGGGGATAATTTGCAGAGACCCTTTTACATTCGCAATAAGTGTTACAGGAATGATTTCGGCATCAAATGCAACGACGCAAATATAAAAAGGTGCCAGCGTTATCGTCAATAACAAGCTAAATAAACGTAAGCATTGATGAAAAGACGCAATATAAAAGCTGCTTTGAGCATCATCAGGCGCATGATAAAAGGCAAAAAAGCTTGCCGGCATGAGGTAGATCGTGCTCACTCCATCTATGAGGACTAGGATTGCACCTGTTGAAAGATGCTCCGCAACGGTAACAGGACGTTCTGTATTTAGAACTTGCGGAAACGGTGAGCGTTTCTGATCTTGAAGTTGCTCCTTCAGTTGTCCGGTTATTACAGCTCCTTCAAACTTTAGATTCTTAATCCGTTCTTCAACCTTTTTCACTACTTCTGGGTCTACTTGATTTCCTAAGTAGCCAATGCCGACCCTTTTTTGTATCTTATCTCCGATTACGAGGTCCTTCATGACAAATTGATCGGTTCGCAAATACTTTCGAATGAGACCAATATTGACCTCGTAGCTTTCGACAAATCCCTCATGTGTTCCGATAATGGATTGTTCAGAAGATGGTTCTGCCACACTTCTTGTGGCAAACTTTGCAGCGTCTATTGTATAAGCCGTTTGGCTGCCTTCTTTAAACAAAATCATATTTCCATTTATTAAATTGTTCTTGACGTCTTCCCATGTATAATAGGAGTTCAAGGCAGGAACAGGTAAATCAAGAGGAGATAATCCCTTGTCAGCAAGCAAGGGCTTGATGATAAATTCCTCAAGCAGCGACTTATCGCTAATGGTTTTTAAGTACACAGCACAATAGGAGACGTCAAATGCCGAAAACTTGCGGAATATAAGGTCACCCGTATTAGAGAAGAATTTCTTCAAGTAATTCTCATTGTCTTCAATATGGCCAGAAATTTGTCCTGAGATCTGTTCTTCGAGTTTCTGGTTGGAATCTTTAGAGTCCGTTTTTTTCCTGAAATTCATTTAAATCACCACTTATCGCCATTAATGGAGATTAGTATTTGCCGCATAAAGAAAAATATACAAGAAGAAACGAGCCAGCCATTTATCATGCGGCTGCCCCGTTTAGACAATTATTTCGTATTCGGATATTCAATTTGCTTCCGCCATTTTTTCCGCTCCTGTTTGTCTAAATACCAGATGGCAATATAACGGAGAGAAAGAAATACAGATATGCCAACCCCTGATACGATGACAAAAAGTGCGATGTATTCATAGAAGCTCAGGGTACCAATGGTCTTGGTCCAATTAACATCCTTGTTAAGGCTATCAACCATTAGATTCATTCCGAATATTCCGGTAATGACGGAATATAGGGTGAGAATTTGCAGCAAGGAGCTGCTTTGCTTCGAAGTGAAATTATCTTGGTATTGGTATAAGCTCTCTAATGTATTGCGGGTATCCTCGTACAGGAGTTCTACCCGGAACCGCTCTCGCAGCTTGACGAATATATCCCGTCCCTCTGAGTGTGTCGCCAATTCAAAGAAAAAATAATTGGAGGAGAAGGCATTGATGGCATGAATCAGCTTCTCTACCTTCTTCGTGTCCTGCTCAATGCGGATTTCTGAGTAATTATTTTCAAGCTTCAGCAAGACAATCTTATGGAAGAGGGTCAAGATCAATCCGTAGTAAAACTGGCCGTAAAAGCTGTTGGCAATCCTTGAAAATTCCCTTCCCGTTTGCTTTGTCAAAGTAAAGAAGCCGCTCGACTCAGGCAGGATATACGTATATGGCGCCCATCTCATATAGGCCTTTTCCTCGATAAAAGAATGAATAAATTCTTTGTTATGTGCACTGATATAAGGCTTGTCCTGAAAGAAGCCATCTAAATTGCCAAGTCGGTATACATCTTCTTCCGTAATGTCGCCTTCTAGACTAATCAATGCCTGTACATATAGACGATTATCCTCGAAGAAAGGAAATGATTCAAAATAGGCACTCTTCTCGGATTTATAGCTCATATATTCTTTAATATCAGGGATAACACATTCAAATATATAATCTTGAACATGATCAAACGACTGCCCCTCACATATAACGCTGGTGAAGGAATTTTTCTCTTCCATCACCCTGAACTTTGCTCCGAAATCAAGGATTTGTGAATAAGTAAGTTCATTCTTATTTAACAGATCTACTCGTACGTTCAAAATACCAATTTGGTAAGGACAAACAAATACGTCAACGGAGTGGATGACAAAATCTGCTGTATAGGAGGGGGCTTTAAAATGGCTTTTTAATCCAAGAGCCTTAGTGTAACGCTGAAAACCTTTCCCGTTTTCCTCTTTCGGAAATAAAATGCGGTTTGTAAAAGGTAAATAATAATTCTCTAAATCCTCATGATTAATTTCATATTGACCATAATAATCATCTTCTTTCTCCAGCTTATCAAGTCTGAACCATTCATACCCATTCTCTTTTAGTTTGTTGGCCGTATCATCCTCTTTTCCTTCCAAAATCGAGAATGGGAACAAAAACTGAAAAATGGCATGGTTCACGTTCTTTTCCGTTAACTCAATTTCTTCCATGTGAACATCGAACCCCTTTAAAGGAATAATCCTTATTAACTACCCGAAAAAGAAAGAGGGTTAACCAAAAGAATCAAACATTACAAATAAATGTAATATTTCGCTGCTTTAGAGAACTAAAAAGCTGCCGGTAATCCGGCAGCTTTTGTCGTCAATACGTTGTATATGAATCGCGCGGAGTTGGGGTTAACGGTGTACCAAACCCATAGCCAGGCGAGGCGAATGGACCGCCGAATTGACCAGCATATTGACCGGTCCAGCCTCCCAGCGGTAACCCATAAAAATTACCGTATCCTCCGCCGTATGGGGTACCAGGCTGTAACGGCGGACGTGGAGGAGGGGGTGGGAACATTCCAGGATAGCCTCCGCCGAAGCCTCCATAACCCCCATATCCTCCATAGTGTGGATGGTGTCCATATCCGTAAGAGCCATGCTGCTGTCCAAATCCAGATGGGAGATTTCCATATAATTGTGGTTGTGCTTGCATTCCATTTGGCATTCGTGTGTTTCACTCCTTAACTATCTCAGTCAAATGCAGTATATGCAGACTGCAGGAAGAAGGAGCTTAGCCTAAGGAAGATAGGCGCTATTGAAGATAAAATGCTAGTCTTGTGCCTTCATCATAAAAAAGAGGCCGACTCCGATTGTACGGCAGTCGGCCAATTATTATTGTCCACCCTTGAAATTGAAATATGCGTCATATACCTTTTGGGCAATCTTCTTGTTCATTTGGTTATCACTGGACTGATAAGCCCATGGAACAACTACGCTGATGGCAATCTCAGGATTATCGTATGGAGCGTAAGAGACAAAGGTTAAGTTCCAGGTGTCCGGCTGTACTGTCCCCGGAACCCAATTAGGGCCGTCATAGAAGGCTTGGGCAGTACCGGTCTTTCCAGCAGGTTTATATGGCCTGTTTGCAAAGAAACTAGCGGCTGTCCCTCCAGTGTCTTGCGTCACCTGACGGAACCCCTCCTGAACCCGTTTAATCCATTCATCCTTCATGGACAGCTTATTCAGTGATTTTGGTGCAATTTCTTTAAAGACAGGTCCAATTTCTCCTTTCTTCATGACTGGTTCATGCATTTTCTTCACGATATGCGGCTCCATTCGATAACCGCCATTGGCGATGGTGGAGACATATTGAGCGAGCTGCAAGGGTGTGTATGTGTCATATTGGCCGATGGAAAAGTCCATGAGTAACCCTGCATGCCTGATGCTTCCTTTATAGCCAATTTGCTCTCCGGGAAGATCTATGCCAGTTTGCTTCCCAAGGCCAAATTCGGCATAGCGATTACGCATGATATCAAAGGATTCGTCTGTCACATTCATCGTTTGCTCGGGGCGTGTATACTGAGTACCGCCGATGGCTATCGCTGTTTTGAACATATAGACGTTTGATGAACGTTTCAAGGCTGTCAAATCAGTGATAGGTCCCATATTGGTA
This sequence comes from Bacillus sp. FJAT-27916, assembly GCF_001183965.1. Taxonomy (GTDB): domain Bacteria; phylum Bacillota; class Bacilli; order Bacillales; family Pradoshiaceae; genus Pradoshia. The sequence goes on from NZ_LFZV01000001.1 coordinate 629,655, forward strand.
TACGATTTTTTTGCATTGGTATCTTTCAGCTTAATGGGGGCATCGTACTGAACGGTTCCAGGAGAGATAACGCCTTCCTGATAGCCAGTCAAGATGGTTGCCCCCTTGACAGATGAGCCCATCGCATAGGCAGTTGTGTAAGTCCCTTGGGCAAAATCGTTCATCACGTACTTCCGCTGCTCTTCATCATAGGAATAGCGCTTGCCAGCTAAGGCGAGTATTTCACCGGTATTTGGATCCATGGCAACGACAAAGGCACGGTCCAAGAACTTGGTGTTGCCTGATCCTTTATTGGCTTTCAGCTCATTTTCAATGATGGTTTCAACTTTTTTCTGGAAGTTGATATCAATGGTCAGTGCAAGGTCTTTCCCGCGTTGGCCTTCAGTTAAGCTTTCCGTTCCAATAATATTCCCAGCCTTGTCTAGAGTAGTTTTAAATTTTCCCTTCTGACCATGGAGGATGTCTTCATAATAGAGCTCAAGATTAGATAAACCGATTCGTTCGTTCAGGCTATAGCCTCTGGAAGTATAGTATTCGACCTTTTCCTTCGGCAGTCCGGTGTTGGCGGAGGATGTCCGACCTAAGATGGATTTAAGGGTTGAATCGAATGGATATTTCCGGTTCCAGTCAACATAGGTGTCTACTCCGGGCAGCTCATCCAGGTTTTCGCTGACAAGTGCCATTTCTTTATCTGTAACCCCTTTATTCTTCACAATCTCAGGGGTCAAGTAGGTGCCGCTGTTAAACTTACGGAAGATGGCTAAAGTCTTTAAGTCCTGTTTAGAGAAGGAGGCAAGCTCTTTCTCAGTGATGCGGTCGAGCTGTAATTTATAGAGGTCCTTACTTTCTAATTCTCCATCACTTTCCTTTTGATATTCTGCTTTCGTAATCTTTTTCTTTGCTTCCTCTGGATGAAGCAAGATCCAGAAATCCTTCATATCTCGTTCCTTGACGGCTTTCATATCCTCGTCATTGATGGAAATGAACTTGGACAGCTTTTCAGCCACCTCAATCATTTCTGTTGTCTTGACTGTCTTACTTCGTGTATAGGTGATGGCATTAATGCCTTCATTATCGACAATCAGATGATAATTACGGTCATAAATAAGTCCGCGTGGCACCGGTTTATTAACGGTAATGTCCTCTGTCTTTTCGACTTCTTTTTTATACGTATCGCCGTGGACAATTTGCAAAATGCCTAATCGTAGAATTAAAGCAGTAAATAAGAGAAATACCGTGAAGAGAAGAATATTTGTTCTGAATGCGAGAGAAGGCTTTCTCTTTTTCTTCTTCCTCTTCCTAGGATTATTCAAGTCAACGCCCCCTAAAGATTTTAAAAATTGTCATCAATTCCAGTTTAAGGGATAATGAGTGATAATACCACAAAAAGAACATTTAGAAAGTAAAATAGCTCTTATAGAAGAAATCATATAAGAATGGAGCGGATGACATGGCAAACCTATTTCCAGATAAGATGTATATTGCAGGAGAATGGGTTGATAAAGAGGAGAAAATTGACGTATTTAACCCAGCAACACAAGAGGTAATTGGTACGGTCCCCAATGGAAATGAAAATGAGGCAGAAAAGGCTGTGAATGCGGCATTTGAAGCCGGTAAGGAATGGTCAAAACGAACAGCGCATGAGCGCTCGAGCATTTTGCTTGAATGGGCACGCCTGGTTGAGGAGCATACAGATGATTTGGCTGAAACGATGACCATTGAACAGGGCAAGCCGCTGGCAGAGGCAAAGGGGGAGATTGCCTATGCAAACAGCTTTATTACCTGGTTTGCAGAGGAAGGAAAACGGATTTACGGCGAAACCATTCCGGCCTCCCACCCGAATAAAAGACTCTTTGTGCATAAGCAGCCGGTTGGAGTGGTCGCTGCGATTACCCCATGGAATTTCCCAGCAGCGATGATTACGAGGAAGGTGGGACCTGCTCTAGCAGCCGGGTGTACGGTTGTCCTGAAACCTTCTGAGGAAACGCCATTCACGGCATTGAAGCTGGCAGAGCTCGCTTGCCGGGCAGGAGTTCCTGCAGGTGTATTGAATATTGTGACAGGCGACGCCAAACGAATCACAGAGGCTTGGCAAAAGGATGAGCGTGTACGAAAGCTCACATTCACCGGTTCAACCGAGGTTGGGAAGCTCTTAATGAGAGGAGCCGCTGATACGGTGAAGAAAATTTCGCTTGAGCTTGGCGGACATGCACCGTTTATTATCACTAATCACGCCGACATAAATAAAGCGGTAGAGGGGGCAATTGCATCAAAGTTTCGGAATGCAGGCCAAACCTGTGTGTGTGCGAATCGAATTTTGGTTCAAAAAGGTGTGTACGAGGAATTTGTGAAGCGATATACCGAGAAGGTGAGCAGCCTTAAGATAGGAAACGGACTAGAGACAGGCGTGGAAATCGGACCGCTCATTAATCAAGAGGCCATTGATAAAGCTATGGCACATTTGCGGGATGCCCAGGAAAAAGGCGGCGAAGTCTTGACAGGGGGACAGGTTCTTTCCGATTCTAACGGGTACTATCTTACACCGGCAGTCATCTCAGGGGCGACTGATGATATGCAATGTATGCAGGAGGAGACATTTGGTCCCATTGCGCCAATTGCTCCATTTGAGAATGTGGAGGAAGCCGTAGAAAGAGCCAATAATACCCCGTTTGGTCTTGCAGCCTATGTATATTCAGATAAGATCAGTGAAGCCATCTATATTGCTGAGAATTTAGAATATGGGATTGTCGGTGTAAATGATGGCCTGCCTTCTGTTGCACAGGCTCCGTTTGGCGGATTTAAGCAAAGCGGACTTGGACGGGAAGGAAGCCATCATGGAATTGATGAATTCCTTGAGGTGAAATATATTTCTTTAGGATTAAATTGAGAGATTGAAAAAGGCTGCCTGAATATGTTCAGGCAGCCTTTTGACTTAATTTCCTTTTTTCAATACGATTTGCCATTCGGCATTGCCGGTTTGTTCGAAGTTCGTAACCGTATGACCTTCTTTCGCTGCCCAGCGGGGAATGCTTTCGGTTGCCTGCGTGCAGTCAAAATTAATAATTAATTCTTCACCAGCCGTTAATTCGGTCATCGCTGCTTTTGCTTCTTCTAAAGGAAAGGGGCACACCATTCCGTTTGTTTCAAGTACTTTTGCCATTTGTGTTTCCTCCTTTTAATTAGGCTGCTGAAATTGCTCCAGAGCTAGCCTGTTGTTTCTTTTGTTTGCGAATAATCGTGAAGTAGGTTGCTGTCCATGTTCCAAGAAGGAAAAAGACAACTGCAACCCAGCCTTGCCATGTGAAAAGGGCTGTGTTAACTAAGCCATTTCCGATTGTGCATCCACCTGCAAGTGAAGCACCGAATCCCATCATCAGACCGCCTGAAGTGTTAAAGCCAAGAGTCTTCTTATCAGGCAATCTCCATTTGAATTCTCCGCTGCCGCGAGCAGCGATATAGGAGCCAATCCCGATTCCTAGAACGAGGAATACACCCCAGTTTAAGAGAGAAGTGTCTCCGTTGACGAAGAAAGTGAGCAGCTGTGCAGTAGGTGTAGTGATGCCAAGACCCGCCATACGGCCAGTTGCTTCACTTAAGGGCCATGCAAGAATGGCAATTAAGCCTACAAGGCCTGCAGTGACGAATGGATGCCAGCGTTTCTCAAATAAGATATGCGCAAGACCAGTCTTTTTCGGTTTCATGCTAAAGGTCGGAAGCTTTGGTTTTCTCAGGCTGCGTATGACAAGAGCTGTGATCAGAAGGCCAAAGGCTATAACGAGAACCCATGGAGAAAGACCGAATGTTTCATGTATATAGGTGTCGCTTGTTCTGTAGGATAAAACATCACCTCCGACGGCAGCTAAAATACCGAATTTGGTCATGGCTGCACTAAGAGCATACATGAATAGGGCAACCCAGCTTCCAATCAAGCCTTCCCCTGCTCTGTACCATGTTCCAGTGGCGCATCCGCCGGCAAGGACCATACCAATGCCGAAGATAAAACCGCCGACAATTGTACCGAGCCATGGGAATGCATCCGCTTGTATCGTAATAACACCGGCCGCGGCAAGAGCATACACACCAACAGCTTGAATGGCGATGACAATCATGGTTGCGAGAAACATATGACCGTCTCGAGCGAGAAGTAAATCCCGGTATGCACCAACGACGCAAAAGCGGCCTCTTTGCAATACAAAGCCAAGCAGTAAACCAACAATAAGGCCAAAACTAATTATTTGTATCATGATGTCCCTCCAGAATGTAATAGTAATTTGTAGTTATAGTATTATAAAACTTATAAGATTACTATGAATTAACCTCAAAATGATTCAAAAGACCTAATAATTTCTAAATACTATTTTCTTATTTATAGATAAAGAAGAAAAGTGGAGATGGAAAATAAGGTGTACCATAGCCTAAGCTCATATAATGGTACCTATCGTTCACTTATTCTAGGATTTCTTTTTTGGCTGCTTGCCAATTTCATTGATAATGATAATCACCAAGTGGTTGATTTTGCTAAATTCGTTGTTTATAATGAAAGCGAACTCAATAATGATAATCGTTTTCAATCGGTAATTGAGAAATTATTTTTGTGGGGATGCCAAATGAGATTATGGATGTTAATAACAGCAACTGTTATCCTCACCTTTATTTCGCTATTTATAGGGGCCATTGATATTAAACCAACTGATCTGCTTGATTGGGAGTCTGATGAGACACAAATCTTCCTCATGAGCCGATTGCCACGGTTGATGGCCATACTTTTAGCAGGTGCAGGAATGGGGATTGCCGGCTTAATCATGCAAAGCTTAAGCCGAAATAAGTTTGTTTCCCCTACAACAGCGGGAACGCTTGACGCAGCAAAACTGGGAGTCATTGTTTCCATGATTTTTATCCCAAGTATGTCTTATATGGGACAAATTCTCTTTAGTTTTGCGTTTGCTCTAATCGGGACGTTTATTTTCATGCAATTACTTGAACGGATTAAATTCAAGGATGTCATTTTCGTTCCGCTTATTGGGATCATGTATGGAAACATCATTGGTGCCATCTCAACATTTTTGGGCTATGAAGCAGATGTGCTCCAGAATGTTGATACGTTTTTCTTAGGAAGCTTCACATTGATTGTGTCGGGACGCTATGAATTGCTATATGTAGCAGTACCGGCGATAATAATTGCTTATATTTTTGCGAATAAATTTACGGTTGCCGGCATGGGAGAGGATTTTGCGAGGAATTTAGGATTAAGCTATCGCACAGTCCTGAATATCGGACTGGTTATCGTGGCAGTTATTTCAACGACCGTTGTGTTAACTGTCGGTATGATTCCTTTCTTAGGTTTAATCGTGCCGAACCTTGTTTCTTTATACCTGGGGGATAATTTACGCAAGACTATTCCCCATACAATCTTCATGGGGGCAGCATTCTTGCTGGCCTGCGACATTATCAGCCGGCTGATTGTTCATCCATATGAAATACCGGTCAATACAACAGTTGCAGTCATTGGCAGTGCGATCTTCTTGATTATGTTGTTTAGGGGGAAAGCATATGCGAAAAAATAGCACAAAATTATTGCTGCTGGCTGTTATTGCCCTAATATGTATGGGACTCTTTGCCTTTTATAATATTCAAGGAAGCTTCAGCTATGCCTTTCCTAGACGTGTGGAACGCCTCATTGCGATGGTGATTACCGGAACGGCAATCGCTTACGCAACGGTAATTTTCCAAACTGTTACCCATAATCGGTTATTGACTCCATCTGTCATGGGTGTAGATTCGATGTATGAGGTCGTCCAGACAATCATTTACTTCACGGCAGGCTCAGCATCGATTTTTGTTGTAAGCCGTTACTTGAATTTTGGGTTATCCATTGCCGCTATGGTGATTTTTGCCCTGATTCTCTATCGTTTTCTGTTCCGGGCGGATAAATATCCTATTTATCTTTTATTATTGGCCGGGATGATTATAGGGACACTCCTTGGCAGTCTTGTGACATTCATGCAGGTCATTATCGACCCTGTTGAGTATGAAAGCCTGCAAGCCCGCTTGTTTGCCAGCTTCATGAATGTGAAGACTGAGCTGCTGCTCATGGCAATCGTTATCTTAGGTGCAGCCTTCCTCTACGGTTATCGTTTGCTCAAAGATCTCGATGTCGTATCCTTAGGCCGAGATAATGCCATCAATCTTGGCGTTAACTACGATAGAATCGTTTTGAAGGTATTGGTCTTATCGTCTATCCTTATTGCCACATCTACGGCTTTAGTTGGACCTGTTACCTTTTTAGGATTAATTGTAGCTAATTTAGCGTATCAATACTTAGCCACCTACAAGCATTCCGTTTTAATTGCTGGTGCGAGCTTAATCAGTATTATCGCGCTTGTCGGCGGACAGTTTCTCGTACAGCATGTATTTGAACTCAGTACAACCATTAGTGTCGTCATTAACTTTGTCGGTGGTATTTACTTTATTTACTTATTACTGAAGGAAAGTAGGAAAGCATAATGATCGAAATTAAAGAGCTTTCTAAGAGTTTTGGAAAGAAACCGGTTGTTGAAAATGTGACATTAAAAATACATCCTAGGAAGATTACCTCGTTCATCGGACCAAATGGAGCAGGGAAATCAACTTTATTGTCCATGGTCAGCCGGCTCTTAGATGCGGATACAGGTGAAGTATTTCTAGATCAGGCAGATGTGAAAAAAATGAAGTCTGATGCCTTTGCAAAACGTGTGGCTATTCTAAAGCAATCGAACCATTTGAACATCCGCTTGACTGTGCGGGAGCTTGTATCCTTCGGCCGTTACCCATATTCAAAGGGGCGACTGACAAAAGAGGATGAAAGATTAGTTGACCAAGCATTGGAGTATATGAATTTAGTAGACATGCAAGATAAATTCCTTGATGAATTATCCGGCGGTCAAAAACAGCGGGCCTTTATTTCCATGGTTATTGCACAGGATACAGAATATATCCTGCTTGATGAACCTTTAAATAACCTTGATATGAAGCACTCTGTCCAGATTATGAAAATCCTTCGCAAGCTGGTTGATGAACTTGGAAAGACCGTTGTCATCGTCTTGCATGACATTAACTTTGCTTCTGTCTACTCTGATCGTATTGTTGCATTGAAGGATGGCCGTCTAATCAAGGATGGCCCTGCACATGAAATCATTAATCCAGATGCTTTGCGGGATGTCTATGATATGCATATCCCAGTGCAGGAGCAAAACGGTTGCCGCATTTGTGTCTACTTTAATTCGCATTAAGGCTTTCCCTCTTTTATCATCTAAACGAAAAAATCTAGAATTGCTGGTAAAAAGAGTTGACAGATTTTGAAAGTTCAGTTTAGAATGATAAATGTAAATGAAAATGATAATCATTTTCAATTAAAGATTCTGTTTAGGGGGAAATACAGGATGAAGAAGTGGAAGTTTTTAGCAGCGCTTGCAACACTAACATTAATGTTGTCTGCTTGTAACACAAGTGAAGAGTCAACAGGAGGAGATTCCTCTGAGAAAGCTTCACAAACAGAAGGAAATGAGTCTAACTCAGCATTCCCGATGACTGTGCCTTCATTATCAGATTCACGTGAAGATGAAGAAAGCGGAAAAACGACGACATTTGAAGATGTCACTTTAGATAAAATGCCTGAGCGTATTGTAGCGCTTGACTATGGTTTCTTAGATACACTTGATGCTTTAGGGGTTGAAGGAATCGTAGGGGTTGCTGCCGGCGGCGGTAAAGGAAATATGCCGGATCACTTGAAAGAAAAGTATGTAAATGATGATGTAGCTGATGTTGGTACATTGAAACAAATCGAATTTGAAGCAGTAGCAGCAGCAGAGCCGGATGTTATTTTCATCTCAGGCCGCCAAACACCGTACTATGAAGAGCTTAAAGAAATTACGCCAAATGTTGTTTTCATTGGCTCTGACAATGAGAATTACATAGAGGCTGTATACGAAACAGTTGATCTAGCAGCTAAAATCTTTGATAAGAAAGATAAAGCAGAGGAATTAAAAGCAAATCTGCAAGAAAAAGTGGATGCTGTGAAAGAAAAAGCAGCAGGCTATGAAAATGCACTAGTGGCTATGTACAATGACAAGAAAATCTCCGGATTCGACAACGGTAAAGATTCTCGCTTCGCTTATGTTTATAATGACTTTGGATTTAAGCCGGCAACAACTGAAATCGATGCTTCATCACATGGTTCCGATTTCTCTTATGAATCTGTCCTTTCCGTTGACCCAGAGGTGTTGCTCATCATTGACCGTACAGCTTCTGATGTAGAGACAATCAAAAAAGATATTGAAAATGATATCATCAAAAAAACACGTGCTTATAAAGAAGGAAAAATCGTCTATCTTGACGGTGTTAACTGGTACTTCTCAAGCAATGGTGTAACAACAGAAGCAGATAAACTTGATGAAATCTTAAATGAGCTTAAATAATTTCATTAATATGGAGCATGTCTCAAAGGGACATGCTCTTTTTAACTAAATGGGACAGGAGTGAGAATCATGTTTGTACAAATCCGTAAGTGGACAGTGACAGAAGGAAATGCAGACAAGATACTTGAGCGCTTTAAGAAAAAGCCTGGACAAGGACCATCCTTAGTGGAACAGCGTGAAGGATTCATCGGGCGTGAGCTGTTAGTGAAGAAAGCGGCACGCGGGGAAGAGGAAGTGGTTATGCTGGTTCGATGGGAATCAGAGGAAGCATGGAAGGCCTGGGAGAAGAGCCCTGAGCATATCGCAGGCCATAAGGCGAAAATCAAGGAGCATGGCGGAAAGCCGCCAAAGCCTGATTATGTTATCAATATGGAGCACGGAAAATACCTGGTCGTTGAATAAGACGAGTGAACAAAAAGCCCATCCCTAATAAAATGTGAGATGGGCTTTTTGTTCGTCTTTAAAACTCAAGAGGAGGTGTTGTCTCATCCATCACCTTAAATGTGTAGCCTTTATGCTTCAAACGGCGGATAATTTCAGGCAGTCCATCTACAACGGTTGTATTCCCATTGAAATCATGGAGCAGGATATATAAATTTTCTTTCCCATTGATTGAATTCATAATCCCAGCTGTAATTTTCTTTTCGGGAACCGGTGGGTTAATCGCATCATTTGCATCACAATTCCAATCAAAAAATACATAACCGCGTTTCTTGCCTTCCTCCTTAAGAATTGGCATCAAATTAGTACCGGCATATTGCCGGTTGATGTAATTATTGGAACCGCCGGGAAAGCGTAATATATTTGGAGAGGAACCGACTTCTTTCTTCAAGAATTCCTCCAGCCGTTCAATATCCGCATAGAAAGATGCCTTTGACCGGTAAATAGATGAATACTTGTGCGAATAGGAATGAAGTCCAAGAGCATGACCACGTTTTACCATTTTCTTGTATAAATAATGGTGTGATTTTTCTTTCGTACCGGTAACGAAGAAAGTTGCCTTCACATCATGGATATCAAGGATGTCCATGATTGGTTCAGTGATATTGGATGGGCCGTCATCAAAGCTTAAATAGGCTGTTTTGGCAAGAGCTTCATTTGGAAGCAGAAGAAGAGCTAATAAAGGAAGTACAATTAATTTTCGCATTTTGTTCTCCTAAGTCATCAGGGTTTCTCGAATAGTTTAGGGAAAATGCCTGAAGAATATGCAGAAATGATTCGTGCATAGAAACAAAAAGTGGTTAAAATGTCGAACAAATATGTATAATATGAAATAGTTATGGATGAAAGGTTTGATTGAATGTTAAAGATTGAAAGCTATACAGTGGAGAGATTGGACGATCCATTTGGAATTCTAACCGGCGAACGGTATGAATTCTTTCTTGAGCTCGATGTTCCAGAGGAAGATGAATTATATAGCGAGAACGGTGTTATGCTGCGCGTTATTTTCTTAAAGGATGAAGAGAAGGAACGAATCAGCAAATATGAATTCATTGAAAATGAAACGAAAAATGTGCTCGACTTTGAATTAGAAGAAGACGAAGAGACAGCTGTCCTTACTTTTTGCCGAGAGCATTATGATGCAGAAGAGGATGATTCGGCTATTGAGAATTTATCCAATTGAGGATATGATTAGAGATACAACCATATAATCCGTAATAGAGTGCCTTGATGAAAACAAGGATAATAGGGAAACCGGTGCAAGTCCGGTGCAGCCCCCGCTACTGTAAACGCATATAAACTGATTCACTCATGCCACTGGTTCATTATTGAATACGGGAAGGCGGAATCAGGTTCAACAAGATAAGCGTAAGCCAGGAAACCTGCTCTATGTACTTGAATTCTATTTTTCGGTGGGAAGAATAGGGCGACTGATTCTATGCTTCTATTACTGGAATGCCGCCTTAGCTTCGTATTGAAGCTAAGGCTTTTTATGTGGCTGAAGATTTGATCCCGCACTAACGGTCAGTAAGACCTCCGGTTACAAAAAAGAGACTAACTGACCGTAAGTGCCCGATTGGTTCAACAAACCATCAGCGGGTATAAGAGCTCACCCGCTGATGGAAGTTTCACTTTATCCCGCACTAACGGTCAGTAAGACCTCCGGTTACAAAAAAGAGACTAACTGACCGTAAGTGCCCGATTGGTTCAACTAACCATCAGCGGGTATAAGAGCTCACCCGCTGATGGAAGTTTCACTTTATCCTGCACTAACGGTCAGTAAGACCTCCGGTTAAAAAAAGAGACTAACTGACCGTAAGTGCCCGATTGGTTCAACTAACCATCAGCGGGTATAAGAACACCCCCGCTGATGGAAGTTTCACTTTATCCCGCACTAACGGTCAGTAAGACACTCGGTTAAAGAAAAGAGACTAACTGACCGTAAGTGCCCGATTGGTTCAACTAACCATCAGCGGGTATAAGAACACCCCCGCTGATGGAAGTTTCACTTTAGAGGAGGGGAATTATTCGTGTTAATGAAGAAGAGATTTGCCGGTTTATTGGCCTTTTTGATGGCCTTATCCATTGTTCTTACTGCCTGCGGCGGTACATCAGAGAATGAAAACAAGAGCAAGAACTCCAGTGAAAGTACAGAAAGCGCATTTCCAGTAACGGTGAAGGATGGAACAGGAGAAGAGATTACGATCAAAGACAAGCCTGAGCGTATTGTCTCCTTGCTTCCGAGCAATACTGAAACAGCGTATGCATTAGGGCTTGAGGATGAAATTGTCGGGGTATCTGATTATGATAATTATCCTGAGTCTGTTTCTGAGAAAACAAAGCTAGGCGGCATTGAGGTGAATGTGGAGAAATTATTGGAGCTTAATCCTGATCTTGCTTTATTTTCAGCCTCTCAAGGGACAAATGATAAAGATATCATTCAACAGCTTCAATCAGCTGGGATAGATGTCGTTGTTGTCCCAGATGCAAATTCTATTGAAGGTGCCTATGAGACAATAGAGCTGATTGCAAAGGCAACTGGTAAAGAGACGGAAGGCGAAGAAATCATCGCTGAAATGAAAGAAGAGATAGCAGCCATTAAAGATAAAGCGGCTGAGGTGAAGGAAACGAAGAAGGTATGGATTGAAGTATCGGCCTCACCGGATTTATATACAACGGGAAGCGGCACATTTATGAACGAAATGCTCGAGATCATTGGGGCAGAAAATATTGCAGCCGACCAAGAAGGCTGGGTAACGATGAGTGAGGAAACGGTCATTGAAAGGGATCCTGATGTTATCATCACTACATATGGTTATTATATCGATAATCCACAAGAGCAGGTTTACGCTAGAAGCGGCTGGTCTGAAGTAAATGCTGTGAAGAAGAAGGAAGTTTATGATGTGAATAGCGATACGGTCACGAGACCAGGTCCTCGCTTAATTGATGGATTGAAGGAGATTGCGAAGGCAGTCTATCCGGATGTGTATAAATAAGAAAAAAAGAGTTGGATGGCTTTCATTAAGAAAGCTGTCCAGCTCTTTTTTTGTCGAAAACTATTATTTAAATTTTCTGTTAATTTTATTGAAAAGTCCCAATTACTGGGTTAAGATAGTACCAATACGTACTCGTACTCTCAAAACAGAATGGAATGATCAAGATGCTGCTAATGAAGGAACTTCCGAAAGAAGCGAAGGATAAGATGCTGTATTCTGCCTTAAAGCTTTTTGCTTTAAAGGGTTTTAAGAATACCTCTGTTCTCGAGATTGTTGAAGCTGCCCATGTATCCAAAACGACCTTCTATCAGCAATTTTCGAGCAAGGAAGCATTAGTTGTGGCTCTTTGCCAGGATTTAATTGATGAAATCGCCTTGGAAATCAAAAAGGCAGCTGTGCAAGAGCCGAGAGTTGGCTATAAAGCGTATGCCGGTATTTATCGCTATTTGCAAATCTGCTTTACCAATCCTGCTGTGGCTCATTTTATCCTGCTTGAATCAGTTGGTATTTCTGAGGAGGTGGAGGTAGTCAGGCGTGAAGCGATGCAAAGCTTTGCTGACCTGATTTTTGTCTTTGCCTATCAAGAGTTTTCAGAACAGGTGAGAGAGGAAGAAATCCGCATTATCTCGCAGGCAATGGTAGGCGCCATTAATGAGGTGGTGATTCGCCATGTGAAGGAGACAACTAGTGACCTTCATATAGAGGAAATGGCCAGATTGTTGAACAGGCTTGTCATAGGCGCGTTCGTCAATCTATCGAACGATCACTAATATGTGAGGAGGGATTTGGCTTGGTTTCATTCAAACCGAGTGAGGAGGAAGCCGCATTTATTCAAGTGGCGCGAGATTTTGCCCTGAAAATGATTCGGCCGGCCGCAAGAGAAACGGAAAAGAATCGTAAGGTCAGTGAGGAAATCATCAAGAAGCTGCAAGAAATTGGCCTGGATACCCTTGAATTGCCGGAAAGCTTTGGTGGATTAGAGCTTCCTGTCCTCTCGCAGGTACAGATTTTGGAGGCATTAGCTTATGGGGATTTAGACATCGTACAGGGACTTCCAGGAGCAGGGGAGTCAGGGGCCTTTATAAGAGAAGCGGAGAAACATCCTGCTTTTGCTGCCTATAAGAAAGCTTGTCAGGCTGGGAATGTACCAACAATCGCCTTTTGCCATCCGAACCAGCCAAAGCTGTCCATCAGCCGTCATGAAGAGGGCTATCTGATTGATGGCGAGACTGTTCCGCTTAGAAATGGGAAGTATGCGGACTATGTGCTGATCCACGGGAAAGCACAGGATGGAGAAGAGGTCATTCTCTTGCTTGAGAACAGCCTCGATCATTCATTCAAGGCTTTAGAGGGTGATTATCGATTAGGTCTATTAAGCGCTGGGTTTGCCAGCCTGTCATTCAAAAAAGTAACCGTTTCCAAGGAGTCGGTCATTGCTAGAGGGGTAGAAGCGAGAAAGCTTGGTCAGTCTGCTATGAGGCGAATTCGGGTCATGGAGGCAGCAAAGGAGGTAGGGGTTATCTCTGCTGCGCTTGATTATACGGTGGAATACACCGCAAGCCGGAAGGCATTCGGCTCAGAAATCGCTAAGTTTCAAGGGGTATCCTTTAATGTCGCTCAGATGGCGATTCATGTCAAAGCTGCCCGCCATCTTGTTCTATATGCGGCTAAGCAAATAGACATTGGAGCCAATGATGCTGGATTCCACAGTATTCAAGCTCTGCAGAATGCTCATCGAGCTGTCCGGTTTGTGACAGATTCGGCTGTACAGCTTCTTGGGGGACATGGATATGTCCAAGACCACCCTGTTGAGAAATGGATGAGAGACGGTCAGGCCCAAGTGGTATGGCTTGCGCAGGAGCATGACTTAAACGCGTATGCAGGAGATTGGCTCCTGAATGAAGATGAAAGGAGTGAAGCGGTTGATTTCATACGAACTGTCTCCACATCAAGCCCAAGTTAAGGATGTTGTCCATTGGTTTGCCGAAAATGAAGTCCGTCCCATTTCTATGCTGTCTGATGAACAAAAGAGGGTGCCGGATGATTGGCTGAAGAAAGTCAATCAATTAGGAATCTCGCTCAGTATGTCTTCCTTTGGAGAGAAGGATGGAGACGTTGAGAGGAAAGAAAAAGAGGAGAAGAAACGGGAAAAGCAGGGAAACCGGCTTGGCGTGATTGCTTCAGAGGAGCTTGGATGGGGAGATTGCGCCATTGCTCTTACATTGCCTGGACCAGGTCTTGGAGGCCCGCCGATTCAGCATAGCGGTACAAAGGAGCAGAAGGAGCGTTTTCTTTCAATCTTCTCAAGAGATGAAGAGCCTAAATGGGGAGCATATGCTTTAACGGAGCCGGAGGCAGGCTCGGATGTATCTGGATTGCAGACAACCGCCGTGAAGGTAAATGGAGGCTATGTCCTGAATGGTCAAAAAATCTTCATTACGAATGGTAAGAGAGCCTCATGGGTAGTGGCCTTTGCGACTGTGGATAAGACACTTGGAAGAGCCGGTCACCGGGCATTCGTTGTAGAGAAGGGAACGCCGGGATTCTCTTGTACGAGGCTTGCGGATAAGATGGGGCTGCGGGCTTCTGAGACAGCAGAACTGGTCTTTGAAGATTGCTTTGTTCCGGATGAAAATCTGCTCGGAGGAGAGGAAGCCTATCAGAGCACGGGCGCGCGCTCAGGCGGCTTCAGAGTTGCGATGAAGACCTTTGATAGTACAAGACCGATCATTGCGGCCATGGCTACCGGTATTGCAAGAGCAGCGTATGAGTATACGCTCGAATTCGTCCAATCAGAATTCCCGCGCCATGGTGTGCATTACAGACAAGCGTTGGGGCTATTGGCCGAGATGCAGCAGAAGATACAAGCGGCCCGCCTGTTAACTTGGGAGTCAGCCTGGAAAGGAGACCTAGGAAAGCCTAATGCGAAAGAGGCTGCAATGTGCAAGGCCTTTGCCGGGAAGATTGCACTTGAGGTAACATCGGCAAGCCTGGAAATCATGGGACCTTATGGCTTGGAGGGGAATTTAGTAGAGAAGCTGTACCGTGATGCGAAAATCTATGACATTTTTGAGGGCACAAATCAAATTCAGCAGCTGATTATAGCGCGTCATTTATATGAACCATATGGGATTCGTGTATAAAGAAGCAGTCATTTGCAGGAGGTGATGCCCTGACCTTAATAGAATGTGAGTTTGCTATTAAAAAGAATGAGATAAGATTCAAATGCCGGAAGGCCAATAAATGAAGGAGGAAAAGAAAAATGGGTAAAGCAATTGAAGATTATACATTACCGGAGTCTTTTACAAAAATTGAGGAGGCGTTAAATGCCAATCCTGGTCCAATTGAGGGAATTACGACAAGGTATCAGTTTACGATAACGGGAGCAGAAGAAGGTGTCTATCAGCTGAATCTGCAAGACGGCAAAGCAGAGGTAGCGGAAGGAGAAGCTGCCCCAGCTGACTGCACCTTGATTATGTCTCTAGATAACTTCCGCCAATTCTTGCTAGGCAAGTTAAATGGAACTGTTGCGTTCATGTCCGGCAAACTCAAGATTAAAGGAGATATTGGTAAAGCGATTAAGCTTGAAGGCATCTTGAAGCAATACAATGTCCAAGACCATCTATAAGTTTGTGAGACTGGTTAGGAGTGCTGGTGAACGAATTGGTAGGGAGAGATAATCAGGTGTGGTATCCATACCTGATTATCTTATATAAGGGAGGTGTCCTATGAAACCTTTGAATCTGGTCGATATGGTTTATAGAACAGTTCAAAGATACGGCCAGAAAGATGCATTGATGGCAAAGGTCAAAGGTGTTTACAAAGCAATCACCTATGCAGATTTTTGGGAACAGGTTGCTCATACGGCCCATGCCCTTTTGGAGAGAGGAGTAGGGAAGGGAGATAAGGTTGCCATTCTGTCGGATAATCATCCATACTGGGCAATCAGTGACCTTGCGATTATGAGCATTGGTGCAGTCAGCGTTCCTATTCATTCCACTTTGCCGCGTAATCAAGTAAGCTATATCCTTCATAATTCAGCCTGCGAATTCATTTTTGTTGGAAATGAGAGGCAGCTGCAAAAGCTGGAATTAGAGGAATTTCAGCATGAGAGAGTCGTCATTTATGAACCTGCAGAAAAACCTCCCGCAGAGAATTTTTCTGCTTCCATGCAGGAATTCCTATCAAGAGGCAAAAGGAATTCCACAGAAGATTGGCAAGACGGCTTTATGCAGATTACGAGAGAGGATTTAGCGACTATTATTTATACTTCCGGAACAACTGGACATCCAAAGGGCGCCATGCTTACCCATGGCAATATTTTAGCCAATGTGGAAGGAGTTCAGTTTTGGGTGCTGGAAGCACGGCCCGACGACATTATGCTTTCCCATCTCCCCTTATCGCATATATTTGAGCGAATGGCTGGCCAGTTTTTCCCCTTCTATGTAGGAGCTACGATTGCGTATGCAGAAAGTATTGATACCGTTCAAGATAATCTTCTCGAAGTCAGGCCGACTGTATTGGTCAGCGTTCCTCTATTATTTGAGAGAGTCTATGCACAAGCCATGAAGATGGTCGAATCTGGAACGCCCATCCGCAAAAAGGTCTTTCATTGGGCTCTGGGGGTAGGGGAAGAGCGCTACCGCTATTATTTGTCATGTCCGGCTGATGAGTTAATGCGCAAGGCTGAACTGCCCAAGGAATTTAGACGAAGATGGAAAATCTCTGAAAGACTTGTCTATCAGAAGGTTAAACAAAAATTAGGGGGCCGCATCAGAGGGTTTATCTCAGGAGGAGGAGCGTTAAATCCGGAGATTGGCCAATTTTTTTGGTCAGTTGACCTGCCTGTTCTTGAAGGGTATGGGCTGACGGAAACAGCTCCGGTCATTTGCGTGAATCCTGTCTCACGCTCAAAGGTAGGAACGGTTGGAAAGCCGCTGCCCAATCTGGAAATTCGTTTAGCGGCAGATGGAGAAGTGCTGGTGAAAGGTCCAAGTGTGATGAGTGGGTATTACCGCGACCCGGAGGCAACAGCAGAAGCCTTCGAAGGGGAATGGTTTAAGACCGGTGATATCGGCCAGCTGGATGAGGATGGATATTTACGGATTATTGACCGTAAGAAACGGATTCTTGTTCTGTCTACAGGAAAGAATATTGCTCCACAGCCGGTAGAGAATGCGCTGCATCAAAGTCCCTATATTGAAAATGCCGTCCTGGTCGGGCAGAACAAAAAATACGTCATCGCGCTGCTGGCACCGGATTTCACCAATTTGAAGGAATGGTGCAGGCATAAGGGGATTCATGGTTCTCCTCAGGAGTTATTATCCAATAAGCAAATACAAGCTTTATTAACAAGAGAAGTCACGAAATACACAAAGAAATTTGCTCAATATGAACAGCCGAAAAAGCTTTTATTCGTCAATAAGGAATGGACAGTTGAGACAGGAGAGCTGACCCCTTCCTTAAAGGTACGGTATGCAGAGGTGGAAAAGAAATATAAGGCTGCCATTGATCATTTATATGCGGAGACTGCCAATGGAGAAATAGACATCGCTGCCGATGAAGCAGCGGTGGGAATCTCATTACCTAGAGTGAAAGGGGAGCAATGAATGATGCCATTTTCATTAGAAGGCAAGGTAGCGCTTGTAACAGGTGCATCCAGAGGACTTGGCAGAGCGGATGCCTTATGCTTGGCTCGGGCAGGTGCGGATGTCATCGTAACAGACATATTAATCGAAGACGATGAACAAATCGATGCAACTTCAGAAAAACTGGGTCCGGTGGCTCAAATTATGGTTCATTCAAAGGCCGTTTATACGAAGTCGACCACACAGGAAATAACGGAGTTGGGAAGAAAATCAGCAGCTTTTAAGATGGATGTGACAAATCGAGAGGAAGTCGAACGAGTGATGGCTGAGGTCATCAGCCAGTTTGGCCGTATTGATATACTCGTCAACAATGCAGGAACCTTGGATCATACTGCCAGACTAGAAGATCAAAATGATGATTATTGGAGCAGGGACTTGAACGTCAATTTGACAGGTGCCTATAACTGCTGCAAATCCGTTTGGAAGTATATGAAGGATCAAAAGGAAGGGCGCATTATTAATATGGCATCAGTGGCCGGGACACATGGCGGATATGGGCAAGCTAGTTATGCGACCACAAAAGCCGGTATTCTGGGATTGACGAAATCCTTAGCGCTTGAAGGAGCGAAATATCAAATTACCGTTAATGCGATTGTGCCGGGAATTATCAATACGGAAGCCTTCCAATATACGAATCCGTCGATGAGAGACAGAATGATTGCGCGAACTGCTTTTAAACGGCCGGGTGAACCGGAGGACATTGCTAATGCGATAACCTTTCTCTCAAGTAAGGAAGCCTCTTATATAACAGGTGTTGCTCTGCCGGTAGCAGGCGGCATTGATCTATTTACATTTTAAGAGAGGAGGGAGATTGCCGAGATGAATGATCGAGATGCCATAATCATAGAGGCTGTCAGGACGCCTATTGGACGAAAGGGTGGAATCCTCACCAGCTATCGTCCAGATGAAATGGCAGCACATGTGTTAAGGAAATTGACTGAGCGAATTGGAATAGACCCAATGGAAGTTGAGGATATCAAAATGGGCTGTGTTACCCAAATTGGTGAACAAGGTATGAATATTGGCCGAATTGCCAGCTTGATTGCTGGATTTCCTGTTGAGGTATGCGGGTCCAGCACGAATAGGATGTGCGGATCAAGTCTCGATACATTGGCCCAATCGGCTCATGCCATCATGGCGGGGATGAGTGATTGTACGATTGCTGCTGGTGTAGAAAATATGAATCGGGTACCTATGGGAAGTGATGGCGGTGATTTCCCTGATATGCTTATGAGCCAGTACACAATCATCCCGCAAGGATTCTCGGCAGAGCTGATTGCACAGAGGTGGCAGATTTCCCGGGAGGAGATGGACCACTTCTCCCTTTCGAGTCATCAGAAAGCACTTGATGCTATTGAAGAAGGAAGGTTTGAACGGGAAATCGTGCCGATTGAGGTCAAAAATGAAACGGGAGATAAAGTGATGTTCGAGGCTGATGAAACCCCGCGCCCCAATACCTCCTTGGCCCGCTTATCCGAGCTAAAACCCTCGTTTCTTCCAGATGGTCATGTGACAGCAGGAAACGCAAGCCAAATTAGTGACGGGGCAGCAGCGGTCTTGCTCACATCACGAAAAAAGGCAAAGGAGCTTGGTTTGCATCCACGAGCAAGGGTCGTTGCGACCGCAATCGCAGGCGTCGACCCGGAAATTATGCTGACCGGAATCATTCCTGCAACGAAGAAGGTATTAGAGAAGGCCGGATTGACAATGGAGGATATCGATTTATTTGAGGTCAATGAAGCCTTTGCCTCCGTTGTGCTCGCATGGGCAAAAGAGCTTAATGCCGACATGGATAAAGTGAATAGGAACGGAGGGGCCATTGCGCTCGGCCATCCTCTTGGAGCCAGCGGTGCCCGAATCATTGCCACGATGATCAATGAACTCGATCGTGTAAATGGAAGATATGGCCTTGCGACGATGTGTATTGGATTTGGCCAGGCTATTGCTGTCATTATTGAACGGGAGGTTTAACTATGGGTGTGAACTGTACGTTGGAAGTCGGAGGGAAGACAGCTATGCTGACGATTAATCGCCCGCCGCTCAATACGCTCAGCAGAGATACTCTATATGAGATTGAAGGGTATTTGGATGACTTTGAGAGCAATGATGGAATCCGTGCCATTATTATAACTGGTGTTGGTGATAAGTTCTTCTCGGCGGGAGCAGATGTAAATGAATTTGCTGAACTGGCAGACCCGGGCAAGGCAAGATCAATGATTCAGCGAATGCATCATTTGTTTAACCGAATCGAAAGCTTTCCAAAGCCGATTATCGCGGCTGTAAATGGCCGGGCTCTCGGAGGAGGGAATGAACTTCAAATGGCGTGTCATCTAGCCATTGCAAGTGAAGCGGCTGATTTCGGTCTTCCGGAAATCAAGCTGGGGATTATTCCGGGATATGGAGGAACGCAGCGTCTTCCTCGGTTAATTGGAAGCAGGCGGGCACTAGGGCTTATGCTGAGTGGTGAAACCATTTCAGCAAAAACGGCGCTTGAATATGGATTGGTCAATCAGCTAGTTCCAGCAAATGGATTTCTTGAAACGGCGCTTGCTTATGCGGATCAATTAGCAGAAGGGCCGCCGCTGGCCATTCGAGGGATATTAGATGCGGTGAGCAGAGGAATGGAAACAACGCTTGATGAAGGCTTGCAAATTGAGCTTGAGCATAATGTAAGCATAGTACGCTCTGAGGATGCAATTGAAGGAATTAGTGCCTTCTTTATGAAAAGAAAGGCTGAATTTAAAGGGAAATAAAAAAGAAAAGGGCTTCCCGTAATAAACTGGTACCCCTGTCAAGGACACATTAAAAAAAAGAGACTAAGCTACGAGAAGATGATTCCTAAATTGAACAGGGGTCATCTTCTTTAAGTTCCATTGATAACGGTCATAATTATAGTAATTGATGTAGTGCTTTATTTTGGCCTTTAGTTCATTCAGTGTCTGGCAAGATCGATAATCGACTTCATCTTTGAGGTGCCCAAAGAACGATTCCTGAGGGGCATTGTCCCAACAGTTTCCCCGGCGAGACATGGATTGTCCCAATCCATATTTCTTCAATAATTTTTGATAACGAGGACTTGTGTAATGGCTTCCTTGATCGGAGTGGATAAACGCATCCTTGTCTAATTTTACTTTCTTGTTGTTCATTAACTTATGGATCGTCTGCGTGGCGATATCCAATGTAATTCGGTCTGAAACATGGTAAACGAGGATTTCGTTCGTCGAGGCATCTTTTATGGTCGACAAATAAGCCATCTGTCTTCCGGCATATGGCAAATAGGTGATATCTGTTAATAGTACTTTACCAGGAACTCCTTGTTTGAATTCTCGGTTCAACTTGTTTGGAACGACCTGGTGTTCCTTAGTGGCTTTGGCGATTTTCCTATAAGGATTTGACCTCCTGTGAGGACAGACAATCCCATATTTCCTCATGATTCGTTGAATCTTTTTTCGACTAAAGAGGACTCCATACTTATTTTCTAATACCATCTTAATGGAGCGAGACCCCTTCTTATACCCGCGTCGTTTGAACGCTTTTAAAATGAGCTCTTTCGCTTCTAAATCTAATTGTTCTCTTGCTTTACGGACCTCAAAAGCCTTTAAGTAACTGTAGTAACCCGAACGGGATACGCCTAAGAGGGCACAAAAGTATGCCGTCAATCGCTTGAATGAATGTTGTTCCAAGGTCTCATAAATCAGCTGATAGATTCTATTTGGAGCGAGGTTTTGACTTTCGTTTAACAGCCTCCTTTCGGTCATTTCTAGCTTTTTTAATAGCTCTATTTGTCCTTCCAACAGCTTAATTTGAGCTTCTTGGCGTTTAATCACTTCAGATGGTGAGAGTTCCCGTTTTAACGGCCTTCCAGATGCCGTTTTCCTTGAATCCGTGAGTCCAAGTAACCCATTGGTTTCATAGGCTTTCTTCCACCTATAGGCCGATTGTTCGATTCGCTTCATTCCAATGAGGTCGACATCAAAACCGCCCTCCATAAAAATTTGCCGGGGAAGCTTTCCCGTCATATACTCATCAATAAATCTATTTTTAAATGCATCTGTATAGGTGATGGATCGCTCGCTGACACGTTGTACATTTGGGTTTTTTTGAAGTAGTTTAATCTCTCTAGATGTAAATGTAATCTTACTCATGGTATCCCCTTGTATCTTATTTCATGACCTCTAGTATATAAGAAAACCTGTAGCTAGGACACTCTTTTTCAAGTGTCCTAACTACAGGTACCAGTTTATAAAGGTAAGCCCTTTTTCTCATTCATTAATTCTGCTTTGTGAAGCCCTCTTCCATCAAGTAGGATTTTGCTTCATTGTAGGATGGGAATGTACCGTCTAAATAGATGCCGGCATACACATTCCACATATCCTCCTCAAGGATGATGGTGAGGGTATGACCCTCTTCATTTCTCCATACCTCTTCGACTGCCTCTCCTTCAATGGTGATGGCTTCGTTCGGGTTGATTGATAGAAGATCAATGGATTTCTGAATCAATGTGCGCAGGTCCTCTTCTGAGTAGTCACGAATATTAACCATGCCTTTTTGGTCAACAGGGTATCCTGGAATCCCTTCTGCATACACAAAGCCATTCCCGTTCGGGTGCAGATGATAAATGACATTCTTTTTGTCAGTCTTGCTCTCTGGGAATTGGAAATTCACGCGCCCCAGTGACACGTTTTTTTGTTCAAGCTCTGGAAAGCTTGCCGCTATAGCGAGTTTTTCTTCAAACGTTAACATACTTCCTCCAAATAAGTGGATTTTTCTATTCGTCCATTATATCATTAGTTATTAAAAACCATCATGTTCAGAGTGTTAAATCATTGAAGGAGGCGGTGAGTATATGACAAACGGACAGAATCGCAGCCAAATCAAGCCAGGGCTCGAGGTCGATATCGTCTTAAAAAAGGATCAGCGAAGCGGGACATTAACAAGAGGAATCGTGAAAGATATCTTGACGAATTCACCGACACATCCCCATGGCATCAAGGTTAGGCTGACTGATGGACAAGTGGGAAGGGTAAAGCATATCGTACAGTAAATGACCTATTTCTTGATAACAAAACAGGCGGATGTCTTTCCGCCTGTTTTGTTTGTCTCAAACTTACAAGAGATAAAAGCTTCATGCAGATTGTTTCTGGAGTTTAATAATGAAAATGACGGGATATTTAACGAAAACTCATCCAGCTTATTTGAACTACCATTTTGAATGCGTTTCTTCAGAATTTCATGCTTTAAGGGCGAAAGCTTATCATATATGGGCGAACAGCCATCTTTAAGGGAAAAAGACAGAGGCTAAGGGCTAACCATCTTTGGTCACATGTTATCTCAGTCCGTCCAGCTGGAGAAAGGCAAAAGCCTTTCCTCTGAAATAAAAAAAGCCGCCTCCCAAAGACTAGTTCAGGAAGCCGCTTTGTATAATTCAATCCATTTCCTTATGGTGAAATGGACATTTTCCAGTTATCGGCTCACTATCATCACCGATGAAGAATTGCTTCCATTCATTATGCGCCGGGTCGCCATAATGGCTGATATCCGGGTGCTTCGGAAGCTGGTCCCATGCTTCAACTCGTTCACGCACCTTTTCACGTGACATGATTCCACCTTTTTCTGTCCCCTTTAAGCCTTCGAAGATTTTCCTGGGCTGAAAGCCAATCACGAGGCTGCTGCCGAGATCACGTGTTTTCCGCTGCTTATAGGCCGGACAATTGCCGAAAGCAAATATCGGCTCACCGCCAAAATGGAAGTCCCATAAATAGTGGTCTGGATCCTTAGGTGCCATTTGCGGCCATGGAGCAGGATCTTGTTCATGCAAGTATTGCAGAACCCTCCAGAAATAATCACGATAATAAGGGATGTCTCTCGGCTCTTTTTCGGGCTCTACAAAAAGGAAGAAGCCATGACGAACTTTTGTCGGCTGCTTGAATAAATCAAGAAAGCCTTCAAGCGCCTTCGGCAGATTGGACCAATCCTCATGAGTAATATAGGCATAACGAAGCTCGCCCTTATTCTCGGCCTTCATTCCGAAATAGCATGGGAACGTGGGGTCGGTTACGATTTTTTTAAAGGTTCTGTATTCCTCTGTGACCCATGCCGGTACTATCGAAGCATTTTCCATATCCTCTTTTTGAAGCAATTCACGATTTACCTGATTGATTAATGACATAAAACGATTCTCCTGTTCATTTAGATAGTGAATTATTCCCTAAAAAAGAAGTTTCAAACAATTTATGAATCCACTGTATTTTGAATTGTTTATTTTATGAAAAAACAGTATAGTGAGGGTAGAAAGTTTATTAATTAATTTAATAAAGTAAAATGAAAAGGGTTTCGAGAGAATGCGATTGAGGTGAATTAATATGCCATCCATCTATCAAACAATTCAAAGTCTGCTCCAATATGGCATCGACAATAGTCTCCTGCCAAAAGAAGATGAAATTTATACACGGAACAGGCTTATGTCTGTGTTAGACCTTTCAGAATGGGTTGAAAGTGAACCGCTCGAGGGAAGGTCTACTATTCACGAAATCCTGGATACTATTCTTGATATTGCGGAGGAAAAGGGGAGTATCTCTAATACAATGACCGAGCGAGATCTCCTAAATGCGGAGCTAATGACCTGCTTGCTGCCAAGGCCGTCTGAGGTTATTCGTCAGTTCAGAGAGAATTATGTGTCGAGTCCCGTCAAAGCAACAGACCAATTCTATCACTTCTCTATCCTGTCCAACTATATTCGTATGGACCGTATTCAAAAAAATCAACTATGGAAGACCAAGACAGAATACGGCGAACTGGACATTACGATTAATTTATCCAAGCCGGAGAAAAACCCTCGGGAAATTGCGATGCTGAAGAATGCACCTTCCTCTTCTTATCCCAAATGCCTGCTTTGTCCGGAGAATGAAGGATACAAGGGAACACTTACCCATCCGGCGAGGGGAAATCACCGCATTATTCCGCTCTCTATTAATCATGAAGACTGGTATTTACAGTACTCGCCATATGTTTACTATCCAGAGCATTGCATCGTGCTTAGGAAAGAACATATGCCCATGAAGATTTCAAGAGAAACATTTGACCGGCTGCTCGATTTCGTTGACCAATTCCCGCATTATTTCATTGGCTCGAATGCAGACCTGCCGATTGTTGGGGGATCGATCTTAAATCATGACCATTTCCAAGGGGGGCGTTATACATTTGCGATTGAAGAAGCCCCAATCACCCAAACCTTTACGCTGGCTGGTTACCCGAATGTATCGGCAGGCATTGTGAAATGGCCGATGTCAGTCATTCGCCTCCGTGGTGAAAAGGAAGAAGTAGCTATGGTAACAGAGCGTATTTGGAAAGTGTGGCAGACCTATAGCGATGAAGGGGCCGATATTCATGCCTATAGCGGCAGCACGCCTCATAACACGGTAACACCAATTGCTAGAAGGAGAGGCGGTTTATTTGAGATGGATATTGTCCTGCGGAATAATCGGACGTCACCTGAGCATCCAGATGGAATCTTCCATCCGCATCAGGAGCTGCATCATCTTAAGAAAGAGAATATCGGACTAATTGAGGTGATGGGACTTGCTGTGCTTCCTGGTCGGCTTGTAGAAGAAGTGAATAGGCTATCTCATTATTTAGTAGAGAGCACGGAAAAGGAAGAATGGCAGACTGATATGTTAAAGCATTATGACTGGTATGAGGAAATCAGGACAAGACGGGGGCAGCTGACAAGCGATACAGTTAATGAAATCATGCAAGAGGAAATTGGAGCCCGGTTCTTAACCGTACTTGAGCACTCAGGAGTATTTAAGCAAACAGCAGAGGGTCAGCAAGCCTTCATTCGCTTTATTGACCAAATTCATAGCTGATAAAAGGGAGGAAGAGATGATGGAAAAACAACATTTACTTCAAGAATTTTATAAAAGATTCGGTCGCATTGGAGAAGGGGCTCGCGTATTCTTCACACCAGGACGCGTGAACTTGATCGGTGAATATACAGACTTTAATGGGGGGCATGTTTTCCCGGCATCTCTTTCTGTTGGAACATGGGCAGTCGCTCGCCTGCGGAAGGATGGTGTCTACCATTTCCAATCCACGAATTTTGATACTACAGCGCAGACAGCAGTTGATTCCATTGTGTACAAGAAGGAGGATGACTGGGCTAATTATCCGAAGGGAGTACTAGTAGAATTGCTCGAGCTTGCCGGAGATGAAGAAGCACGTTATACGGGTGCTGACATCATGTTCCACGGCAATATTCCAAATGGGGCTGGCCTTTCCTCATCTGCTTCTATTGAAGTGTTGACCGGACTAGCATTAAGTGAACTAGCTGGGTGTCAGGTTGATAAAGTAGAATTGGCGAAGCTGTCTCAAAGAGCTGAGAACAAGTTCGTTGGTGTCAATTGCGGCATTATGGATCAATTCGCTGTCGCTATGGGAAAAGCAGGCCATGCCATCATGCTGAAATGTGACACGCTTGAGTATCAATATGCGCCAGTAGAGCTTGATGGATATACCATCGTCATCACAAACACCAATAAACGCCGTGGTCTCGCTGATTCGAAATATAACGAGAGAAGGGCTGAATGTGAGAGTGGATTGGCTGTTTTGCAGCAATCCATGCCTGAGATCAAAACATTGGGCGATGTCAGCTACGATAATTGGCAGTTGTATAAGGATACAATCAAGGAGGAGGTTGTACAAAAACGTGTTGATCATGTTATCTGCGAGAATACCCGTGTGCTAAGAGCAGCAGAAGCATTAAAAAACCATGATGTAGCTTTGTTTGGCAAGCTGATGAAGCAGTCTCATGAATCATTGCGTGATTTGTTCGAGGTTACAGGTACGGAGCTGGATGTAATGTATGAGGAAGCATGCAAGGTAGATGGCTGTATTGGTACTAGGATGACAGGGGCCGGCTTCGGAGGATGCAATGTCAGCGTCGTCAAGAATGAAGCGGTGGCTCGATTCCAGGAGGAAGTTGCGAAGCATTATGAAGAAAGAACAGGGTTAGTACCTGAGTTCTATCTTTGCGATATCGGGGATGGTGCAAAGGAGATCTAAAAAGAAAGAATGATGCAGGAAGGTCGTTTTGGCTAATTCTGCATCATTCTTTTTTTATTTGAGACTCCGAGATTCCGAGAATAGTTCACGCAAAACCAAGGATATGGCTCCTATGACAGTTGCATAGCTTCCAAAGGAGGAAACAGTAATCACTGTTTTTTTTGCCTTCTCCGTCAGTGCGCGTTTTTGAATCGTTTCCTGGACAGTATCGAGCAGAAACTCCCGTGCATTAATGACTCCGCCGCTTAAGACAATCTTCTCGGGATTAATGATATGTATCAGGTTCGTTAATCCAATGCCAAGGTATTCTCCTGCCTCCTGTAAGACTTGCTGGGCAAGCGAATCCCCAGCCTTTGCCGCTTCAAAGACCTCCTCGCCTGTGATTTCACTGCATGAGCCGTCTCCAAGCATAACGGAAAGAGAACTCGATTCCCCTTCTTCGAGTTTGGCTCGCATTCTCTCAGCAATCGCCGGGCCTGTTGCAAAGGTTTGGAGGCATCCATTATTGCCGCAGGAGCAAGTTGGTCCATGCAGGTCAATCGCCATATGCCCAATTTCTCCGCTGATGAAATCATGGCCCAGATAAAGCTCTCCGTCTATAATTAGCCCGGCGCCTATTCCCCGCCCAACATTGATACAGGCAAGGTCTTGGGCACCTTTCTCATGACCGAACCATTGGTGACCATGGGCGATAGCACGTGCATCATTCTCAACAATCACCATTAGACCGAATTCCTTCTCAAGTATGTCTTTAATGGGTATATGATGCAGGTTGAGGTTTGGAGCGAATACGGACTCCCCTTTGGCCACATCGACGATTCCATGCATAGCCACGCCGATTCCAATTAATTTCTCTGGCTCTGGAGCGCTGATTATCATCGTACGGATGCTTTTGGTCAATAAGGAAAGGAGTGATTCCTTCTTCACAGAGGATGGCATTGCTTGAATGATGCTATGTTTAACCTCGCCTGTAAGGTTCGTTAAGATTAAATTCATTTCATGAGAGCCAATATCAACCCCGATGATGTGATGTCGTTCACTATTAAGCGTGAGTAAGGTCGGCTTACGGCCACCGCTGGACTCGCCTAGGGATTGTTCCACGATTCGTTCCTCCACTAGAAGCTCCTTTGTCAGGTTGCTGATGGTAGGAGGGGTCAGCTTTGTGAGTTTGGCGATATCTGCCCGTGAAATAGGGCCTTTCTCACGAATTAGATTTAAAACGATGGAGAGGTTGGTGGATTTCATTCTTTGAAAGCTTCCGGTAATGAATTCTTTACTCATGTGGCCTCCCGCTGTCATAAAATATAGTCAGACCTTGCTTGACAAAGTCTATCCCTATTATAAACGAATGGAACAGGAGTTTATATGCGGAAACCTGTGTTCATCCATTTTTTGAGCAATGGACCGTCTTCGCCAAAAACTGGATCAGCCTCAGGGAATGGCACCTGCTTGATTTCTTCAAGAATTGCTGGTCTTTCATCAGGTTTACCGTATTTCATGTTATAGTCCATGCCATTAGGATAGGCACCAATAACCGTAAAGCCTTCATGGGCCTCTATGCATTTATGACCTGTCCCAGCAGGAAGAACAAGGACATCGCCGCATTCAACGTCAATCATCTGTCCCTCAGCACCGCCAAGCATTAATCGGGCATGTCCTTTCGCCACTCCGAGTACTTCGTGGGTATTGCTGTGATAATGGTGTTCTTGAAGGACGCCGTTTGTCCAGCTGTTTGACCACTGATGCCGGCGGAAAATGTCCTCTATCATACCTGGTTCCAATGCCTTTTTATAGACAGCTGCAGGAAGCTCAGGATTATTTGGTATGAATCCATCATCTTGAAAGAATAGGTATTGAATGTCTGTCATCGTTTTTCCTCCTTTTTATGCGCTTTTTCCCGCTTGCTGGAGCTATTAAACAAAGACAAAAAGACCTGTGCTGAACGGGCTTTTGGCACTGGTCTCCTTATTCGTGATTCCATTCTAAATAGCGGTAATCATGCTAAATACTCTTAAAGCTTCTATCGTTTGGCTTTCCGAAAGCCGTCATAGACATTAAAGGCTGCGCCCATGAAGAAAAGGGTCATGGCTAGATTGATCGTCCAAGTGCGTACCTCTTCATTGAAGGATTGACCTAGATAGGCAATGAGTTGAGCATCGAATAAATGAGGCTGATTGGCGATTAGAATGAAGACAACTGTGGTGATGATTTGAAGGACCGTATTAAATGCGGCTAGCTTTATTGTCCATTTCCCGCTCATCCATTTGAAAAGGGAGAGGACAATCTCCAGGGCGATGAGAGCGATGATGGCCGGCCAGTACATTTGAAGCACCTCTTGATTAAAGATCGGTGTAATAAATTCCAGGCCATTTGTGCCGCTGTGATAGATTCCAACTAATTGGTCCGCATAATAATAAACGGTTGCCCAAACAGCTGTCCAAAACAATCCGCCGAATACTTCGACATTGGAAATCTTTCGTTCCTTTGTCCGGTCCAATACTTCCTTTAAATCATCAGGAGTCCATTTCTTATATATAAATGGCTGTCCGCCTTTTGAAGAATCTATTCTTTCGACAACAGCAAAGCTTACTGTTGTCCAGAAGAACACATGCATGGCCGTCTCAATCACTGAGCCTGCTGCACCTATGATTATAGCTGACAAGAGACTTAAGAAAGACTCCTCGCCTGTAAAACCGTTAACTAGCTGAGCAAGGTAAGCAATCAGCGCTATGGCTGACCCGATGGACAAACCGATTTTTAAAAGGGCCATATAGCTTTCAAAATAACGAGGGCCGATTAAATACTGCGGCCAATCACGATATTCTCTTGCTAATTTGGCCGGGTCTCCCATCTGTGTGAGCACGTCCTTTACATCTGGTTCCGTATAATCCTCAGGCAGCATATCCTCAATGGTTGAACGGAGTTCCAGTGCAATATCCTCCCGATTTCTCTCAGGCAGCCGGCGAATGACTTCTTGTATATACGTCTCAATCAGATTCATTTTTTCCCCCTCCATTTAACATGTCATACAATCGTTTAGAATGGATAAGCCATTCCTCTTTCAATTGCTCATACAACTCACTGCCTTCTTTGCTGAGTGCATAATACTTGCGCGGCCTGCTTTCCGATGTGTCCCAATAGCTTGTTACCAGCTTCTGCTTTTCGAGTCTCCTTAGTAAAGGATATAAGGTGCTCTGTTCAATTGTGATTCCGGCTAGTTCCAATGAACGGACAAGGGAATAGCCGTATTGAGGTTCTTGAAGCTGATTGAGAACAGCCAATGTTAATGTCCCTCTCCTTAATTCTGTCATTAATGAGTTCAACAACGTATTCATCTGTGCACCCCCTATGATACATACTATGCATGATACAGTATTATGTTTCTTAAAGTATAACTGTTGTGATAGTGATTTGTATACAATTTTCAGATAAATAATGATATAAAAAATACCTTCGCAAAAAGCTCATTCGATGAACCTTTGCGAAGGTATCTTAAACGGTTTGTTTTGCTTCTTTTCTTCGATAGATGACGGTAATGCCAGTCAGCATAAGAAGGATAAATAAATAGGAAATCCATGAAATTCCTGTTAGGCCATAGAAGAGGAAAGCTCCAGCCGTAATCGAAGCAGCTGTGAGCGCATAAGGAATTTGCGTCAGTACATGGTTCATATGGTTGCACCCGGCTGCTGATGCGGCAACAGTCGTCGTATCAGAAATAGGCGAGCAATGATCTCCAAAGAGTGACCCGGAGAGAACGGCAGCAAATAATGGGATGATATCCACTCCTGTGACAAGGCCAATCTGAGCGGAAATTGGAAGCATGATTGCAAATGTTCCCCAGCTTGTTCCAGTGGAGAATGCCATGATTCCTGTCAGGATAAATAAGAGAAACGGCAGCCATGAGCTGGACAGGCTTGTTTGCTCAATAATGCCGCCTAAGTATTCCCCGGTCTTCAATAACCCGGTTAATTCGGACTGCATCCAGGCAAACAAGAGAATCCAGACCGCAGGCAAGGTTGTCTTCATCCCATTGATGAGAGCCTGGGGAACAAATTTCACCTGTTTTGTACGGATTGTGAAAACAAAGGTTACAAGGCAGGCTGTCAAAGCGCCCATAAGCAGGGAATAGCTGACCTCCCCATTCGCAAACCAATCAATGAGGCTTTTCGTGTCACTATTTCGATAGCCAGTCCATATTAATAAACTAATAGAGCTGATCATTAATACAAGGATAGGGATGAACAATGACCAAATAGACCCTTTGCGATGTGAATCATTTGAATCGTATGGTTTTACATGTAGTTCAGCCTTCCGCATTTTCCAGAAACGGAGATCGAAATAAGCGACAAGGAAGACAAGCGCGATAGTGGTTAATGCATAGAAATTCAGGAATCCTACCTCAACAAATGTCACAATTGGATTTTCATCCATATCATGCATGACAAAGATGGCTGCAAATATGGATGTAATATACGCTCCCCAGCTTGAGATGGGTGTTAAAACACAGAGGGGGTCTGAGGTGGAATGAATCATATAGGCCAGTTTTTCACGCGATATGCCGAAACGGTCAAATAATGGCCGAGAAACTTGTCCGTTCGTAAACATATTGAATACGTCATCCGGAAACATGGTCATTCCGAAAAGAGCCGTTCCCATTGTTACCTGTCTTTTGGAATGAAGCTTTTTGGAAGCGAACTCCCCGAATGCCCTTCCTCCGCCTAATAGATGAATCATGCCGGTCATGACTCCGAGCAAAAGAAGAAATCCAAGAACATTCAGATTTCCGGTTGCGACTTCGCCATCCTCGTAGAAAAGATGGAGAATCGTTTTTCCAATCCGCTTGATTGTATCGCCGAAGTGAAAGTTTTCGAAGATAAGGGATGAAAGAATAATTCCAACGCCGAGTGAAGGAATGACCCTCCTTGTCAAAAGGACAAGCATAATGATGACAAGAGGTGGTATTAGTACTATAGCTGTTCCATTCATATGTCTACCTCCTTACAAAATTAATATTATATCAACATAATTTAACGTAAATAAAGAGAGTTTCATATTAATAAAATATTAAATTTATTTATATACAGGGAATTATTCACATTTCGACGTTTTTATTTTAAATTTACACCTCATGCGTGCTATAATGCACATTAATATAAATGAGCGCACATAAATATTCGGTTTTTTGAAGGAGGAGAGAGAAATGAGGGATGTCACTTTACTAGATATTTTTGAACATCGAATTGCACAAAAGTACTTGAATCGTTCTGGATTAGCTCATGCGATTGCGGTAGCTTATCATGCTTTTAACCTGGCGAAGGAGCAGGGGGAGGATGTTGATGCGGCCGCTAAGGCGGGCTTACTTCACGATATGGGGCATTTCACCTGGTACCGGAACGGGAAGTGGGATTATGACCTCTATCGCAAAAACGATATTCATGCGATAAAAGGGGCTGAGAGGGCGCATAAATTATTAATCAGACTTGGAGAGAATCCAGTGAAGGCGAAGACTGTATCGCTAGCGATCCTATTCCATACGGACTCTTTTCTTCCCACAAATGATATCGTACGCACCCCCCTTCAGCAAATTGTTAAATGGGCTGATGAGATGGATGAGGAAGAAGGCGGATTGCACCACTACCGCAAAGTTGACTATGA
Organism: Bacillus sp. FJAT-27916; assembly: GCF_001183965.1. Classification (GTDB taxonomy): domain Bacteria; phylum Bacillota; class Bacilli; order Bacillales; family Pradoshiaceae; genus Pradoshia. The sequence goes on from NZ_LFZV01000001.1 coordinate 661,908, forward strand.
AAAGGCAAGAAAAAGCATCATTAAGCTTGATAAGATGATTGATGCAGCTCAAGGATTTGAGAATAAGAAATCGGTATAATGAATGAGGAGAGAACCGTGTCATGGGGTTCTCTCTTTTTTTGTGTTTAATAGGATAATATTTCACAAAATAGTCCTTTTTTACTGTATTGGAATATAGTTATAATTAAATGGGGGTTAGAGGGATAAGGTTAACCAAATAGTGGTAAAGAGGAACGATACTAGATTTGGGAGGAAGAAGCATGGCATATAAGAGTCCGCAGGATATTGCTGCATATGCGGTTGAAGCCGGTGTAAAGAAAACGAGCTTGAATTTAAAAAGCATGCTGCTATTAGGATTTTTAGGCGGAGCATACATATCAGCGGGGTATTTATTATCTGTCCGTGTGACGGCAAGTTTACCGTCGGATTGGGGGACCTTTGGTTCGTTTTTAGGAGCGGCTGTTTTCCCTTTGGGGCTTATCTTAATCTTGATTGCTGGCGGTGAGCTATTGACCGGCAATATGATGGCGGTGCCAATGGCCTGCCTCACAGGAAGGGTACGCTGGTCAAGGCTTGTTCATAACTGGTTTTGGATAACGCTCAGTAACTTTGCCGGAGCCCTTTTCGTTGCTTATTTCTTCGGGCATTTGGCGGAATTAACATCAAGCGGAGCATTCCTTGAAAAGGTTGTTGATACGGCTGGCCATAAGCTTGAGGCCGATTTCTGGCCGGCATTAATCTCGGCTGTTGGATGTAACTGGCTTGTCGGGCTTGCTGTCTGGCTATCCTATGGGGCTGAAGATATTGGAGGGAAGATTGCTGCTATTTGGTTCCCTATCATGGCTTTTGTCGCTATCGGTTTTCAGCACGTTGTCGCAAATATGTTCATCATACCAGCTGCAATCTTTGAAGGATATTTTTCTTGGGGTGAGTATTTCGGCAACTTTATCCCAGTATTCCTTGGCAATGCCATAGGGGGAGCAGTCCTAGTAGCGGCTGTTTACTGGCAATCCTACGAAGGGCATTTGCCATCCGGTACAGATCTCAGGAAAGAGGAGTCGAAGGAGATAGAAGAGTAAATGATGGGGGATGCGCTTCATGCAGCATCCTCCCTTTAATATCCAGCATATAGGTTTACGAATATTTAGGCCAAGGAGTACGATAGGGAAATAAGGAAAAATCATACATAAAAGGAGCATTGAGGGATGAATCAGAAACAATCCTCTATTCCAAGCCCGTATAAGAGCTTGCGGAAGTTATTTGAAGAGAATATTCATGTCAACCATATTTCTGAGGAATTGGTCAGCTTTGAAGCAGGCAGCAAGATGGATGATATTCTGAATTATATGGAGCAGACCGGCTTTGATGTCGTTGGTATAAAGGATAATGGCAGGGTAATTGGCTATTTAGAGAGAGGGAGCAGCGCGATGATTCGTTTTCAGCCCTCTGATCTTGTTTCGGAATCTACACCATTAATTCATCTGCTCTATTTATTTGAGCATATTGACCGAATCTTTATTCTTGAGAGAAATGAGGTTACTAGGCTTGTTACGTTGGCAGACCTGCAGAAGCCGCCGGTTCGGATGCTTTTATTTGGTATCATTTCTTTAATGGAGATGCATCTTCTCTATGTTGTCAAACAAGTTTATAGGGATCTGTCCTGGAAGGAGAAAGTGAGTACGGAGCGGCTGAGAAGCGCTGAGCATTTATATGAAATGAGAAAGGAACGAAATGAAGAGATAACGCTTCTTGACTGTCTGCAGCTCAGTGACAAGAAAACCTTAATTGTGAAGAAAAAGGAGCTGCTTTTAAATCTCGGTTTTACATCACGGGCAGCTGCAGAGCGTTTTTTCAATAAGCTTGAGCTGCTTCGAAATAATCTTGCCCATTCACAGGAGCTGACAGGCGGGAGTTCCTTCAGAGAAATCATTCAGACCGTAAAGGAATGTGAAAGGGTTCTAGCGGCATGTGAGCAAATGCATTCAGAATGAGAATCATCTGGATGCTTTTTTATGATCGACGGGAAAATTTAAATTGTAGTTGACAGATAGGAATAATATATTTTATACTCTGATTAATCAGAAAATTGAATGACTGGCCGATCGGACCACCGAAGGCATAACCCTTTATTTGTAGAGGGGTTATGCCTTTTACATTTTTATCGAAGGGAGAGCGGCTATTGCAATTCATTATCAGCGATAAGACTGACGTCGGTTGGTCAGAATGAAATAATGACGTTGAATTGAAAGAATTAGAAAGGAGCGGGGGCAATGTCTCGTAAAGAACAGGCCAATAAAGCAGCCATTGAGCAGATTATTCGTTTCCTCATAGAGATAGATTACGGAAAGGTTGAAATAAAAATCCATGATTCACAAATTACCCAAATCGAAAAGGGAGAAAAATACCGGTTAGCCGTCAAGAAATAGGAGGAGCCGCTTCAGTAAAACTTTCCCCATAGATATGGTAGGATAGTTTAGAGGAGGCTGCATGCATGAATACGATTCCTATGATCATTGCCATTATGACCGGGATCTTTTATGGGTCCATCCAATCAATCAAAATGAGTAAACAAGAAGAGGAAGAGTCAGCTAAACAAGCAGCAGGCATGTACATAAAGAGCATTGTACTCTGTTTGGTTGTCTATCTGGTTGTAAGTGTTGTAATGGGATAAAGGGGCAAATGTCCAAAGGAAGAGGCTGTCGCATAATGGGACGGCTTTTTTGCTGCAAAAAATAAACACAGTCTCTGCATCATTCAGACTGTGTTTCATTTATTAAATAAAGTTTATTAGCCTTTCTTCGGTTCAACGACGAGTACGATGATTGTCAAAATTGTCATGACAGACACTTCGAGCACAGCTTCAACCGGATCAAAGGCAATCTTCCCTGTTTGCTCAGCAGCATAAACATGTGACAGATTTTGATAAAAGACAAAAAACATGGCACATAGAAACAGTGCTTTAATTAGTAAGTATTTCATACAAATCATCCCCTCTTAGGTGCATCACTAACTTGAAGACCATACAATCACCGCTGTACTTAGCGTGATTTCTTCACATCATTAAAAGCTAAATGAGCCATCAGCAAGTAATGAAGGGCCTGGTGTCGGATTATCATGGACCAGTTTTAGGCGTTGGAGGATCCAGGTGAAAGGATTAATCCAAGCCGAGAAAAAAGAAAAAACCCTTGGTCCGCAAGAGTTTTTCTATATTGTCTAAGGAGCAGTCTCCTTCAAATCTCTTTGCTGCAAGCAGGGCCTTCAAATCCCTGGTCAAATTCAAATAGAATTATTTGATGAGTTTACGAGTCTATACATGAAGCTGTCTTTACAAACCATACCATAAAATATGTCAAAAATGAACTGGTAAATTGAACAATGCGTGAGTTTATTTGGCGTTTTGACCATATCGGAAAGAGGGGAGCAGAGCTAGGCGGGGCGAAGATGAAGGATATTGTAAAATGCGGCTATTCATCGAAATCCAAATATGCTGATAGGGACATCCTATCTATGGAATGTTCCTATCAGTTTCTATACCTATCTTCAATATTCAAAGCAGGAATTATCCTTCGACAGCGTTGTAATCACGCATTCAGTTTGGAAGAAGGAATTCATTAGCACTTTCATTTCTTCCATCGCCTGCTCAGCCCGCAGCGCCTGGTCTTCATTAATAGATTCAATGACGAGGACAGCATCGGTCGTTTCCTCGGTGAGCATGGTTCTCTGTGCTTCACGCCAGTTTAAACAGCGGCAAATGGCCCCTTCATTATCGTAATAAATGATTTCTTCAGGCAGTGCAGGGGCGTCTTGGTCAGCACCTAACGGAAGGAAGGATTCTCCCCCTTTAGCTTTGCCGAGATGCAAGTCGCCGCTGATGAGCTGCAAATCCTCGCCGCCGCATGGTACCGCATATTTGAGTGAAATGCTGTTGTATATGTCTACTAAAGGGTTAATGGGGGTGAAAGCCCTGTCTTGGTTGACCCTCTTGAGAAGAGCTTCAATTGAGGAGCGGGCTCCTTTTTTAGTTTTAAATTGGCTGAAGGCCTTTCGCCATTCATCAATAACAGTGTTTTTGCTGAATGTCTCATTGGTTAAATACTGCTTGGCTTCATTTGATGCATCCTTCAAGAGTTCAGCAAAGTAAGCCTGCTTTTCCTTAGAACATTGATTTTGAATGTTGGTGATGACCAATACATTTAGCTGCGCTCCCGGAAAGACATCCCAAAAAGCTTCGTCAATGATGATTTTCCCCATTTCAGAACAACTCCATTTCTTCAGTAGATTGTCAGTACTCTTATCCCGCATTAACGGACAGTATGACTCCCGCTGAAAAAAGCGTAGAAAACCGAGAAGCAGGCAGGAGATCAACTGTCCATAAAAGCCCGATTGGTTCAACTAACCTTCAGTGGAGAAAAGGCCCCCCTGAAGGAAGTTTCACTTTATTATATCTATCGGAAATTATATTGTAAATGCAACAAAATATTTTGGCAGAATGCTCCTCCATTCCCTTTCCATTCGTCTTGGCATAAAGGAAAAGAAGGATACCTTCTAGAAGAATATTCAATAGACTGAAAAAGGAAGTGATTATGTGTTTTACAATGAAATGACCGACCGGTTGAGAATTGAGTATCCCATTATACAAGCACCGATGGCAGGCGGGATCACGACAGCTGAGCTGGTAGCCGCTGTCTCTCGTGCTGGGGCACTTGGAATGATTGGAGCAGGCTATATGACACCGGAGCAAATGAGAAGCCAAATAGTGGAGGTCAAAGAGCGAACCAAAAAGCCGTTCGGTGTTAACCTATTTGTGCCGAATGAATTTGAGGCAAGTGAGGAGGAGATAATAAGGGCCAACTGTCTTTTGAATCCTTTACGAGAGGAGTTAAATCTCCCTGCTAAAGAGCTGGCTGTCGTTCCTGATTACGAGCAGCTAAAAAAAACATTTCATGAACAAATTAAGGTAATCATTGAAGAGAGCATCCCTATATGCACCTTTACATTTGGAATTCCATCATCTGAGATAATCGCGGAATTAAAACAAGCAAACACCCTCTTAATAGGAACCGCCACAACAGTCGAAGAGGCCGTTGTAAATGAGGAGAGAGGAATGGATATGGTCGTCGTTCAAGGGAGTGAGGCTGGCGGGCATCGCGGGAATTTCTTGCCTGGAGCAATAGAGGGGTCGATTGGCTCGATGTCCTTGATACCACAGGTAGTTGATCATGTAAGCATCCCGGTTATCGCTGCCGGCGGAATAATGGATGGGAGGGGATTGATGGCGGCTGTTTGCTTAGGAGCCAAGGGAGTGCAGCTGGGGACAGCCTTCTTAACCTGCGCGGAAAGTGGTGCTCAAGATGTCCATAAGGAGGCCGTCCTTCATGCGAACGAGAATGACACGACCTTAACCCGTTCCTTCTCAGGAAAATGGGCGAGGGGGATACATAATCGTTTCACCGAGGTTATGCAAAAGCATGAAGCTGGACTCCCTGAATTTCCTGTCCAAAACACGCTGACCCAAGATATCAGAAAAGTCTCAAGCGCAAACGAGAATCCTGATTATCTCTCGTTATGGTCAGGACAAAGTCCGAGATTAGCCAGAAGTCTATCGGCAGAATCCTTAATCAAAGCCATTCTCTCTGAGGCGGAGGAAATCAAGAGAACCCAATGAAGAAAACGAGAAAATAGGTGGAAAGAAGAGCTCCAAGCACTAAGTGGCTTGGGCTTTTTTAGCATTTGAATAGGTTTCGTCCAGCTTATTTTACGTTATACTTCATTAATGTTTCTGAAGCCTTCACTAGCTTTCCGAAATGAAACGACTTTGCCGAAGTGGCTTAAATCATGTAAAGCTCATTCCTTTTGCAGATAGGGGAGCACCTTTTCCTTATTAACTATATATTTCTTCACCTTGTCCTTGGGTTTAACACCGTATGACATGTGCAAGGTGTCTGCATAGAATAGGAGGCTCTCATTCGTCATAAGCTTCAATGCTTGGTGAAGGACCGTCATTCCCCCAATACCAGAATCAAAAAAACCAATCTTTATGATATTCACTCTTCTCCTAGATAAAGGGTTTTTAAATATACTATTTTATTAAAGTAACTAAGACGACTTTTTCATTGCTGCAATTAACGGCATCTGATAAATAAGAATGTCCTGAATTAAATAGAATCAATATTATCTATGATGCATAGCCTGATTCTATCTGCTTTCAAATGGTCTTTTTCTTACGAATATATTTATGCCAGAATATCTTTTTGGTGTTAAAATAGAGATAGGTGAATATTATTAATATTCAAAACAGAGGAGAGCCCTTATGAACAGCAGGTAATATAACTAAATGATCCTAGACTTTTCTTCTTATGGCCGTATATAAAAGACGCTGCCCCATATGAAAGAGCGGCAAATTCAATATTCATGTAATGCCTATTAACATTGGGGGGATAATAGATGTATTTAAGAAATGCTCCAATAAAAGCATATTAGATATTCATCTTATCTTGTAAAGGAGGATGCCTTATGGGTTTCTTATCAACAGTTCTCGCGGTAATAGTCGCCTTGGTTATCTTCGCAATATGCGGTTAAATAGGAAACAGAAAAAGGATCTATTGTTTTTCATTGTCCCGCTGATCCTATTTCAAGTGAATGAACTGATTAAAGCAGATGTACAGATTCCTGTGCTTGGATATGTGCTGCGCTGTCACTTCAATGACTACCTTGGAGGCATCTCCTTTGCAGCATACCTGAACTTTATTTTATCCTTGAGTAACTGGACTTCGTTTCAGCTAACAAAGATCCAGCACTTCCTGATTGCCGGCTTATTATGTGGTATCTGCTGGGAGCTGATCACGCCCCTTTTTATACAATCAAGTACCGGTGATTTTTGGGATGTTATTGCTTACATCTTAGGGATGCTGACCTACTGGTTTTTCAGCGAAGTATTGGTATTTAAATAGTAGAAATAAGTACGGAAAATATAGACAAAAAAGAGGCGGCCTATGGGCCGTCTCTTTGTATTTTTAAATTCTTTGCCATTTGCAGGGGACCTTGATGCAGGAGCAGTATGACCCCAAAAGTCATTACTATCGGCTTGTCTTGGAGTTATCCGCTTTGAAGAAGCATTCTTTCAATAATCATAGAGCCAAAACAACTTGTGCAATAAATGTGCAATCCCACCTGCTCCTCGAAAAGAAAGCTCCCGTAAAACAAGAAAAAACCCTTGATTATCAAGGGTTTTCCGGTATGGAGCTAAGGGGATTCGAACCCCTGACCTCTTCGCTGCCAGCTATAGGGGGATTGTTAAATAAGTAAAATACGTTAAATACGTATGGTTTTGTCGGATATTTTGTTAAATATGTTCGGTTACGTTAAATAAGAAAATTAATTCTGTGCAAAAATATGTGCAATGTGGGTATGGTGGTCACTAGGTTATATATTAGTCTAATAAAACTGGAGATGGAAAAAATTTAAAAATGAAAATTCACCAAGTGAATCCTCTCTAGAAATAATATGCGATAAGGCTCTTTTTAGCGGAAGAATAAAATAGGTCAATTATTATCTCCTGCTTAGTTTAATTTCTTTTTTATCGTTTTTTGAAATATCATAACTATATTTGATCTTCAATCGCATACATACAACGCATAAATTCAGATAATTTCGACCCCTCAATCAACTCTAGAGGAAACTGCTCAATATAAAGGTCTATATTAGTAGTATTCCAATTCCTTTGTATCTCGTTTAGCAACTTGATTTCTTCGTTACTTAATCCCCAAGTCTGTTTATAGAATATTTCTTCTTTTGCAGAGAAAAAGTTTTTAGGTTTATACCTATTTTGAAATTGGCTCTTACCTATTTTATTTTTTTCTGCTTTACCTCTATTATAGATTTCAAAGTATTTACGGCATAAAGCTGCTGTCTTCTCTTTGTCTAGATGGTCAAATAAGAAACATAAAATATTTTCATCGATAAAATAAGATTCTATTGAATATTCTTCCAGTATAAATGCGTTATCTTTGTTATATATATAAGAAAACTCAGATAGACTCTTTTCTATCTTTGTCTTTACCTCGTTTTTTGTATTTCCATCAGAATCTACGAGTATCCAGAACTTATAATTATTATGGTGTGCCTTATTCATAACATCAAGAATTCTTGCATTCGTGTAGAAACCAAGAGTATCTATACCGCCCACTTCAATAATTTGTATAACTTTTAGCAAATCTGTTTTAATCTTTTTATATTTCATCAAAGTTTGGAGAATGGATTTAATTAATTTTTTGTCATCTGGTCCTTCAACAAACAATATCTTAGTATGTTGGAAAATATCATCAGGTTTTATACCTAGTTCACTAATAATGTGTATTGGATCTGATGAAAGTTTCTTTGTAATACCACGTTCTTTTTTTATACAAATTAGCTCCTGTGGAGCTAATTGACTCACTACTACTGGTGAATGTGTTGAAATGAATACTTGATTCGATATACTTAATTCTCTCAAAATATTTATAATTTTTCTTTGTAGTGAAGGATGCAAATAAACTTCGGGTTCTTCAATAATAAGGATAAAATCCTGTTCTCCTATAGTATGTTCAATATAAGCTTCAAGAATTGCTATTATTAATAAACTTTGCATACCTGTTCCGCTAGACTCTATGTCAAAACTATTTATAGCTTCATTTAAAATATCGTGGTCTCTAATTTTCGTTTTGTGTAAATGGATAATATCGGTTTGATCTGCTTGAATCTCTATAGACAAAGATTGATTACCAATTATCTCTTGGAATTTATTGCTCAACTCATATGATAATAATTTTACTTTCTCATCTTCGAGTTTCTTTAGTTCCTTTTTTACATCTGAAATTTTCAGTGGTACACCATCGATAATAACTTCTTCGTTATTGTCTCTCTTTTTATTCCCCCCAATTAACATCTCCATTAGTTGACTAATATTACTACTCTTCTTACTAAAACTGTTATCTTCTGGATTTCGAATGGAAGATATATATTTTAAATCAGGTAGGAATTCCTCAATAGTCTTTGGCGGGATTCTCTCCTGATTTTCTTCGAAAACATACCAACCTTTGTATTTGTCATTATCTTTCTCAAAAAATAAGGTTATCTGTACCTCTCTTTTTTTTAGTGCTTGATTATAAAAGTCTTGCGCTTTTTTTCGATTTATTGAACTTTCTAAAAGCAATTGCAAATCTATTGTATCAATCTGTTGAAATGTAATTGAAATAACCGGTAGTTCTTCGGAGGAAAACATATGAATGTCTTTTTCTGTAAATTTCCTTTTGCGAAAAAAGACTTGGATAGCATCAAATATTGCAGTTTTACCATAATTATTTTTCCCTACAATTGAAACTAGATTATCAGTATTGATATATATATCATCAATTGACTTAAACTTCGTTATACTTAACTCCTTTATTTTCAAATTATCCTCTCCTATATGGTTGTATTTTGTGTACATTTATATATCTACTTTATGTAATTATTTTACAGCTAGATTTGTTTTAATACAAAAAAATAGCTTTAGTCTATTAATACAATACTCTTCCTACGTACTACTCAAAAAGAAGCTATAAAGTATAATCTGGCAGTTGAAAACGAGGTGGCAACTTAATGATAGCTACCGTCAAGGTGAGGCGATGGTTAAGAAACATATTAAATTAATGATACGTTCTTTTAACAATGAATGTGATGCTGTTATCCATAAAGTGAAATTTAATAATGTAGAATCTGCAGAAAAAAAGATTAGAAAAGCTAGAGAACAGCTAGATAAGTTAAATAGATACTTATCTATTGAGATTACTGATTATTTTTTAAACTTGAAGCTAGAAGAACCATACCTTGCTTATGAATATGCTAAAAAGCTAAATGAGTAAAGTAAGGAACTGAGGCTTCAGAAAGAATTATTGCGTGAAGAAATAAGAGTAAAACAAGAGATTGAAGAAAGATTAAAAGTTCTTGAAAAAGAAAAACAATATTATATAAATGTAAATGCATCTTTGATATATAGAAATAAACTAGAAAAAGCTGAAGATAACTTTAAGAAGGATTTAATTAGAGAACTAGAGAAATCTGAAATAAAACTTAAAAAGATAGAAGAAAGATCTGAATTAGATTATAGGGTTCGTAATGCAAAAGCAGGGTTTGCATATATAGTTTCCAACTTAGGGGCCTTTGGGGAGAATGTATTTAAAATTGGGATGACAAGGAGACTTGAACCATTAGATTGTATTCGAGAGTTAAGTGGAGCATCTATATTCCACAAAAGGGCATAGTCCAATTTAAATTTTTATCTTCTTTTGGGTATTTCTGATGAAATTATAATTTATCATTTTATTGCTATATATGCTAATATTGCTAAGCATTTCAATAGTTTGTTAATTTAATTCTGAATGTTTTGAATTCATCTTATTGTGGTATTTATTGGAATAACAGGATCTTTAATTCGAATTCATAAAGGAGGACTATTTTAAAATGAAAGATAAAATTAAAGAGGAAATAATACAATATATAGTGGAATATAAATCGGCAAATTTTGGGGATATAGAGAATCATTTGGAAAGTAAAGGAATTCCTTATAAAGGGGATTTCGTTTTAGATTTTCCTGATAATCCAACTGTATTTCTATGGAAGGGTATGTCTAAAGATTTTTTAACAGCAGTCAGAGAATTAATAGGAACTGGTACTATTATTCCTGTTGAAGTATCACGTGTATTAGGGTATGGATATAGTGAAACTAAAGTATATGGGGAGCCAGTTGCGAAAGAACCAAAATATCATTATAAAGAAGAACATTGGCTACCATTAGCATTTAAACTTCCAGATAATAATAATCGAGATTAATTGTAGTCTAGCCCAATATTAATCCTAAAGCAGCTTTCCATATTAACCCCCTATGGAAAATGATATTCAAATTGTGTATTGTACTGGTTGTCGATATATCTTTGACTGGATTTAGATTTATTCTATAGGGGATCATTAATAAATAGCTATAAAAAGCAGATAAAACAAATTACCAATATTAACATAAATATTAATATTAATATTAACAAAAAACTTGATAATTATGGAATGATGGGATAATATTAATTATGTAAAGAATGTATACGTAATGTATACATAATGATTACATTCCCCTCAATCTCTCACGAAGACCGAGAGGAACAATTTGATTTAATAACTTAAATATTGATTAGGTGTTGAAAAACTATCTTTATTAGAGAATATATTGCTCTAATAATAGCAGTGAATATAGCCTTTATTAGGGCATTTAATATATTTTCTCTAGTAAACTGCTGTTTTAGAAATTTTAATGTTTTATTGGAGCTTTCACTTCTTTGGTTTTTTAGCAAAATTATCACCACCTTTTCAAAATGGATTATCTATATGAAACGGGATGCCGCCCGTGGATTATAGACACAACAAATATAGCCGATGAGGCTTATTTTTTTTGCTTCGGCTTCCTGAAAAAACTAATTTATAAAATTAGTCATACCTCGTATTCTCTCATTTTAGCAAATATGGTATTTAATAGCAAATAGATAATAGGGAAATTTTGTGTGTTTTTGTGAAATAGACAAAAGAAAATGGTCAGTTCAAGAGAACTGACCATTCATTGAGTAAATGCATTAAGTATTAGATATAGGTATGGTGACCTATTTATGAGGTTCTAACTTATATTTACTTAACTCAATATAGTTTTGATTTATAAATTGGATGAAAACTATACTTTTAGAAGCTAGGAAAAACAAAAAGAATATGCTGCAATTTTTTTCACCAGGATATTAATCGGATGGAATCTTTGTCGATAAGATTTAGTGAATATTGGAATTTGATTTCGATTACTTTAGTATTTAACCTAATATATGATTCAGCATCAATTTTAGAAAGTGTATAATTGAGTGAATTAATCAACTGCAAACTATAAATTCCGTCTGAATCCTGACATTTCTCAAGTATTTTATCAAGTTCACTAGATGATAAATCTCTATATATTATGTAAATTTCATTTAAGTATAATTCTATTTGTAGAGGATTAAAGAGAAACCACGACTTAGTTTGTCTAGGGTTGAAAATAATTGTATAGTCCTGAAGGGAATTTTTGTAATAATCTTTTTCCTTAATTGATTCCTTATATAAAGAAATAGCATTTTCCTTAACCCCTGTGTATAAATGAATATGGTTACCATCCTTTTGAGCAAGCTTATCGATTTCTGTCCGTAAGAAATTTATTTTATTATTTGCTTTGTAATCAAGTTTAAAATGAGTCTTTTTTTCACTACTCATTTTTATAAGCTCCCTAATAATTATTGAATCAAGAGTATCTTGTAATTTCTTATTTTTATATTCATTAACTAAACGTTGTTTCTCAGAGTCATTGCTCAAAAGTTGTATAGGGATAGGAATTACTAGGGATTCTTCTTTTAATGAAGTGGGATCATCAATATTAGTACCTGCTAATACTCTTGCCAGTGACTCTTGATTAAATTCTTCTGTTTTAGCCTCCAAAAGAATATTAGAATTAGTCTTTAAAGCTATATCTAATTCTTTTAAATTGGCCATTAAATTAATGTAATACATATCTTTTAATGTATTAAACACAGCGATTAACTCATACTTGCTATCTGCATTACCATTATCTAAATTAAAAAAAGACTTAAAATCTTGATATGATGTCAATAGTTTTTGATCTTCCTCGTACGTATTATACCTCAAGAGTATACTGGTGATTGAATCAAAATTCAGTTTTGATATATGTTCTGGATTAACAGAAGCACAGTAAAATAGATAATATTCATCTATTACGTTTTCTATGATTAACCATTTAGCTTCTCTGTTTTCTGGCATAATCTCAAAATTTTTTAAGAAGCTCTTTGTTTTATCTAAATTTCCCCAAATATAATCAGTATAGTCCCATTCATAAAAGTGATTACTGATATCCATATAATGGTTTAAAAGATTTTTATATTCCTCTTTATTGACTAAATCCTCTTTATAAGAAATGTAATAGGAATAAATACTAACTATTAAAATGATTCTATCAAAGTCTTCACCCAAATTTTGTTCGTTATTCACCTTGCTCCAAAGGTATACGAAAGTTTCTTTGTCTTTATGATTCAAGGCAGTTATTAATAGCGTTAATAAAATTCTCTCAATGGTATTTAGGTCTTCATAATTGTTATCTTCCGTTCCATTCATATATCTTGTTGTTAATATATTGTCTATTAGCTTTTTTATATGTAGTTGTTTTTCATCTTGTGAGATGTATTTATTCTGCATAATTTGGTAATAAAGACGGTTAAAAACACTTACTATATATTTATCAAATTCTATATTGTTTTCTAAAAGTGCGTTCTTATACATTTCTGTAAAAAGAGTGTTAAAACTCATTTTCCTTAATATAAAATCATCTTTAATGTCCTTTAAACTATATAGTAAACTGAATAAAGCATTATCTAAATATAATTGAAAATTAATAGCCTTATCATTAGAAATTTTGTAGAGATTAGTTATTAACTGGGAGGCATTTGTGAAATAACCATACTCGACTAATTCTATTGAAATTTTTTCCAACACATTGATGCAGTCTGCAACAATGGTTGATTTTTCCGGTAATTTACTTGTAATAAATATCTCTTTAAATATTTCCTCTAATAAAATGATATTTTCATTGGTAATCTGTAGGTTTTGATTTCTAATTTCTTCAGTTGTATGAGTATAAATTTTAGAAAGCAATTCAAACATCTTTATTCTCCTTTTCAACTAAAAGCCTGAATTCATCAAGAATAAAGGACCGGATTTCATATCTTACTTCATCATCAATTTTAAGAAATTTAAAAATACTGATTAAAATATCTAACACACCTAAAAGGCAAATGAAAAAGTTTAATAAAGTTCCAAATAACATATTTTTAGCTACAAAAAAGTAATTGAATGGAATCATTAATAACAAAATAATAATTACTTCATAACCTGTATATAGTTTTCTTTTTCTGACAAAATAAAACTCCAATAGATTTAGACCATATCTTTTTTCTCGGCTTGGACCTACTACTAAAGCGAGTAGAGCGATACTAAGGGATATTATTCCTGCTTGAACAGACCAAATTGTAGTTGTAAGCGAGTTTATTTCCTTACTTATAGTAAAGATATTTATAAACCGATTACTGTTGTTTTCAAAATAAACTGTCCCTTCATATCCTATTAATAGTATCAATATAGGTATTAAAATCCATTTAATAAAATTTGCTAGCATATTCTTTCCCCTTAAAATAAGTGTCAGTATACTGTCACTTACATTGATTAGAATCCGTTTATAAACTTATGTCTCCTTTCTTCTTCTGAGCTATTTATTAAATGTTCTATCCTGTTTACTACATATTGTTTTATAGGTATTAATTTAATTCCTAAATCGATTTTATTTATTGTTTCTAAAATTTTTTTCCAATCAGTAATCTCTAGGTCACTAAACAATTGATCCCCAATAATACTTCTATTATTTTTTAGCCACCTTATTTTTGAGAATAGTGAGGGGTCTTGACTCTCTTTTATAAAAGCAATAATTACATCATCAAACCATTCAGTCTTTGTATTATGAATAATATCCATAATAAAGTTTATTTTTATGATGTTTTGATAATTATTTTTGACATAGCCTATAATGAAATCTCTGGCCCGTTCGATGTTTTGACTATTAATACCTTTAAAAAATACGTTACAAAAGTGGTTTGTACTAACAAAGTAATCTTCTTTAACTAAAATTAAATCAGCTATTTTTTCTAAAGTATCTCCTATGTTTTCTATATCCCAAATAAATCCCAATCTAATCCTATTATGAAAATTCCGATCTCCTTTATAATAAAGTTTGTTTGTAAACTCGATTAAATAGTCTGCATCTCTACGCAGGATATATTTTAAAATTGTACCTGAATAATCGAAATAAGAATCTACTTTGATTTGTTGAAAATACATTTCCTTTATTATTTCTATATTGTTAATAGATTCTAAATATAATAATAGAGAATTGTCACGACTTTCAATGCGTACTATGTTATCTCTTTCTCGGTTTTCTATAGTGATTGTTTTCAAGAGATGGTCGTAAAAGTCAATCTGTATATTTTTTAAATGTGTTAACCTTCCTAAACAAATCTTTACATTTTCATCTATAGTTTTTAAGAAGCCAATAAATTGATTGACCTCACCTGAATTTAAATGTGTCTTTTTATTTTCATAAAAACAAATAATCCAGTTTAATCTAGCATTAAAAGACTTTTTTTCTAGTAGGGTTAGAATTTTTTTAGCTACTTTTATATTGCTTAAATGCCCTTCGAAAACTAGATGAGGTACATAATTCAAATCATTATTCTTTCCAATTATTAATTCAATAAGAAAAAGTCCAATCTGAGTATTGTTATTGAAATTTTCATCAATGATAATATCCAACACTCTATTTTGATTCCAATCATCCTTAATAAAATTTATTAGATATAGATATTTTTCAATGAAATCAGTAGCTTCTACTGTTGATTGAAATACGAAAGATTTCCGTAATACTTGCTCTTTTATTTGAAGGTCCTCGTCAAAATCATACTCTTCTTGAACAGATATTCTATTCAAATCTATTCTGCAATATATTTTATAAAGATCATTTGTATATTCGGTTTTTAGTGTATATTCATTTGATTCCATTTCGGAATTGTGGCTTAAAAAATCTAAATATCTTTGTACAATTAAACAGTGTTCGAACACTGTGGGATTTAAATGTTTCGTGATTAATTTTAAAATGTACTCTTTGTCAAAGAATACTAGGTCTTTATTCTCTGTATACTCATCACAATAAGTGGATAATAAATCTAAGCTCATTTTATTGTTAATGTGGAAATAAGTATTTATGGTATCCCATATAACTTTTCTAAAAGATTTTAAAATATCAATATTAGGTAAATCATATTTATAGTATATAATTTTATTCTCTCTTCCAGCCTTGACACTTTCAAAAGTAAATTTTAAAAAAGTTTTAGCTAATTCATAAAATGCAGCAGAATATAAAGCATCTTCTTTTTTCAATCCACTTATTAATACGTCAAACAATGTGTGTTGTCGAAAAAAACCAAATTGTTGATCATCCGGTTCAAATGAAAATGTCTCCCGTATTTTGTGGATTAACTCTGGAAGGTGTTGGGGTTGTTTTCTTACATATTCAAAACTTAATTCAATTGAGTCCTTTAATTCCATTGATAATAAAGTAATTTCCTAATAAATCAATTATTTTATTTTTATTATATGAAAACTGATTACGTTCATAAAATATAGGGTAGTCTTGAACATCCAAATTTGGTAGTGCCATTATGTCATCATATAAATATGTTAATACTTCATTTGGTAGATAAAACCAAAATGTGGTTAGGAATGGGAAGTCTTTCTCTCTATTTTCGATATTACCTAAATAATTTTTAAGTGATGGTTTTACTTTCTCCATTACTTTTTCTGAACCAAAAGAGTTATTTGCTGAAATTACACATTCTTTAAATCGTTCTGCTTTTGAATCAAAGAATTTTTCAAGTAGTCGTTCAAAAGATAAATAACCTTTTTTAATAAAAGCCAAATAGAAAAAGTAATTCGATATGTTCTGTTCAGATATCTTTACATAATTATATTGAATCTCAACCAATTCCCATTTCTCCAATTTCTCTATTAAGTCTATAAATTTATGGTAATCAATTTCAAACAATTTAATTATTGGTTCAATTAATTGCATATCGTTATATGGAAGTGTGTGAAAGAACGAAATAATTCCTAAACACTGGATAGTAAATTTATCTTCAATATTAATACTATCGTTAATAAAAGTTGTAAAGTATTTCTCAAAAAGCTCGGAAACATTATGTAATACTGATAAATCTTGTTTTTCGAGTGCTAATAATGCTGCCATTATAGCTAATCTTGGATTACCATTTGAAATAGCTATGATTTCATTTTGATATCTTCCATTAAAGATATTAAAAGGATTTGCCGTTAGTATATCTGCTATATGTTCATCCTTAAGTTTTTTAATGTCCAAAACAATTTTCGATAGGTCATTTAATGAAGATTTAATTACATTTAAGGCATAATCTCGCACAGTTATAATGATTTTTAAACTTCCTTTTCTTGAAGCCTTATAAAAACCTATAATTTGATTAAATGTATCTATCCTATTTGCATCATCAACAAATAAAATATAATCCTTATTAGGATTAAAATATTCATATAGATCTATTAATAAATCGCAATTTTTATAAGAAATACAGAAAGAATGATAAGAGGTGTTTTCAAATAAGAATTCCCGTATTGTTTCTATGGCTAACTTAGTTTTCCCTACACCAGCAGCTCCATTTAAAATTACAAAATCTGATGTATGAATTGCAGATTTCAATTCTTTTTTTTCTTCTTCTCTATGTAAAAAAGAATTATCTAAGGGGGTAGCTATGCCATTAGAAGCTTTATTATATTCTTCAATAAATGATTCTAAGGAAACTACCTGGCCAGTATCGAATGATAAATCTAAATACTGGTGGACTAAATTGCGATGATGTAAATGTAAATCTAGAGCAAGTAAATCTAGAGTAATCAACGTCAATGTAATACCTGTATCTTCTAATAAGGTAGTTAATTGATTTTGAGCTTTACTATTTAATTTAAAATTCACACACAAAATAATTTCTGCAATATTTTTTACAGCTATACCTGTTTTCTCGTGATCTAGACATTTCTCAATATCTTCTTTCAACTTTTTTACACCTGCTGTTATATTTGTAGAATATTCAACAAAAATATATTTCCCATTTGGTAATAAAAAAAATGTATCGGGAGTTCCCTTAATAGTTTTTTGTTTTCCTGTCTGACTACCTGTTCTAGCAAAAGATGAATAATTAGAATTCCGCAAGATTAAATAGCTATCGCAAAGCTCTTGAAAAACCGTTTCGTTTATTTCCACTAATCTATTTTCAATTGTTTGAAGTCTACTCATAAGAATCCCCTTACTATAAAGATATTTTTAAGCCATAATTTTAACTCCGACTAATTGTTGAAGTAGAAACAAACCTATTTTTTCCAATTATATCATTTTTCATAGGAAGGTAGGGTTCCTAAATAAGGAACTAATTGCTCTATGTATCTAAGGCTTGAAAAAAATCATAAACCGTTTAAGAGGCTTGAATAAAACTGAATTTATCTAAGCATTTGAAGGTAAAGCATTAACTTATAAATTGAAAAGATGGAGGAAACGGGCATATTGGCGAAATGGTGTGCCCTTATTTTTTATTATTTGATTATTTGATATCTCTAGGAAATCCGATGTTATATTTGAGATAAAATTTTATATCTCATTAAGTTATGTATATGATTGGGTTTTAATGAGTTTAATAAAACTCTATTAATATAATCCTTCATAATATATGAATAGTTAAAAAGGGGCATTTAGAAAAATTCTGAATGCCCCTTTTATATCTTATTCTACGATCAAGTTTCATTTACTAACCATTCCATAAAGTTATCCCTCAACACACGCTTTGTTCTTCCACTCCTAATAAGCGGAAACGTTGGTTCTTCCATTATTGCATATGCCTTTGGCTCAGACACTCTTAATATCTCCGCTATATCACTTGCCTTTAATACCATTGGATAATCATTAATATTTTGCATTCTAAAGTCTCCTTTATATCGTTAAATCTCCAATTCTATTTCTTCAGTTAGGTAAGAATAAAATCGCTCTTTTTTTGTCGTACGAATTATATTGCGAAGTAGTACGAAAAAACAACGGTTTGATAAAAATAAATAAAATTTTTTATAAAAATAATAAAATGCTGCATCTCCCGTTGTTTTATGAAAAATCCACACAATATAATTCATATGAAATTTTTAAAGGGGGATTAAAGGATGGTTACGCAAAGATTAATAAGTCATTGGGTTAAGATACAGTGTCTTTTTCTATGGTTGATTTTGAAACCTTACCAAACCAGCTCACTTTTTTATATGAAAGTGATGGAGGATCTCTATAACAATACTACATTACTGGATACAGATGATTTGTCTTTTGGGCCATTTCTTACTCCAAACTTTGAAGCCTTCCAAATAGAGATTAATAGGTTATCAGGAAGATGTGCTGTTTATCAGTATAGGGTGAGAGGAAGTCCTTCGAGCCATTCAAAGTTCTCTAAACAGATGTCATAAAAGCTATAAATCAACTATTGTGAGGAGATAAACTTTGCAACAGGAGAAACGTGAAACAAAAACATCAATTGATTATGAAGCCTTATTAGCAGCTTGCGAAACAAATGATATTTCAAGTGAAGTGATTATTCATTTCAGAATTATAGAGAGGGGTTTCTTGAATGAAGAAGAAACTGATGAATATTGATATTCCAGGGGATAAAACATTTCCGATTTTCATAAAGCGAAATTCGCTAAAAACTGAATCGCCAACAGATTTAAAGATTCAGTTAAAGTTTGATCTTTCAGGGGATCCGCAGCAAACAAAGAAATAGAAAAGAATAAAACTATTCCTACCTGTTCATAATGGATACAAATTGAATGGGAGGAATGAAGATGTTTAAGCCTAGAATAATAAGAATCACTTATGGTGAAGAAATGCCGGAAAAGTCTGCTCAACTATTTTCTAGAATCTTAGAAAAGGTAATAATCAATCATTTACCGAATGATCCGGAGCTAAAAGGAATCTTTCTGCAGGATTCACCTGGATACAAGCAAATACAAAATGAGGAGAATGAGTTATGAAACAATCTAATGCTATGCAGATTACTGGTTATAAAAAGGTGGCTCACTATTTGAGGACTAGTTCGAGTGGGCAAGAACTTAAATTACAACGGGGAACAAATGAAAAATATCTAAAGGATGTTCCTGAGGATAATGTTATAGAATTTGTTGATTTTGATGTGTCTGCTACAAAACTTTGTATGGATGAACGACCAGCTTTATCTAGAATGTTAAAGCTCATACAAGAGGGCGGAGTTTCTACTGTAGTTGTGTATGAAAGGGATCGCCTAGCCAGAGATGTCTATGAATATATCCGAATTGTTACTACTATCCATCATCACAATGTTGATGTAGTGTTTACTGCTTCTGAAGCCCCGCCATTCTCCAATGATTTGCTTATGGAAGTTTGGTATGGATTGTCGGCTCAATTTGAAGGGCAGCGAATTAGAACACGTCTTGCTGACGCCCGCAAGAGAAACCCTTCTAGTTTAATTGGCTACAACAAAGTTAAAGCTACGAAGAGTTCCTCAGCTAAATATATAGCAAAGAAGGAATACAAAGAGAAAATCTATCAGCTATTTTTTAGCTTTTCTGAAGCGAATACGAAGGAAGACATTTATAACATCATTAAAGAACATAAATCTTTCCTCAAGCGGACCGATACAAGAATCATTGAAATTTTACAGAATCCCTTCTTTTGCGGCCATACTGTAACATCATCTGGAATATATGAGGTTTTGGAGAATGTAGAGCCGATGGTTACTGTTGAATTATTCAAGAAAGTACAGAACAAAATTGAACAATTTGACCGGGAAATTAATAAGGGAATGGTCTTATCCCAACAGCAATCAGTCATTAAACCTTATTGTGGTATTTGTGATAAGGAGCTGAAGTTTAATAAAGGTGTAATTGGAGCACCTGGACATTATACTTGTTCCAAACATAAAGTCTCTATCGGATTGTTTGAATTAATGAACGATATTAAAGAGTCACTAGGCATAGTTTTCCAGCGCATCTCTTCTTCCAAGATTAAAAAGATTACAGTGAATAAGACAAATAAGCATTTAGCAGAATTAAAGAAATGCTCAAAGCAAATACAGGCTGAAATAGAGGAACTGTGTCTTGATTTTGTGTTAGATTACACCCCTCAAGAATTAAGCTCCTCTGAAAAGAATATCAAGGAAATCAATGATTTACGGGATAACCTTAACCAAATTGTCAATAAGATCAATCTTATTGAAGAGCGATTGAGCGACATTCGTTTTGTCCAAGAAATTTCTCAATTAGATTTCAATGAAGTAATTGAAATGGAATTTAATACTCTGGTTGAAATACTTATTTCAAAAATCAATGTACATCCAGAATATATACAATTTGATTATTACTTCAATGAATATCTTAAAGAGGGAGATGTTGAGAATGCCTCATAATAAGGGAGGTCAAATTCGGAAAGCCATCGGGGTTATTAGGAGATCTGATGTTAAACAGAAGAAAAATGCTTCTCTAGAAACACAAAGAGAAGAGATTTATGCAAAGGCCAAAAGAGAAGGATATACAATTGTTAAGGTTTTGGTTGATGATGCTGTCAGTGCCTATCACAAAACAGTCACTGAGCGTCCGGCAATGAATCTTGCCTTTCAAATGGCTTTATCAGAAACTGAAGAAATAGAGGCAATGTTCTTTTACGAAGAATCGAGGATTTCAAGGCAATTCTTTGATTTTGTGGAGGATATCCATAAGCCAATAAAAAAGCACAAGCCGCATTTTCAATTTTTTTCTACTAAGAAGGATGAGGAGTGGGATCCGACGAAACCGGATGCCATCTTCAACCTTGCAAGTGCTGCGAAAGAATCAATCGTCAAATCCAACAGGATAAAAGATGCTCAAAAAAATTCAATAGATAGGAATTCGAGACCGGGGTCAGAACTGCCGTATGGTTACAAACCTCTTATCAATCCAATAGACAATAAGCGAACACCTACAACTCAGGTCATTGATGAAAAAGAGGCTCCTATTGTCCGATTAATCTTCTATTTAGCATCCTGGGGGCATAGTCAGCAAAAAATAGCAAAATATTTAAATGATGCTGGGATTCCTTCACCGAGGAACTTAAATTGGAGCAGCGCGACTATCGACTATATCCTCGATAACGATCAATATCTAGGACATTTACCGTGGAATATTCGTACCCATCTCAATAAACATAGAAAAAAGAAGCGGGGTGAATATGACCTAATCGCCAATCATCATCCAGCGATTATCAGTGTTCAACTGTGGAATCTGACTCATCAAACGATAGGGCTACATAAGGACAATGGCAAAAACAACGATACACCTTTTCTTCTTAGAGGGATACTGGTTTGTCATAGGTGCAATGAAAAATTAATTGCAAAAGACCAAACTACCAAGCGTTCTAAATCCAAGTCATTAAAATACCGTTGCCCTTTGTGTAGGGGTAAACTAGATGTTAAACACATACACCCTGTTGTGATGGAAGAGCTGGCTGCGAAATGGAATGCTATCCTATTCAATGCAAACAATCATATTCATAAGCTATTGAATGAGAGAAAGAAAAGAATTACACAACATCGGGATCGGTTATTAGAGCAGCTAAGACAAGTAGAGTATAAGGAAACATTACTCAACAATCATATCACTGGTAAAAATCAATACGGTGTATGGGATTTTGCATTAGCAGTTAGTAAGACAAACTTGACGAGAAACATTTATAATGTGAATCAGTTTATAGAATACGTTGACGCACTACTCTCGAAATCCTCTCCAGGCAAGAATAGCGTATCTGACGTGCTTTCTATGTTAGATATTGACCGGTTGGTAGGTGTAGAGAAGAGAACTATCCTTTTATCAATATTTAAAGAAATACGCGTTGACTTTGAAAGTGACAATCATCTTTTTGTTGAATACCAAATGGCCCCGTTTGCTGCATTGGACAACTATTATAATTTAATAATCAAAGAAGCGAACACTTAGCAATAAGTGTTTTTCTTTGCCTTTTTAAACCGCTAGCACTAAAAAAAATTGCGAGAGAGGTACTTGGTAGATTACCGAAGTGTATAAAGAGCCTCTTGTTAAATTACCGAAAAGATTATCACTTTTTATTTCCATCAGTAATCTTAATAAGACAAATCCTTTGATATCAAGGGTTTTCGAACCGTTTTGTACGGTAACATACAACGCAGAGGATTCTATGCAGAGTATATTGCCGAACTATATAGATACAGTCTTGCCAGATTACCGAAAAATATACATTAGAAAGATAGCTGAAGCTCAAAAGGGTAATATCAAAGCTGTATGCTATATTGTTCAACTGACTGACCAATCACTGATTGAAACCTTAAGTATAAAAGAGGTTCAGTTTGATGACTTATTTTTCAGATTATAACAACTTTTTCATTTGTTTTAAAATTATATTAAAATAATTTTGTGTATATTTAAAAATATTGGTGATAAAGATGTCCTCGGATTCCTGTTAATAGAATCAGAGCATTGTCTATTATCAAAGAAAGGAAGTTATAAAGGTGCGAACGAAAAGATACTCTATCGTAACTGGTCTAGTCTTAATACTTAGTTTATTAGCCTCTAGTCTATTAATCCCAGGCTCAGCCAATGCAGCAACGGACAAAGTTAAACCGACTATATCAGGTGCTACTAATTCGGTTGCTTATTTGAATCATTCATTTGATCCACGAAAAGGGGTTACTGCTAAAGATAACGTAGACGGTAACATAACGAGTATTATCAAAATATCAGGAAAAGTGAACACAAAGAAACTAGGTAAATATACGCTAACTTATAAAGTAACAGATAGTGCTAAGAATACCTGTACGGTTAAGCGTGTTATAACGGTTAAAAAGGACACGACAAAACCGAAGATTTCTGGAGCTACGAATAAAACGGTTTATATGGGCTATTCTTTTAACCCGAAAGCTGGAGTAAAGGCTACCGACAATGCAGCGGGTAATCTTACTTCTCAAATTAAAGTGAGCGGTAAGGTGAATACCAATAAAGTAGGGAAGTATAAAGTAACATATACTGTGACTGATAAGGCAAGAAATACAAGTAAAATCACTAGAACTATAACTGTAAAGAAGGATACAACCAAGCCGAAGATAACAGGTGCTTCAAATAAAACGGTTTATAAGGGATATTCTTTTAATCCTAAAACCGGTGTGACGGCTAGTGATAATGTAGACGGTAATATTACTAGCAAAATCAAGATTAGCGGAAAACTTAACGTGAACGAAGTTGGAATCTACAAGCTCACATATACTGTAGAGGACAAGACAAAGAATAAGACAACAGTTACTCGTACTATAACCGTTAAAAAGGACACCATAAAACCCAAAATCACTGGTGCTGGTAACACAACTGTTAATTATGATGATTCCTTTATAGACGCCTTTGATCCCAAGAAAGGGGTAAAAGCGACAGATAACGTAGATGGCACGATTACCAATCAGATGAAGATTACGGGTACTGTGAATACAATGAAAATAGGTACATATAAACTCACATACACGGTCAAGGACAAGACAGGAAATCAAACATCCGTAACCCGTATAGTAAAGGTTGTTGATAAGGTCTCTCCAAAAATTACGGGTGCAAGTAATACAACAATCAATTATGGTTCTTCCTTTGACCCTATGAAAGGGATAAAAGCGACAGATTACATAGACGGTACGATTACTGATCGAGTGACAATCACCGGTACAGTTAATACAGACAAGATAGGTACATATAAACTTACCTACACCGTCAAGGACAAGTCAGGAAACCAAGCAAGTGTAACTCGTACAGTAAATGTTGTTGATAAGGTCTCTCCAAAAATCACGGGTGTAAGTAATACATCAATTAATTATGGCACTACCTTTGATCCTATGAATGGGGTAATAGCCACAGATTACATAGACGGCACGATAACTAACCGAGTGACAGTAACTGGTGCTGTTGATACAGACAAAATAGGTACATATAAACTTACGTACACGGTCAAGGACAAGTCAGGGAACAAAGCAACCGTAACACGGACAGTAAAAGTTGTTGATAAGTTCCCTCCAAAAATCTTAGGTGCAAATGATATGTCAATTAATTATAAGACTTGGTTTGACCCTATGAGCGGGATAGAAGCAATAGATGAGATAGATGGTACGATTACCAACCTAGTGACATTCTCCGGTATTAGTGACATTGATATAGCTAACGGTTTGATGATGGGCACATACAAACTCACTTACAGTGTCAGCGATAAGTCGGGAAATCGAACAACTGTAACACGCACAGTAAATGTTGTCGATATGAGCTCCCCTGTTTTGACAGGTGTTGGTGATACTACTATAAATATTGGTGAAGCCTTTAGTCCTCTATCGGGAGTAAAGGCAAGCGATGAGATAGATGGAGATTTAACTGCAGGTATAAATGTCGAGGGAAAAGTAAATGTTGATAAGCCAGGTACTTATCTGCTAACTTATACAGTTAAAGATAAGTCTGGAAATATTGCAACTGCTGAACGTAAAGTGACGGTAGTAGATAATATTTTTCCTGAAATCAGTGTGATTGATACTGATATAGAACTCCAATGGTTTGATTCCTTTGATCCAATGCAGGGTGTAACAGCTACTGACAATTACGATGGTGACTTAACTTCTAAAATAAATGTAGAGGGGAAAATTGACACATCTCTAGCACCTGATGAAGCATCTTTTTTATTTACCTATACGGTAAAAGACACCAGTGGGAATATAACAGAAGCTCAACGTTCTCTTTATTTAATTCCGAGGAGCGCTTCATTAAAGGGACTGGATGATTTAAAAATTTACCCTGGTGAAAGTTTCGATCCTTTAGAAGGTGTATTGGCCACTGACTATAAATCCGGCGAGGATATTACTTCATATATAAAAGTTGAACATAATGTCGATGTTAATAAGATAGGTACTTATGAAATTAGATATAGTTTTCCAAGTGATAAAGGATATCGAAATGATTATGAGTATATTCGTAAAGTAATCGTGGTAGACAATATTCCACCAGTGATAAGTGGCGTAAAAGACGTGGAAATATATCAATATAGTGCATCGCTAGGTGTATTGCGCGATGAAGTAACCGCTCAAGATAATCTTGATGGGGATATGACTAGTGTAGTAGAGATAGAACACAATGTTGATACTTCCCGAGCTGGTGACTATATTGTTATTTATAAAGTTACCGATAGTGCGGGGAACACAACAGTAGAACGTTGTACGCTCACCGTAAAGCCTCTTCCTGAAAGCTTTAAAATACATACTGATCTTCCTAGTCCAATTGCTAAAACAGGACAGGAGTTTACATTAACAGCGATAGTTACTCCTAATGAAGAAAGTTATTTAAAAGATATAAATTGGTGGTCTTCAGATGAGACGATTGCTACCATAGACCAGAATGGTGCAGTAAAAGTATTAAAAGAAGGTACTGTAACATTCTGGGCAAGAATAGGAGAAACAATGGATGCCTATCTCACAATTGTTGTAATAGATAAACCAGGACTGCTTTTTACTGGGTATAGTGAGTATCCTAATTACATAGATATTTGGTTTTTGAATCAAGATATTGAAAACATCGAAGTCAGAGGCGTTAAATTTTACAACAAAGATGGGTCTTTAGTTCGAACATATTCAAAAGATGAATTGAAAAGTATTGGTGTTAAAACAGATATACTTCCGTCAAAACAATGGAGTATGCGTTTTGATTATAGCGAAGAGGAGAAATCAGTCCTGAGTGGAGGGAAATTTGTTCTACTGGCGGGCTTAAAGGATGAGATTACATATGAATATTCAGTCGATATTTGGTAAAAGATAGTTTAATTAACCCAAGTATTTACTTATGACTCTATAAAGAAAAGCCCTTATCTCGTAAGATAGGGGCTTTTTGAATTGAATACATTTTAGTGTGTATTTCCTATAAGAAATGAAAATAATTCATTAAATATACGATTGTTGAGAAAGTGATTCTAAATTTTTCCGCTTTAGGGAGAAGAGAGAACAGCCCAATTATTGTGTTCCTTTAATTATTGTGTATTTTAAATATCCTAAAAATATTTTTGAAAAAAATTTAAGTTTTTTCTCTTACCCCTTGAATTTTAGAAAAACAAAAAAATATAATTCCTATGATTCTCTTATAAGAAGCTTTCTATAAGTTTAAGAAGATAATGAGAGACAACATCAATACAAAATAAATAAAATCATATATATGGAGCTGATTTAAAATGGCAAAAATTAAAAAGAATAAGGAAAAAAACTATTATTATTTCAGAGAATCATTAGGTTATGATGCATATGGGAAAAGATGTCATCCGTATAAAAGTGGTTTTAAGACAAAGGGAGAGGCAGAAATTTATCAAGCAAAGTTAAGGATAGCGTTTGCAGAAGGTACTTATGTTAAAGCAAGTAAAACTACATTTCTAGAATTTATAAAAGAGTGGTTTGAATTCTATCGTAGAAATGTTGAAAAAACAACTGCTCAAAATCGATGGCCTTTAATCAAGAATCATATTGTACCTTATTTTGAAGGTAAGAGGTTAGATAAAATCACACCACGAATGCTAGATGATTTTTATAGCAAAAAACTTGGAGAGGGATTATCAGGAAAGACGGTTCGAGAATTACATAACTTATTAAATCGAGCGTTTTCTCAAGCTGTTAAGTGGTCTTATCTACAGAATAACCCTGTAGCAAACGCAACACCTCCAAGGGTGGTAAAGAAAGAGATGGTTGTGTGGGATGAAGGAGAATTAAAGAGGTTTCTTAGATTGATAGAGAGCAGAGATGATTATGCCTTATATTTGCTTCTTATTACAACAGGTATGAGAAAAGGAGAATTGTTGGGCTTAAAATGGTGTGATGTAGATTTTGACAAAGGAAAATTACACATAAGACGAAGTCTATGCCGGGTTAATGGGGAAGGGTTAGTTTTGAAAAATCCAAAAACAACACAATCTAATCGCCAGATTTCCATTTCTTCATATGTGCGAGACGTATTGAGAAAGCATTATGAAAAACAACAAAAAGTAATAAAGGCTTATCAGGGGCATTTCAATTTAGAAGAATTGGTTTTCTGTAATAGTAAAGGGACTTTTAAAGATCCTAATAATCTGTTAAGGGAATTTAATCACATAATTAAAACAGCCTCACTACCGAAAGTCACAATCCACAATTTACGACATTTACACGCAACACTAATGTTGAAAAATGGTGAAAATCCGAAGGTTGTGTCAGAAAGATTAGGCCATAGCCGGATTGGAATCACAATGGATACATATTCTCACGTAGTACCGGATATTCAAGATGCAGCAGCTTTACGATTTGAGGAAGCATACTTATCTAAACAAGGAGCGTAGTCTATTATAGAAGGAACAAAAAGAATTTCGCGATTAGTGAAATTCTTTTTGTTTATATAAGAGTAGTGATTTGCCTTGTAACTTATCCAAAGTTTTATCAGCATTCCGAAAAAACGATACCTGAAACTAGATAAGAAACACCACCCTCCGCGCCGTCCAAAGCATAAAAGGGTGGTCGTCCAAATAAACATATTGTAAAGACGAGCTTACCACTCGTGTATATAATATATCCCATACTAAAACATTTTATGAAATTTTAAGCAGTCAAAATTCAAGCTTATTCAACTAAAGCCCCTATTATTTCAATAAGGAGAATGTTCTGCAGTTCCAATGTTCTTTACTATCTCCTTTACCTCTCCAGCCTTTTTTCTGCAATTCTTTAGCAATTAGCATATTAAAAAATCTGTGGCCAACACTTCCATAATGCTTAAAACAGGCATTACTTTAATTAGCGAAAGATAATCAGATTCTTTTTCTTATCCTTCTAAAATAGATAAGTGAAAGAAGCACTATTATATAGTCATAAAAGATGACTTTAATTAGTTGCTAGGATATTATTAATTTGAAAATTCTGATTAAAGTGGGGATAAATATGAGAGATAATAAATTTCGTGTATGGGACACAGGTGGAAAGCGTTATTGGTATTTTACATCTTCTGAAGACCTTGATCCTTCATTAGAAAGGATAATAAAAGAAGGCGAAATACAAAAATTCTCTGGGTTAAACGATGTTAATGGAGTAGATATTTATGAAGGTGACTTTCTTAAGGTGGTATTTGATGATGATGAATTTGACGAATATGATGAACCTATGGGAGTAGTTAAATTTGGAGAAGAGTTCCGTCAAATTGAGGATGAACCGCTTGATGGATGGATTATAAGTGATGGTACTAAAGAAGGGGGGGAATACCTTGACCAGTGGGACGGTGCTATAGAAGTTGTTGGAAATATGTATGAAAATGAAGAACTGCTTTTAACTCTAAAATCTGATCCATCTGATCCAAAACCACTCGAATTAAAATTTCGTGTATGGGATGGAAAGAAAATTATTTATGTATCGAAAGACAGTGGTTACCGCCTTGTATTTGAAGGTGGTGATTGGGAGCTAGAGTATAAAAATGAACAGTATTGTACTTCTAAAGACCCTTGGTGTAAACTAATGCAATTTTCAGGTGCAACAGACATTAATGAAAAAGACATATACGAAGGTGATATTGTAAAAAATGGTTTAAATGAAGAAGAATATAAAAGGAAATATCCTAATGACTACAAGGAGTATGGATTCACCCTCGGAGAATTTGTGGGAATCAGTACATATGATGCAGAATGCTCTTGTTGGTGTATTGATAATCCAAAATATATAGGGGTTACAATGGTGCATCATTTATTTTGTGAAATAGATATGAAAACAGTAGAAGTAATAGGGAATGTTCACGAAAATGAAGAAATATTCAGGGGATTAATCAGTGAATAATAGAAAGTGATATGGAAAACCGCTTTTGTTAAAGGATGTACTTAAGCAAATGGAGCATTTTTTCATAACAAGTATAACCACCTCCAGTTAGGAAGTGGCTGTACTTGTTATTGAGCTAAAGCCCCTGTTTGTTTAAGTACATTATTTCACATTTAAAAATCTAATTTTCATTCATCTAGGAATGCTACACCACTTTGCCACATCCCCAGATATAGGAGTTAGGCCCCGTAGTTTGCTTAAATTGTTGACATAAACTGTCCATTAAACTTTTGGAAAATAGTATAGTTATTACACCAACAGAAATAATAAAAGTATTCTATTTAGAAAAGGAAGAGATTAACTTGGACAAAGATACGACAATTACGACACTAAACGATTTCTTGCGAGGGTCATATATGGCCATTAATGCTTATGAGCACTTTATAAAAAAACTACAACATTCCTCATTAAAAGACTCGTTCATTTCGATCCAGAAAGACCTGAAAAATACCGCAATAATTATTTCAGAGAGAATTCAAAATTTAGGTGGTGCACCTGTAACAAGTGAAGGAATAATTGGAAAGGTTGAAGCTGGAATTGTAAATTTATTTGAAAATCACAATACAGAGGAGGAGATTATTAAACACGCTATTAAGGGGGAAAATATATATGGGATAAGAATGAGTGAGGATCTAGTAAGGGGTAAGCTAGATGAAGAAAGTCTAAATCTTGTCCATAAAATTCTTGATAAAGACCGAGAACACGTAGATTACCTAAAGTCTCTGTTACATTCTTAGAACCGACTTATACATAATGCTACATTTGGGGGAGAAGAATGAATAATCTAAGCATATTAGAAAGTGTGATTGAAGCAAATATATTTATTCAATTAGGAGCTGTATTTCTAATATCATTCGTTCCTTTTCTCGAAGGTTCTACCGCTTCGGTCTTTATTATTTTCGGTTTTCCTGCTGTTCCGACACTTATAGTGGCTTCGTTTGGGAACTTGCTGTCTGTTATGGTGATTATTGTGTTATATGAAAAAATAAGTTATACGCGAAACGCTAAACAGAAAGAAGGGTATTCGGGCAAACGAATGAAACTCGCTCGCAAGCTATTCAAGAAATACGGCGTACCTGGTATCTCTTTACTCGGACCGCTTGGTGTTGGGCATCATATCGGGGCAGTTATTTCGCTTATAGCAGGAGCACCTAAGCGTTATGTAGCATTGTGGATGACGATTGGCATTTTGGTCTGGACAATTGGTACTGGAGTTTTAGTTATGCTTGGTGTTAATCTTACAGATCGCTTGGTATAGGTTACCTACGTCCTTAAAGTGAGTTCTTTTTCAAGGAATGTATAAAAGATAGAGAGAATCCATAATCCTTTTTCCGCCTGCCCCGTTACTTCCACCCAGAGGTGTTTTTTATCAATTAAATATTTACGTAAGGTGTAAAAACAGTGTTAATCTAAAAGGATTAACGCTTCTGTTTGCTAGGTAATCTTTTAATACCCTCGGTACAAACAACACTTCCTAAAATACCAACTAAAACGCTTGATGAAATGATTTTAAATGCATAATAAATACCTGTACCTGCGATAAAATCTAGTATTAGAAATTTTTTAATTGTTGACCATTTAATTGTATAGAAAATAACTTGATTTTGTGCTTTCATATAGATTTATCACACCTAAATCATTTTTCCTAAGATATGATTAAATAAGTTTGTCTTATTCCACTAAACTGCCCCGATAGTAGTATAAGAAATAATGAAACCATAATTACTCTTTTGTTCCCTAATTTAAAGGGCTAATAATTTTAAAAATACACATACTAACATTCGTGAGTTCTGTGAAATCACGAAATTATAACCAAGGAGTGTATTTATGGGAATTCTAAGTGGTAATCCTCAAAATGAACCAATGCATTATGGAGAAGTATATGGTTTCTCCACTCAATTAGCAGTAGCTAAAGCAGCATTGGACGGTTATCAAGTTTATTGTAATCACACAGGTGATAAAGACTTAAAACATTATATAAAAGGCGTTATTAAAAATAGTATTGAACCGTCCATTAAAGAGCTAGAACAAGTGTTAATTGCGAATGACATTGTTGTGCCACCTACACCTGCTGAAAGACCTGAAGTGGATATCGAACAAATTCCAGTAGGAGCAAGATTCCAAGATGCTCAAATTGCTTATGCTATTGCAAGAGATATCGCTACAGGAATTACCGCAGTGAGTGGATTAATAAGCCAATGTATCCGTGAAGATCTAGCATTAATGCTTACTCAACAAAATGCTAAAGCTCTGAAAGATGGTGCAGCTTTGCTACAAATTATGAAAGAAAAAGGATGGTTAGTTCCTCCTCCACTTCATATGGAAACTAAAAATAAGGAATAAATATCTCAAAAAACGTTTAATGGATGTTAATCAATATTGCACTCCAATGATGCTTCTATCTCATAGAGGCATCTTTCATTTTCTAGAATATCTGCGAAATTGAATTCATTATAGTACATAATCAACCCTATGTTCCCTTGGATTTTTTCTTAAAACTTATTGAACTAACCTGCCCCTTTTCTACAATAAGGAATTTACCAAAAAAGAGCATTAATCCTTCTTAGATCAATACCTCCGTTAATTGCACACTAGTCTTTTTGTTCGATGGCTGAATTGAACTCACCAATCCCTCTTATTATTCCTCTTATAATTAACTGCCCTAAGATATAAATAACAGAAATGAATATAATTGCGAAGTCTCTTCCGAAAGGTTTAAACCAACTTCCATCATCCGCAATTAAAAAATAGCCAAACAATAGGGAAATAACTGTCATTATAAAATTAACTCCAAAAAACAAAGGTAATTTTATATTTTTCGATGTTATGCCTACAACAATTATGAACATTAGAAATACTGGAAATAAGAAAACAGCATCGTGCCCTTTAAGATGACAGTAGTTATATTCGTACAAATGAAATAGGAATGGAACTGGAATTAGTGACAGAATGATTTTAATAAAATTCATTATATGTATGCCTCCATATATTGTAGGTTAATATTACTATTTCAACATCTTTGTCAGGATTCCTTCTTCAACTAACCTGCCCCTTTACTTCAATAAGAAGTTCAACATAAAAGGGCATTAATCCTTCTAAGATTAATGCCCCCATTGTTTAAGTATGCATCTAACAAACTTAGATGATTCTGCATAACAGTTCAATGGAATAATATGTATTCTTGTGATAAAGTTGTTTAAGGAGAGGGGGCTTTCTTTGAATAAATATCTAATCCCACTATTTTTTTGGGGTGCTATCGTTATAGGAATTGGACTAATAATAGTTACTTTTTTATTTGGAATAAAGCCTAATAAGGATAAGGAAGAACAAGTAAGAATCCAAGCAGAACTATATTTAGAAGATAATTTTAATGAATACTTCGAAGTCTATGATACTCTATTTGATAATATGGGGAACTTTGACTCATTTGAATATGCTGCGAAGGCTTTTGATCGGAAAAATCATACACAATTTTTAATTTATTATGATGATGAAACAAAACAAATGGTTGATACCTACATTGCCGATAAGTGGGAAGATGATTTAAAAACTGAAATAAGTCCTTTCATTAAAGTAAATTTTGGAGAATCAAGTGATTTCCACGTTTTCTTTACCAACGAAACTATAGGGAATGAATTAGGTATTGATCCTATAAACCCCAAAAGTTATACAGCGTTTGATGTTGCACCTACTATACGAATTACTCTTCCTCGAAAAAAGAGTAACGAGGACGATAAAATCGTTAATGAATTCATATCTTTCCTACAAAGCGAAGTTAAATTGCAAAGTGGCTCGGTTATTATTGAATATATCGCTGAAAATGGTGTGAATTTAGATGATGAGTGGAGTAAAGAGTTTTAGCTTAGTATGAAATAATAATCACCAATAAAAAAGAGCTTTGGGGATTTCCAAAGCTCCTTTTTTATGTGAATTGATTTATGAATTTATTTGCAGTTATTTGTGTTCACTAAGTGAAATTGTGTTTGTTTTTCTTCACTTCATAAGTAAACCCGCTAAGATAAAGTGAGTTTTTTAGTTTCCCCCTCTTTTTCCATATATAGTTCTTATTAAACTAACTGCCCCTTTAGCTGCATAAACAAAAAGAGCTGATCGCAGCTCTTTTATTCAAGAGAAGACTCTTTATTTGAAGAATATCTCATTCTTTTTTATACTTTTTTGATATTTACTATGACCATCGGTTACACCAATAAATTCAAAGTCATTGCACTTATAAAAGTTATTTAATTTAATGTTATCAGTAACACAATCTAACTTAAGAAATTCTTTATCATTTGCATTGTCTTCTATCCAAGTCAATATACTTTGCCCTATACCTTTCTTCATATAGGCAGGCAGTATTGCAAGTCTGTGTAAATAAAGCGATTTTGAAGAAATATCGCTTCCCCAAATATGCCTGTCCCATTCACTTGGTTCAGATAATAGCGTGAACGTGGCCATAATTTTCTTATCTTTTAAAACAATGTATGTTTCTTGATTAAATATGCCTTGTTCAATCTCTTCATCATCACCACCCTCTAATAGAAACCGCCATTGGTTTATATCATTATCTTTCATCCATTGAGCTATCTGCTTTAACATCTTAATAATTACACTACTGTCGTGGTTTGTTGCAATTTTCACCTCAAAATCTTCACCGTACTCCAAGTTATTTATACCTCCTTTTAATTAACCTTTTTATTCGATTATTTATAAATTCAATAAACCTGTTCCACTAACCTGCCCGTTTCTACAATAAGGATTTCAACAGAAGCGGGCATTAATCCATCAACATAATCTTTCTATTGACTTTAAATCTATTTAAATGAATCTCTTTAGATATTCGCCAAATATTTTGTTCATAACTTTTGGTGTGTTTTCTAAATATACATTAATTTGTTCAATGTTTGATTCGAATTTATCACAGTTTCTTTCATCTGTTGGGAAATCAGATATTCCTTTAATGATAATGCATTCAACCTCATTCTTCTTACAAATATAAGCAATTGCACCCGCTTCTGTATCGGCTATTGTTATTTTGTTTTCTTTTAGTTCTAAATAGTCCTTCCACATAACTACTGCTTTATCAGCGGTGGCAATTGTTCCAGTATAAAAATCATTTCCGTATTTCGATAGGTCAATATCGACTATGAAGGATTGTTTAATAAGAGGTTCAATTTCTTTTACTGTACAATCATATTGAACGGCTTTATCAGGTATAAAAATATCCAAATTACTGAATTTATCATCTATTCCTGCACACGTTCCAGCAACGATTACTTTAGTTAAGTTAAATTTAGAAATCATATACTGATTTCCACCGACACCATTTACTTTTCTTACACCTGTGCTATAAAAAACAAGTTCAATATCATTTATTGTTGTTGTGAAATACTCGCCATAAGGATAACCGAAACGTTCGTTATCTTCTATGCTAAAGTATTCTAATGTCGCTTCATATTCCCACTTCGTTGCAATGCTTATTCCTATCATTGACTTATCACCCTACAAATATAAATTGTCACTATTGATTTCATATAAACGGTCTGAATCTTCTTTACTATGTTTATGATCATCGTTAATTCGTTATTAATATGTAAATATCCTTCTTCCGCTAACCTGCCCCGTTACTTCCATAAGGAATTCAACATAAAAAGGCATTAATCCTGCTTGGATCAACGCCCCTGTTAGTTGCATAAGAAAAAGATTTATCATTATGAATGAAACTATTTTTTATCATTCAACTGCTTTAATAATTCAATTATTTCCTCGTTTTGATTTACATTTTTTCGTATATTAACACTAACACCCAACAACTCTATCATTATGATAGCCGTAATTACTATTAACGCAAAAAACATTATTCACAGCCAACCTTTCTTCAAGTAATGAACACTACTTTATTTTTACAAAAATTAACTCCTTATTCCGCTAACCGTAGCAATAGGTAAGCGTTTGAAGTTATCTCCGGCTTTTCCCCTGCTCCACACGGAACGTGCCAGTTTCCAAGCATTCCGCGTTCCATCTGGCGATGGTTTTGATTATAAGTTTCAAGTTACTCTTATTGATTTGGATTATATGATAGGTTCTAACTCGCACTTTTCCCGATATTTATTGATTTTCTCTAATATCGGTGGCGTGATATCCAAACTTTTTATGAGTATATTCATCTTAGTTGTATCTGTCATATGGATTAGTTTGTGTACATCTTTGTAGAGAATGCGTAAGTTATTGAACTTGTCATTTCCGCCGAGATGTACTGGCACGTAGTGATGACAGTGTACATCCCGTGCTTGTAGAAATTGTCCTGTAATTTCACATTTTCCTTGTTTCATACTATATCGACTGATTCGATTGTCCATATATTCGACACTTCGTGTCGGGATATTTGACTCCATTAGCAAGGCAATTTCTTGCTTGATATTCTTATGCAAATTCTTATGAATTAGCGCTCGGCCTTCAACTGTGAATAGTGTCAGACTTTGTGTGAAACAAATAGTGTTCTTTGTCTGAACATTCGCAAGAGGGAAGAGATGAATACCAGCAATTTCAAATGTCTTGAACCTCAAACTGTATAACTTCTTATAGGTTGGCGGCGGATTCGCTGGATGGGCGTATTTCCCGACTGGTTTAAGACGATTGTACATAGATGCACCTATATCATAAGCAAGACGTGAGAAGGCTAAGTTGACATGTGTAGCTCGATTAAAGTAATTATGCAGCCCTAAGACAAAGCTATTAAATCGCAAAGCATTTTGAGTCGTTGGTGAGGCTCGAAGTGCCTCAATTCGTTTCCTCGCTTCATCTTTTATTTTCTGTATCTTTTCGGCTTTCACAAAAGTATGGGCCACACGTTTTTCACCTTTGCGAATGGCACGTATCGTAAATCCAAGAAAGGCTGATTCATGTTTCCGCAGATTAATTACTTTTGATTTTTCCGGTGAAATGTCAAGTTTTAAACGCTCTTTCAGAAAAAGCTTAACGGCATGATACCATTTTTCGGCTGTCTTCCAGTCCCGACATAAGATTTTAAAGTCGTCGGCATAGCGAACTATATAACCTTCTTTTAACTTTGTGTGAATCTTTGCATAGCGTTCACCTTCGCGTGTCGTATATGGCTTATCAAGAGGGAAGAGTTCCCACTGATTCGCTATCCATTGATCTAATTCATTCAAAACCACATTAGATAATAACGGGGATAGTAGTCCACCTTGCGGTGAACCCTTTTCCGGAATGCCTTCACCATCAACTTCAGCTTTTAACATTTTTGAAATGCAAGCTAAAACTTTTCTATCATAAATACCTAAATTCCACAGCTGTTTAATGAGCAATGTATGATTGATATTGTCAAAGAAGCCTTTGATATCAACATCAACAACATAGTGAAGTTTAGAATGGTTAACAAGGAATTGAACTCTTGCCATCGCATGATGTGTAGACCGTAAAGGTCTAAAACCGTAACTATGATTATAAAAGTGCGCTTCCGTAATTGGCTCCAATACTTGCTTGAAACACTGTTGAATGATTCTATCGAGGATACATGGAATGCCTAGAGGTCGCATTTTACCATTATCTTTTTCAATTAATTTTCGTCTGACTTTCTTCGGGCGATAATTCTTGAGCTGTTTTTGTATCTTTTCTACTAAATCATTTTCTGTTAGTCTCTCTATGTCGATGATGGTTTTTCCATCTGTACCGGGGGTCTTAGACCCCTTATTTGACTTGATAGTCCGATAAGCTAATAAAATGTTATTCCTCGACGTGATGACGTCATATAAGTGATGGAATGTTTCTTTATTTTTAGCTCGGTGGTACAAGTCAGTAAAAGTGTCGGTCATATCATAGTAATCCCAGTATCGTAGAGCTTGCACTGTGGCATCATTCCTTTGTGAGGTGATGTTCCCACGTTCTTACCCGACCGGTGCAATGCACGTTTGAAAAATAATCGTTGCCAATCACTAGACTTGGGGCTGTTCCTCTACCTCCATTACAGAAGCTTCATCAGTCGTACCCCTACCCTCATAAGGACAAGTGCATTTCGTTCAATTACTTATAGCAACCGTTTTGGGTGACAGCCCTCGAATCAACGTTCCTTACTTTCCAAGTCCCTTATAACTTAGCTATCTATCTAAACGTAGGTGCTTCCTGTAAGCCTGTGAGCTGGATACCGCCATTGTTCGATATAACGTGTTTCAGAGGGGCAATTTTTACTCCACATCACTCACACCACCGTAAGGGTGGTACAATAGTTTCCTATTGTTCAAAACTCTAGACCTGTACATTCGGAAGTTCGTCCGTTCTTTGTGTAAGAAAATTCTCACCTTATTTAGTTTTTCAGCCATCCGGCATATCCATTGGCATACCTTTATCCTGAAAGGAATGGCTTTAGCCTTTGTTCTGCCGACTTCACCTGAGCTTCATACCCCATAATCTGTCCATTATGACGCATGCAGGAGTATCAATGGGATAGTTTCAAAATACATGGTTTTATCATTCCTATCCTCGGTTATAAAGTTAGAGTTTCTGTGGAAATTCCTCGTCTTTCGCACCGGAGTGCTTATAACAAAACTTGTCGCGCTGCCCCGTTTGTGGATTAACAAAAAAGGGCTGATCACAGCTCTTGACGACAAAGTGATAAGTGTACACTGTGATTGTGTCATCCGTTTTTAATGAATTAGATACAAAAAGAAATCATCCTTTTTAGTATGAGTCTCTATTTACTAGTTTAAAATCAACCATATGAACCTGAACCATTTTGATAAAATTATATGTATAAACTACTGTGCATTAAGGAGACTTCTATGAGAAAAGACAAAAAAGAAAAGATATTGAGTAAAGTTAGGAAACAGCAAGGTTTGCAAATCTGCATCAGCGGTGAACTTGTACCAGAAGAATTCAATCTAACTATTGGAGAATATCAAGAACTTATAAGTGATATTTACAAAAACGAATTAAAAGAACTAAATCCAGACTTAGCACAACTGGGTTTTCACAATGCGTTTGCTGACCATATAGTGAGATCAGGGATGGTATTGGGTGAAATAGAACCTGATCCAAAAAAACTACTAGATGGGACACAGCATTATCCGTTCTTAGATAAAGACCACGGTCTAATTCTTGCTAAAGCTGAGGATATCCAAAAAGCAATCATTTCCTACATAGATTACAATAAACCACTAGCTTCGCGGTTATATGCGTTTCTTAATCATTTAAATCCTGATTTGGAGATTAACCCAATCAACAGCGAAACAATAGCCCAGCATATCAAGAATCGAGTTGAAAACATTTCAAAAGAAAACTATCAATCTTTAAAAAAATACTCTATTGATGAGCTGAAGAAGTTCTTAGAACAGCCGCTTGTTGCTAAAGGTTCCAAAATAGAAAGTGTTGTAACTCCTTTTGATAAGCGGGAAAATGACGAACTGAAAGAGGAAATCTTAGCGACTTTTTTCTTTCGGGTAAATATGTTTATCATCCAAATGAAAATAGGCGAGCATTGTAACAGTAGAAGGTTAACACATTTAGAAAAGCTGGTTAGAGAAATCCAAAATACTATCTGCAATTCCCTAACTTGGTTCCTGCCCCACTGTTACAAAATGCTTGAGCATTATTTACAGATATTAAAACAATCCATTGACGCAACAAGTATTAATCCTATTAAAGCTCAGCACTCTAGATTTATTAAACTATATAGAAAACAAATGAATACAAACGAACTTGCGTATGAGGCATCCGTTGCCTTTAAGTTTGAGGATGAGGATAATGATGCCCACTTATATTCCGGTCTATCTAAGAGCTCCATAGCCAAAATTAAAGACCTTCAGAAGTTAGAGAAATTAATCACGAGCAATAAGTCTTCCATTTCGGATTACTCATTACTCACTTTTGGATATATAGCCATATTAGAAAAGGAGCTAAACGACATAGTTGAATTCTTGAAGGGTAAAAGATCAAATTCCTCGTTACATAAAATTTTCGAATACTTCAAGGAACTGAAAGACTACTCAACGTTAGACAGAATCTATCCGATTTTAAATTTACTCAGATTCACAATAGACAAGAACCTACATAATATGATCAGAAGAACAAGAAATAATATTGCTCACGGAAATGAAACAAGCATCTCAGCGAAGGAACATAAGGCTTTCAAAGATATTTGTTTCGGGAATGAAGATGAACCTCATTTAAGTTTCTTTCAGGCTGTGTCTGCTACAAAACTGCTCGCAGGAAATCAAATTTTAGATACGAGTTTAGTTAGTGAGAAAATCTTGGACAAGTTCGAAAGCAACATCGAAGCCCCTTCTTTATCGAAAGCCCTTTAGAAAAAAAGAAAAAGGCAACGATTTCGTTGTCTTTTTTCTTTCAAATACCTTAAAAAACATCTTGCAGATGAATTAAAGTCCTTAGGTGGAAAAAAGCAATTGAATATACGATTCACAACAGCTATGAGGCCATTTACGCTAGTACCTAAAGAGGATGATTCATCGCTTCATTTGATTTTACCAGTTAGAACATTTTAATTTTGTACATCGAAAAAGCTATCAAGTCAAATCTTGATAGCTTTTTTCTGTTCACTTTCGTGTTTTGACTGAACTACCGCACCCTCTTACAGAAAGCGTGATTCGAATACTTATTCTCCAAACGATCTAGATGACATCTTTTGAGGATTGAGATTGCTAAAAGTCAAATAGTCTTCTGAATCGGCTTTTCGATTTCTCAGCTCTTGGAGTTTCAAGGATAAGAGCTGATAATTTTCCGAGCATTTCCGTTAATTCTATTTCAAATTCTATTGTGTTATCATCTGTACCGGTATGAGCGTGAACCAACTCGTGTACAAGTGTACCTGCAAAGGATTGGAGGGATTTTAGTTGGCTACGCTTGATGATGATTTGCCTTGTAGAACTTTCCCATATTCCGAGGGCATCAGAACCAATAAGACTGTCTGGCCGCATTGTAGTAGAAATCAAAATGTCCTTCACAACCTTACCCTTCTTCGGAAACCAACTTAAAATGATATCCCTATGGTTAAAGACTTCTCTTTCTTTGTTCGTAAGTTGGTGAACTTTTATGATGTCAAACTCGAATTGTTCATTCCACTCTATAGCATATGATTCTAAGTTTCTAAATTGGTTTCCGTTAAGGTCTGTGCTTTTCCCTAACTTGAAGGCTAGGGAGTCTGGAACTGTAATAATCCGGATACCCTCATCTTTGGCATAACTTAGATACTTACCTCCATCCATTAAGCTGTTAGCCGTCAAAAACATTACTTTTTCCTGACTACTCAATATTTTACAGGCGTGAACTTGAACATCAATCCAATCTAATTCATCGTGCGAATTACCTGCTTGAATCTTTTGTAAATCATTCACCAATTTCTCGGCGAACTCCGCACCTTTACAATCAAGAAGGATGGATTTCACCCTGTCTGTGTAAGCACTTCGCCCAACATTTGACCTCTCCCGATTTAAGGACTGACGAAGTTTCTTAGTGGTGGAAGTGATGTTATATGAAAACAGCAAATTTTCTTCTTCCGCAACGCAAATCCCATTCACATATATTCTAGAACGATTCTTCTTGTTCTCAATGAGTTGGCCATACTTCGTTTTTTCTATTTTTCGTTCTCCAGAGTAGAGAAGAAAGAAGTCTTTGGCCTGCTCAATGTCTTCATCTTTTAATCCAGTAAAAATGAATTCAGTCCCTATCATCCCAGGGTGCGACGGTTCTTTAACAATGGCGTGCAGGGTGATCACATCATCAAAGTCTCCCTTTGTTAGCTTATCAATGGTAATGTCGCTATATTTGGATTGTATTAGAATCCCAATATTTCTTCGATCAAATGTAGCCAATGCATCTTTTAATCCAACACCAAATTTACCGATGACCTTATCTGGATTGTTGGTCTTTTCGTCATTTTCGTTTTGAGTTAAATGCTCGTATTTAAGACCTCTTCCAAAGTCTTTGATATGCCAGTGATTATCTACATCTTTGAAAATACGTGGTTCCTCCGTATTAGTTAAATAGGATTCATCTAATGCGTTCGCAATGATTTCTCTTAAAGCGTGAGGAATCGTCCAGTGTTCAAGCACTTTCTCGATATTTAAATCGAACTTTTTCAATCCAGCTCCCCCTTTGGTATTGGGTATTATTTCTTATACTGGAATTATACCTCAAATACACTAAAGGTTGTTATAGCCTAATTGACAATAACGCTAAAGCAAACAAACATCTTACCATATCTGAACGTTAAAAAATAGCAACGCTTGAATTAGGATATACTATTCGTGCAATTGCCAAGAGAGCTACATCGCCACCAAAATTGTATAATCTAGGAAACGCAAACACACTATCAAGCCAATAAAGTAGACTTTGGCGCTAAAGTAAAGCTAATTGCCGAGTTAAAAGAAGCTGTTCAAAAAAGCTAGGGGATACCTGGTAACTCGATCAAATCGCTGGTTGCTTGTATCTAGGGAAGCTTAGTTTTAAAAGTATTTACCGTTCGATTTATAGCGGTTTATTAGAGATGTCTTTAACCGCGCTTCGCCAAATATGGGAGGGAAGCGATGATAATGTTTTGTTAAAGTAACAGAGGTGTTGAACCAAGGAGGATTAATGCCCTACTATTGAAATAAGAAAATCATAAATTTTCAAAGCTACAATCTCTGCTAAAGGAGTCTATTATTCCAAAAAGGATGAACGAACCGTTGAGAACAGGGAACTGGTTACTGTTGAAGAAAATAGATTAAGAAATTAGTCGCAAATGTTATTTGCAAGGTAGGAGTTTGTTTGAAGGAAAATCTCCATATAATGTCGAAAAACAAATTATTAAGGAGAGTGATCAAGTGAACTTAGATACTAAGTATTTAATTCGATGGGGAATTCCAGGGTGGACAATGATTTTAATTTTAAGTCCATACTTCATATTGTTTTATGAGGATTTTAGGAAGATATTATTACAAGAGAATGTACTTCTAGGAGTTGCAGCTACTTTAACAGCTGTTGGAGTACCTTTAGGATATATTTTAAATCAGCTTCATCATTCTATTACGTGGGTATCCTTTAAATTTCAATTCGGAGAAGATTATAACGGATGGGACGATTACTTCGAAGAGGAACTTTTACTTGATAAATTGTTTTCTAATCCCCAAATGGGTGAAATATATCAAAATAGGTATAGATATCTATTATCAAAGAAACACGAATTAGGTGGTGGTAGTGTAGGGTTAATAATATCCTGTATTGTTATTTCTTCCTTTCATTTTTTAAATCATATTTATAGTTGGTTAAGTTGGGGATATTTATTGGTCGTAATAGCGATAACTTACTTATTTATAATTAGTAGGTTGTATTCTGGTAAAAATATAGATGAGTATTATAAGTCGTGTATTGATAAAGCTAAAAATATGCCTAAAGAAATAGATGAGTAACCTTATAATAATGGGAAGTATCTGCTAGCAGAGAAAAAACTTTTTTAATTTTTTAATTTTTTTAATACGTTGATAATGCTGCACAAAAAAGTCTCCTTCCTTACTACTAGAAGAGAGGCTTTTCCTGGCTACTTAAAGCACATCCAGCTCATTAACGATAGATGCTAAAATTGCAAATAGTTCCCATATTAGAATCGTTGCAGAAACTGTAAACCATATAGTGTTTTTGTGTAATCTTCTTTTTCGGACCTAATCTTCTGCAAGATTGAAATCCCGTTCAAGCAGAGGACTATACACCAGACTGTGTAGATAAAAATCCGATTAAAACAAAAACATTAAACATCTGAGCATCCTCCTAGATGTCTGAAATAATATTTCCGTTTCTACCATTAGGAATTCAACAGAAAAGGACGTTAATCCTTCTTGGATTAACGCCCCTATTTGTTCAACAGCAATCTCTTCATTACTGAATAGAAGTTTTCTGGCTTTTTATTTTCTCGCCTTTTCATTCTTGGACCTTTATTATCTTCCATTAACCACTCCAGTAAATCATCTCTATCTATTAATGTGACATTATTAGCCTCGGCTAGATTTTTAGCAGGGTTAGTAAAATAATTGTTTGTTGCCACCCAACATTCATCAGCATTATAGAAATTTTTAGCAGAAGATATTTCTTGAACTGCTTTTATACCAACTTTACTTGAATAGCGTTTAGCTTGTACGATAATCTTTTTTTCATTCGAGTATAGGATAAGATCAACACCATAGTCGCCTGTTGTAGATGTTTCACTGACATTATAGCCTCTCTGCTTTAATATGCTCATCAAAAAATCCTCAAAAACTCTACCGTCCATAACATCCACTTCTAAAATCCCTGAATTCCTTAAGTTCTCCTCATATTGTATTTGTCTTCTCTCTTCTTCAGCCCGAATATTTATTCCAGAAACGACAAGATAAATCAATGAGACCACTAATACTACTGTCAATATTAAGATTACTATTAATATAATAGCCATT
Source organism: Bacillus sp. FJAT-27916 (assembly GCF_001183965.1). GTDB lineage: Bacteria > Bacillota > Bacilli > Bacillales > Pradoshiaceae > Pradoshia. The sequence goes on from NZ_LFZV01000001.1 coordinate 706,006, forward strand.
CTATAACTTTTTCCCTTCATTTCCTGGATAAGAAAACTAATAATCCCTTAAGTGTATATTTAATTCAAAAGAATATTTTTGCAAGCAAAGGGTCTTGCAAAGAATTTGTAACCAACTTTTTTTGATGCAAAAACAGAATCAGTATATTGCTATTGGACAATTAGATAAGTTGGCTTTATTGAACGCACTTACTTTTAATACCAAAAATACCAATATCGTCGTTAATTATATAGGAAAAAAATAACATATGCGGTAAACTGAACTTTGTACGATAGGTAAATGTAAAGGGGTTATATTTTTTGGCAATATACACAGAACATCAATGTCCACTCTGTAGGAAAGGCATTATTGGAATCAAAAAAGAAAGAACCGGCCAAGTCGGTATTGAGGAACACAATTATTCGATATACAGAAATACGTGTCGTTGCGTTAAGAGTGTTTCGAGAATAGCATCAATAGCTTTTAAGAGTTATCAGAACGGGAAGCTGTTTGGCCAAAATCTGTGCGAAGATTGCGGCCAAAATGGGGTGGCCCTCCTCTATCCAACTAAGAAGGGACTTAGCAAATATAAAGCTATTTGTGCCAGTTGTTTTGAGGCAAAAATCCACGAAATTAAAATATCCCAACCTAAGTAATTCAAGATATCCATAACCCTAGGGAAGTGGACATATATTCGAAGATTATTAGTTATTTAAAGCAATCGAGATGTAAAGGTTGCTTTTTTATTTTAATACGACTTTTCATAAGGAATGATAGACATACAAAAGCTCAAGTACATTGAAACAATCATAAGATTTGAAAAAACTAAAAAAAGAAAATTCAATCAAAAATACATCCTTGAATTTCCCTAATTCAACTAATCTGCCCCGTTAGCAGCATAAGAAAAGACCGTCAGTATGACAGCCTTAATCTTCTGGTATTGCCCCTGTTCTGTTTGTTGATTAAGGAGCAATTCTTCTTTTGCATCTGTCATCATAAAAGAGATAAGAGCAACAATAAAGTTATTTTCTCATCTTTTTTAGAATCACATATAAGCTACCCAGAAATAACGCAGCTATCAACAATAAACCAACAAAAACCACACCAATTAACTTATATAATCTTTTTTCTTCTCTATTTTCTTTTTCTACTTCATCCTGTTGTTGCTTTTCTGCTATATCTGCTTCACGGCCGATGTTAGCCTCATTATTCTCAATCTCAATTAATCTCTGTTCAAGAGCAATGATTCTATTTGCTTTACCAACCATACTTCCTTTTATTCTTGCACATTCTAAATTTTCAACATCAAATTCTTGGCACTTCTCCTGTTCTTGCTGGCTTAATTCTTGGATAGCTGATCTTAGTTGTTCAATTTCTCCCTCTATGTCTTCTTTTGTTTCTGCGTTCGCACATAAAGGAAGAAAACTGACCAAGCAGGATATAAACACCAAACTATATACCGATTTCTTCACTTTCATTTGGTTTCTCCTCGTCAGTTTTATTATTAGTATTCACCATCTAAAGTGTAAATTCCTTCTTCCACTAAAGTTCTCGCTGAACTATATAATATTGAAACTCCCCAGTTTCACAATAAGAAGTTCAACATAATAGGGCATTAATGGTGCAGTACCAATCCTTCTTAGATCAATACCCTTTTAGTTTAATATGTGTCGTATTCTTCTTAGTAACAAAATTATTTTCTATATCCTCTAATCTCTAAACCGACCTTATGATTTCTCATATTTTTCCTGTCTTCTTTCAAATCTAGCAGGGTAATTTAATATTAAGCAAACTAGTAATTAAGCATCGAGGGAGAGTGGATTCTGATGTTAGCGAAAGATCTATTGAACTTTATGGAAGAGAATGAGTTATACGGCGTGGAAGATGCTAACGAAATACTGTCAGAACTTCATTATGAAAATGGTTTGATTGAACCTCTTGAATTTATTGGAGGAGAAGATTTTATTAGGAACCTTGCTGTAGCATTAACTCATTTTTGTTTTAGGAATGGGCCTGTCGAAGATATGCATAGTGGAAGGGTAGGTTATTTTGAAGCTACGCCTGAGACTCCACCTGAGCAGATTAGTCAATTGTCCCAAGAAGATATGAAAACATTAAATAAATATATGGTTGATAAGCTAGGGTTTTTCTTTACGCTTTTGGTAAATGAACGCTACGTTGAGCTTAAATACTTACTTGAATTCGATATGCAATGTGGGACAGAATGGGATCCGCCTAATATTAAAAAAGAATGGGAAGAGTGTTGTAGGTATTTAAGGTTGTATTTTGAGGATGATATGGAATAAATATATGCCAGATAATAAACGAAGTAGTGAAATGATAATGCTGTCTTTGCATAAAAGGAGAGGTATGGATATGAAGATGGATTGGAATGAAATTTATAGAGCGTGGAGATGTGAACTTGAGAATATGTATCCGTTTGTTTCTAAGGAGCTTAATATCGAAGAAATAAAAGTCAATTACAAAGGAACGGGATATATAGACGGAGTAACTTGGTGGCCTTCGATAAAATTAGACGAACGAAAAAAAGCATTAGAAGAAAACTTTAGGAATATTGAACTGTTTGATGAGACTAGAAAAGGAATAAGGAAAACTGCAAATATGTTGTGGGAGGTAAGAAATGATCCAGAGGGGATTGCTTTGGTGTGGATAGCTGCTTCACTGTGGAATAAAAGGGAAAGAATGAGTCTTAAAGTTGATGAAATGTTAAAAATAGCTTTAAAGGAATTAGCAGATAGATATGAAATTCAGTGTTGGCATAATCTAAGTAAGACGGTCCTTCCTATTTGTTTAGATAAAGAACTTAGGTTGTTCGATGTTAAATTAGGGGAAATGGAAATGTACTCGCTAATCAGTATGGCTGTAATAGAAAGTAGCTTAATGAATTCTAACTATACAATTGTTCATCTATACTCCTAATTGTTATAGATTAGATGAATTGTTAAGAATTTTCCTCTCAATAGTAATTAGAAATCTCAATATGATTGCGTGGAATTACGAACATCTGGTTATCCTAATAAAGACCACCATACCTTCATTCAAAATGGAGGTATTTGCAATTATGAAAGGAAGTATAACAAAGAGAGGATCTTCATACAGTGTCCGAGTGGATATTGGGAAAGATCATAATGGACGGAGGATTCAAAAGTCAAAGAGCGGTTTCCGGACAAAAAGGGACGCTCAGGAATATTTGAATCAGCTATGGATGGATACTCAAAGAAGAGAACTGTCTGAAGAGCCGTTTGATCAATTTGTGGAGAAGTGGTTCCACACGTTTTATCGAAGAAATGTGGCTGAAACGACAGCCGGGAACCGGTGGTATCTTATCCAGAAGCATTTGGTGACCTATTTTGGACAGACTCAGCTAAATCACATTACAGCAAGAATGTTGGATGAGTTTTATAATGAGAAGCTGGATGAGGGGCTTTCGACCAAGACTGTCAGGGAGTTGCATAATTTACTCAATAGTGTCCTGTCCCAAGCGGTTAAATGGTCTCTACTTGAGAACAATCCTGTGTTGGTGGCTACGCCACCAAAGGTCCGTTCAAAAGAATCGACCCCCTGGAATCAAGCACAAACCGAACAATTCTTACAGGCCATCCAAGGAAAACCGGATGAGACCTTCTTTATCCTAGCGATCTTTACAGGGATGCGGAAGGGAGAGCTGTTAGGATTGAAATGGAATGATATTAATCTGGTGAAGGGAAAGATCCACTTGCGTAGGAGTGTCGCTCGGGTAAAAGGAAAAGGGCTCATCGTGAAGGATTTGAAAACGAAAAAGTCTAAGCGGCAAATCTCCATCTCCCCTTATGTGGTAAAAGTTCTTACGGAACATCGCCAGGTACAGGGGAGGGAGAAGAGTCAATTCTTTGGGTATCGAGAGGAAGGGATTGTCTTTCCAACGAATAAAGGAATGTACAAAGATCCAAACAATATCTTAAGAACCTTTAATCGGTATATTGAGAAAGCGGAAGTCCCGAAAATCACCATACACGATTTACGTCATCTGCACGCTACCTTGATGCTGGAGAGCGGCGTGAATCCGAAAATCGTCGCTGAACGATTGGGTCACAGTCGGGTGGGGGTGACATTAGATCTCTATTCTCACGTATCCTCCGATATCCAGGAGGAAGCGGCCATCCGCTTTGAAGAAGCATTCTTTCAATAATCATAGAGCCAAAATAACTTGTGCAATAAATGTGCAATCCCACCTGCTCCTCGAAAAGAAAGCTCCCGTAAAACAAGAAAAAACCCTTGATTATCAAGGGTTTCTCGGTAATGGAGCTAAGGGGATTCGAACCCCTGACCTCTTCGCTGCCAGCGAAGCATTCTCCCGCTGAACTATAGCCCCAAAATATTATCTCTTTTTTCTTACAAATTCTATTTTATCGAAATTCAATAGAATGTCAATGTGGATTAAATAATTTTTTAGAAAATAAACATGTAGCTAATACCTAAAAAAGCAGCGGTGTGAGAACACAGCCGCTGCCGCTTTATGGAGAAGAGAAGTATCATGCATTTTCAATTTCAATGCTCATGATTCCATCAATCTCTGAAACGGAATAATATACATCGGTTACTTTGCGTTTGTTGTCAACTGTTGTTCTGAGCTGGACAAGGTGATTTGTAGCCAAGTCCTTTATCCTCACTGATTTAATAGCAATATTATGCTTTTCAATAAGAGAAATGATTGCGGCAATCTTTTCTTTCTCTCCTATAACGAGTTTTAAATAGAGTTCCTTTTCTCTGAACTTCCGCGGCCCGATGAGATTGAATAGGTATGGCAATAGTTCAACACTTATAATTAATAATAGTACGCCTGCGATTGCTTCCATATAGAAACCTGCGCCTACGGTTATTCCGATACCGCCGGCTCCCCATATAAGTGCCGCGGTAGTTAAACCAGATATGCTGTCATTCCCTCTTCTAAGGATGACACCTGCTCCGATAAAGCCAATCCCAGACACAATCTGTGCTGCTAGACGGAGAGGATCCATTGTGACAGCCACTCCGAATTCTGAACCTTTGGCCGTATAGGCTGATTCAATAGAAACAATCGTCAACAGGCAGCTGACGATAGATATGACAAGGGAGGTTTTTAGACCGACAGGCTTCCTTTTAATTTCTCGTTCAAGGCCGATGATCAGTCCCAGTGCGGCTGAAATGCACAATTTCACAAGCATATGTGCGTCAATTATAGCGAAATCCATTGCTTTAACCGCCTTTCTGTGAGAATCTTCTATCTAGAATAAGATATGTCGTGATAAAGTTCCACTATTATGAATTGTTTCTAAAAATAGTATGTAAATAAAGTTAAAGGTTGGATCTATATATGAAAAATACATTTTATAAACCCTATATAGCCATTGCAATCGGTGTAACAGCTATTTCATCCTCGGCTATACTTGTGCGCTATTCAAGTGCGGATTCAGGTGTCATGGCTTTTTATCGATTGCTTTTTTCAAGTTTGATGCTTTTGCCGCTTTTCTTTCGCGGAGCGATAAAGGAGGTCAGGAGCTTTCGACTGAAGGAATGGCTTCTTTCCCTGGTATCAGGGGTGTTTTTAGCCTTTCACTTCATTCTATGGTTTGAGTCATTAAGGTATACTTCAGTCGCAAGCTCAACGGTACTCGTGACGATGCAGCCTTTATTTGCTTTTATTGCTGCTTTTATTTTATTTAAGGAAAGGGTAACAGCAGGGGTCTTCTTTAGTATCATCCTTGCTATAGGTGGAAGCATTGTTATTGGAGCGGGAGATTTTACTGCGGAGGGAACAGCACTGTACGGAGATGCTCTTGCTTTATTGTCGTGTGCACTTATAACTGCTTACTTTATGATCGGGCAGATTTTACGAAAGAAGGTCGGGCTGACAGCATACACCTTTACCGTCTATAGTATGAGTGCGGTCGTGTTGGGATTCTACGTATGGTTAAAAGGAGAGGCATTTGGTCCTTATCCGCCAGCAGAATGGGTGATTTTTCTGTTGTTGGCTATAATACCGACTTTATTCGGCCATTCCTTGTTGAATTGGGCACTTGGGTGGGTAAGCGGTACAACAATTTCTATGGCAATCCTATTTGAACCAGTAGGGGCAAGTGTTTTGGCGTATTATTTACTACATGAACATATAAAGGTAGCCCAACTGATCGGTTCGGCCATGATATTATTCGGTCTAGGATTATTCATTTTAATATCAAATAGAAAGAGAAAAATACAAGTGAGAAAGGTGTCAGATTAAATGTGTTTCTTCTATAAGGATTAAATCCTGCCGTGATGTTATGTAGGTATAGAGAAGGGAAATAAAAAAAGTTATAAAAAAGTACTTGCGCAACTTTATAGGAGCATGGTATATTTACTAACGTTCACTTCGAGTGAATGAAAAGTTATAAAAAAGTTGTTGACGCAGAATAGTTATTCTGGTATATTATTTAAGTCGCTTGAGCGGCACAAGATAATTGAAGTGATAAGCTCTTAAAACTTTTTAAAAAAAGTGTTGACAGCTAAAAGTTATCTTGATATAATATGAAAGTCGCTAAAACGACGAATAAAAAGAAATAGATTGTTCTTTGAAAACTAAACAAAACGAAACGCTAAGCAAGTCTTAAAACTTGAGAGTTTAACTCTCGTCAATGTTTTAAATTATAGCTAGATCAAACATCTTTTGGAGAGTTTGATCCTGGCTCAGGACGAACGCTGGCGGCGTGCCTAATACATGCAAGTCGAGCGAATCAGATGGGAGCTTGCTCCCGGATGATTAGCGGCGGACGGGTGAGTAACACGTGGGCAACCTGCCCGTAAGATTGGGATAACTCCGGGAAACCGGTGCTAATACCGAATAGTTTCTGACACCTCATGGTGCCAGAGGGAAAGTTGGCTTTGGCTAACACTTACGGATGGGCCCGCGGCGCATTAGCTAGTTGGTGAGGTAACGGCTCACCAAGGCGACGATGCGTAGCCGACCTGAGAGGGTGATCGGCCACACTGGGACTGAGACACGGCCCAGACTCCTACGGGAGGCAGCAGTAGGGAATCTTCCGCAATGGACGAAAGTCTGACGGAGCAACGCCGCGTGAGCGAAGAAGGCCTTCGGGTCGTAAAGCTCTGTTGTCAGGGAAGAACAAGTGCCATTCGAATAGGTTGGCACCTTGACGGTACCTGACCAGAAAGCCACGGCTAACTACGTGCCAGCAGCCGCGGTAATACGTAGGTGGCAAGCGTTGTCCGGAATTATTGGGCGTAAAGCGCGCGCAGGCGGTCCTTTAAGTCTGATGTGAAAGCCCA